>CBFGQM010000215.1:0-9325 GCA_965650905.1 uncultured Streptomyces sp. | reverse complement strand
ATCGTCGTCTTCCGGCAGCTCACCGCCGGGCAGCTGCGCCGCATCACCGATCTGCTGCTGGAGAAGACGCGGCACCGACTGCACGCCAAGAACATCACGGTCACGTTCACCGATCAGGCCGTCGACTGGCTCGCCCGGCGCGGCCATGAGCCCGAGTACGGCGCCCGACCGCTGCGCCGCACCATCCAGCGGGAGATCGACAACCCGCTCTCCCGCCTGCTTCTCGACACCCGGCTCACGGCGGGCAGCCGGGTGGTGGTGGACATCGAGGAGGGGCAGCCGGTGTTCCGGACGGACACGACGCCCGACACGGCGACCGAGGCGCGGCGCGACACCGGGCCCGACACAGGGCCCGACACAGGGCCCGACACGGGGCCCGACACGACCGAGGTCGGCTGAGCCGAGCCTGTCGCGTCGTTCGCCACGCAACTCTTACGGCACTCAAGGCGCCGGTTTCACCACCATCGCCGAGCCGCCCCCTCGTCGTACCGTCTCCGCCGCCGCCAGCCACTTCCCGTTCGGCAGCCGCTGGGCGCCCGTCGCCGCGCCGATCTCCGGGTTCTGCCGGAAGCCGTGGCCGATCGACTCGAGTCGAGCCCTCAACGGACTGTTCCACAGGGCCGGTTCGAGCTCGGTGGTCGTCTGGTTGCGCTGGCTGGCGCGTGGCGCGGCGATCGCGTCGACCAGCGGCAGGCCTCGGTCGAGGAAGCCGGTCAGGGTCTGCAGCACGGTCGTGATGATGGTCGCGCCTCCCGGCGAGCCGAGGGCCACCACCGGCTTGCCGTGCTTGTCGAGCACCATCGTCGGCGAGATCGACGAGCGCGGCCGCTTGCCCGGACCCGGCAGGTTCGGGTCGTGCGCGTCGGGGCTCGCGGGCCTGAAGGAGAAGTCCGTCAGCTCGTTGTTGAGGAGGAAGCCGCGGTCCGGGACGGTGATGCCGCTGCCGCCGGTCTGCTCGATGCTGAGGGTGTACGCGACGACGTTGCCCCACTTGTCGGCGACCGTGAGATGCGTGGTGTTCTCGCCCTCGTACGTCGTCGGCGCCGCCTGACCGCCGGTGGAGCAGGCCGCCGGGCTGCGCGGATTCCCCGGCGCCAGCGGGCTCGTCAGTACCGCGTCCGCACGGATCAGGCACTCCCGCGAGTCGGCGTACTTCTGCGACAGCAGTTGCTTCGTCGGTACGTCCTCGAAGGCGGGGTCGCCCACCCAGCGCTCCCGGTCCGCGAACGCGATCCGGCTCGCCTCGATGTAGCGGTGCAGGTACTGGACGTCCGAGGCCCTCGAGAGGTCGGTCTTCTCCAGGATGTTGAGCGCTTCCCCGACCGTGGTGCCGCCGGCGGACGAGGGCGCGATCGAGTAGACGTTCAGACCGCGGTACGAGGTCTTCGTCGGCGCCTGCCGCTTCGTCTCATACGCCGCCAGGTCCTTCAGGGACAGCTCCCCGGGGCGCGCGTCGCGGCCCGAAGCCGGGTCCACGGGCGGGTCGTTGACCGTGTCGACGATGTCCCGCGCCAGCTTGCCGTGGTAGAGCGCGCTGATGCCCTTGCTGCCCAACTCCATGTACGTACGCGCCAGATCGGGGTTCTTGAAGGTGGAGCCGACCACCGGCGGCTCGCCCCCGGGCAGGAACAGCTCGGCCGTGTCCGGGAAGTTGCTGAAGCGCGCCTCGTTGCTCTCCGTCTGTGAGCGAAACGTCGGGTCGACGGTGAACCCGTCACGGGCAAGCCGCTCGGCGGGCTTCAGCAGCGACCCGATGCGCTTGCTGCCCCAGGCGTCGAGCGCGCTTTGCCAGGTGGCGGGCGTCCCGGGGGTGCCGACACCCAGCCCGCTGGTCACCGCGTCGGCGAACGGGATCGGCTGCCCGTTCTCCAGGAAGAGCCCCGAGTCGGCGGTCAGGGGCGCCGTCTCACGCCCGTCGATGGTGTGCACCGTCCGGGACTCGGCGTCGTAGTAGACGAAGTAGCCGCCACCGCCGATGCCCGCCGAGTACGGCTCGGTGACGCCGAGTGCCGCCGCAGTGGCGACGGCCGCGTCCACCGCGTTGCCCCCCTTGCGGAGGACCTCGATACCCGCGGCGGACGCGTCCGCGTCGACGCTCGCCACAGCGCCGCCGTACCCTACGGCGACCGGTGCCTTCTCCGCCGGTCTCGCTGCCGGTTCCGCAGCCGGTCCGGAGGACGGCGGTGCCGCGGCACCGGCCGACACCACCGCGGCCGAAACCGCAAGGACAGCCAGACTCCGCGCAACAGAGCGACGACGCATCTGCACCTCCAGTCAAGGACCGTCCGCGCAGCGTAACCGTCTCACCATGGTCGCGTCAGGTCCCTCGGTGCGCGTGCGTCGCCGGCATGCGCGCGCCGAGTCCCGGAGGGGCCAGGGTGCGGGCGATGGCCACGCGCTGCTGCTGGCCCCCGGAGAGCTGTGCCGGGTCTTCGGCGCCTGGTCGGCGAAGCCCACCCGGTCGAGGAGCTCCCGCGAGCGCCGGTCGGCTTCCTCCTTGTCGCGGCCGCGGGCCTTGATCTGTCCCAGCGAGACGTTCTGCAAGACTGTCTTGTGCGCGAAGAGGTTGAAGGACTGGAAGACCATCCCGACCTCGGCGCGGAGCCTCGCGAGGGCCTTCCCCTCCTCGGCGAGCAGCTGCCCGTCCAGCCTGATCGCCCCCGACTGGATCACCTCGAGCCGGTTGATCGCCCTGCACAGCGTCGAAGTACTTGTTGACGTCACGCAGCTCGATCAACGGACTCGAAAGCCATGCGTTATGCCTCCGCCACCTCGGCGTACAACTGCGAGAGTTCCGGTGCGCCGCTGGCCGCCCACTCGTGGCCGGAGGCGGCCACGTCGATCTCCCGGCCCGAGATCAGCCGCACCACCGGCTGCCCATTGGGCCACACCTCCCAGAACGCGCCCGGGACCGTGCGCACGATGACCGTGCCGAGGTAGAGACCCGCGTCGTTGCCGAGCCAGGGAAGGATCTCCTCGTCGTCGCGCCAGCGCGGCAGCAGCTGGTCGAGCGCCTCCAACGAGGCCGCCGAATCGTCGAGTTCGATCCCCGCCCGATGCGCCTGGGAGCGCAGCAGCTCGCACTCGGAGAGAAGTTCGGCCACCCCCGCACGATCGCTCTCACAGTCGGAGAAGACCGCGACTCCCCTGGCGGGACCTCGCTTCTTGTACCAGCTGGCCAGGAAAGAGATGTTCATACGCCCAGACTGTCATCCGCGTCGCCCAGCGCACCACAGGGCGCGCAGGCCGCATGTTCCAGGCCTGTTCGCGTGGAGTCCGCACCCGGGTCGTCGACGTGTCCCGCCGCCTCCCTGAGCCATGCTCGGGCTCGCCAAGCCGACCAGAGACGCTATACGTCCAGGTCCACCACCACCGGTGCGTGGTCGGAGGCACCCTTGCCCTTGCGCTCCTCGCGGTCCACGTAGGCGTCCTTGACCGCCTTCGCGAAGGGTTCGTTGCCGTAGACGAGGTCGATGCGCATGCCGCGGTTCTTGGGGAAGCAGAGCTGGCGGTAGTCCCAGTACGTGAACGGGTGGTCGTACTTGAGGGGGCGTGGGACCACGTCCGTGAGGCCGGCCTCACGGAGCGAGGTGAGGGCGGCGCGCTCGGCCGGTGTGACGTGTGTGGCGCCCTCGAAGACGGAGATGTCGTGGACGTCGTCGTCCGTCGGCGCCACGTTGTAGTCACCCATCACCGCGAATGGGCGGCTGCTGCCCGCGTCTCCCGCGACCGCCGCCTTGAGGGCCTCGACCCACTGGAGCTTGTACGCGAAGTGGGGGTGGTCCACCTCGCGTCCGTTCGGCACGTACACCGACCAGACGCGGACCGGGCCGCAGGTCGCGGAGACGGCTCGGGGCTCCTGGACGCCGTCGTACCCGGGGTCACCGGGCAGGCCCTTGACCACGTCTTCGAGGCCTGTGCGGGAGATCACCGCCACGCCGTTCCACCGCCCCGTCGCGTGCACCGCCGACTCATAGCCCAGCTCCCTGAGCTCGGCGGACGGGAACTGCTCGGCGGTGGTCTTGGTCTCCTGGACGCACAGCACGTCTGTGCCGCTGCTCTCCAGCCAGGCCAGCAGCCTCGGGAGACGAGCGGTGATCGAGTTCACGTTCCAGGTGGCGATGCGCATGCCCCACAACCTACCGGGAGGGTCTGACAACACATCCGGCGGCGGCTTCGGAGCCCGGCTCCCGTCTGACGGCCGAGCGCGCTCGGACCTCTTGAAGGCCGGGGGCGGGCGTCAGAGCTCGGCCGAGGCACCCGGCGACAGTCGCAGGTGCTCCGCACCGCACAGGCCGCCGATCTGACGGTCGTAGATCGGGCGGGCGAGGTCGGTGAGGAGCGCGTCATGGATGTCGTACGCGCGTTGCGGCTTGACCTCGCGCACGTACTCGATGACCTCGGCGATCTTGTTCCAGGGGGCCATCACCGGAAGCATCAGCGTCTCGACCGGCTGGTCGGGGACGGTGAGGGCGTCGCCCGGGTGGAAGACGCGGCCTCCGTCGACGAGATAGCCGACGTTGGTGATGCGCGGGATGTCGGGGTGGATGACGGCGTGCAGTTCGCCGTGGACCTGTACGTCGAAGCCCGCGGCGGTGAACGTGTCGCCGTGGCCGACGGTGTGCACGCGGCCGGGGAACGCCGCCGCGATCTGGTCGGAGACGGACTTCAGGGTCCACAGGTCGGCGGCCGGATTGGCCTCCAGGCCGGCCCGCAGCCGCCCCTCGTCGAAGTGGTCGGGGTGCTCGTGCGTGACCAGGATCGCGTCCGCGCCGACGGCGGCGTCCTCCTCGCTGAAACCGCCGGGGTCGATGACGAGCGTGCGCCCGTCCTTCTCGAGCCGGACACAGGCGTGCGACTTCTTCGTGAGCTTCATGATTCCCATCCTGCCCCGACCTCCGGAGCGGGCTCACCTCTCGTCGGGCCTCAGGGGCTCGGGCCTCGCGGAGTCGGGCCTCACGGCTCAGGCCTCAGGCGATGGAGTCGTGCCTCAGAGGGTTCGGGCCTCAGGCGGTTGGGTCTCTGGGGGCTCACTCCTGGGGAGTGGTCTCCTCACGAATGACCTTCTGCGCCACCCTGAAGGCACCGTTCGCGGCCGGTACGCCGCAGTAGATCGCCGCCTGGAGGAGTACTTCCTTGATCTCGACCGGGGTGAGGCCGTTACGGAGGGCGGCCCTGGTGTGGAAGGCGAGTTCTTCGAGATGGCCGCCCGCGACCAGGGCGGTGAGCGTGACACAGCTGCGCGAGCGTCTGTCCAGGCCCGGCCGGTCCCAGATCTCGCCCCATGCGTAGCGCGTGACGAAATCCTGGAAGTCCCCGGAGAACTCGTCCGCCTGCGCCAGCGCCCGGTTTACGTGGGCGTCGCCGAGTACCTCGCGGCGCACCTTGAGGCCTGCGTCGTACGGGTCTGGTAGGCCCATGGCCTCGGGCTGCGCGGCCGGGGCGATCTCGGCGACGGGCGCGGACAGCACGGCGGCGTCGAGGGCCGGCTTGGCCGACGGTGCCGCGATCGCCATCTGGCCGTTCGTCGCGTCGAAACCGGGTTGCCAGGCGCTGGAGAAGTGCCGTACGAGAAGGTCGCTGACCGCGGCGGGCTGCTCCACGGGAACCAGGTGCGAGGCACCGGGCACGACCGCGAGACGGGCGTCCGGTATGCCGGCGACCAGTGTGCGGGCCTCGGCCGGGCCGGTGACCTGGTCGTCGGAGCCGACGAGGACAAGCGTGGGCACGCCGACCCGGCCGAGTTCGGCCCGTACGTCGAAGGAGGCGAGCGCCTCGCAGGCGGCGATGTAGCAGCCGGGGTCGGTGGTGCGGACCATCTGCACGGCCCACTCGGTGATGGCGGGCTGGGCGGCGGCGAACCCGCTGGTGAACCAGCGCTCCGGAGACGTCCGCGCGATGGGGTCGAGGCCGTTCGTCCGTACGACCACGCCGCGCTGCCGGAACTCGTCGGCCGTGCCGAAGCGCGGTGAGGCGGCGATCAGGGCGAGCGAGGCCATACGCTCCGGGTGGCGCAGCGCCAGCTCGATGCCCATGGCGCCGCCGAACGCGCACCCGGCGTAGCCGAACCGCTGGACGCCGAGTCCGTCGAGCGTGTCGAGCAGCCGCTCGGCGAGGTCGGCGACCGACGCGGCCGGGTACGCGGGCGCGCCGCCGTGCCCCGGCAGGTCGAACCGGAAGACCCTCCAGTGCTTGGTCAGCTCCGGAATCTGGCGGTCCCACATGTGCCATGTGGTACCCAGGGAGGGACCCAGGATCAGGACCGGAGCCTCTTCCGGCCCGTCAAAGCGGTATTGCAGGGTGTTCGACGGTGTCTCACTCACGCCTCAGACCCTCTCACGTCTCACCAAATCTCACAGAGGCCGGGGAACCCGGTGGCTCTTGCCCCTCTCGGCGCGGCACTGCCGGAACCCTCTGGGATCCAGATACGAGTTCTCCAGCATGTACGCGTGGCCGTGGGGACGGTGCGTCGTCCTGGCTCGCGCGCTCTCCCAGTCCCTGCGCCGCAGCGCTTCCTTCTTCGGCACGGCTTCCAGGTGGTCCGGGTTGCAGCAAAGCGTAAATTGCCGCCCCCAAGGATCGGCACGACGCACCTGGAAGCCCTCCGGAACCTCACCGACCAACAACCTGAACACCACACGGTGGACAAGCTGTGTCTTTCCCTCGTAGGAGACCTGGCCGTAGCCTGACTGCCCCTCCCCGTTGCAGCTACCGGTCCACAGCCAGCAGCCGGTCTCCGGGTCCACCTCGATCTTGGCTGCCATGCGGCTGGGCAGGTCGCTCGGTCGGTAGGCCGCCCGGCTTCACGCTTGCCCCTCCGTCGCAGCACCGTGCAGGCCATCCCACGTTGTGGCGGCTTCGCGAAGGTCTTCGACGTCCGGCTTCACGTACCACTTCTTGGTGGTCTTCACATTCGTGTGTCCGGCCCACCGCGCAAGGATGTGATCCGGCACGCCGTTGTTGGCCAGAAACGTGAGGCACGCCTGGAGGGCCTTGAACGACTTGAGAGCAGCCAGCACCGGAGCCGGCAACGGAAGTTCCCGTTCACCGGCCAGGGACTTGGTGTCCTTCTCCACCACGTACCGATTGCCCATCATCGTCCGTGTGTTGGCTATGGTGATCGTGGCGTTGTTCAGGTCGACGTCTTCCCACCGGAGTCCGCAGACTTCAGCCGGACGTAGACCCATGAGGGACAGCAGGAGCGGGGCGTAGAGGCGTTCTTCGCCAACGCCACGGACGAATGTCTGAACAGGCGCAGTGTGCGGCGCATGGCGCCAGTGAGTTCCTCGAACTGCTCCTCGGCGTGGGCGGGGTCGGTGCGGGCGGCATCGGTGACGCAGCCGCGGACGTGGTCGTCAAGGAGGCCGAGGGCGACTTCGTGCAGGGCGCGGCTGGTCGGCCTTGTGGTCGGCGTATCCCGGTGCCTGGATGTGTGGTTCGTGGGCTGGGCGGTGGGAGGGCTGGGTGGCGGGAGTAGCGGTCACCGGTGTTCGCCTCCTTCACGCGTCCCGCCGGATCCGGAGCCGGTGTGGCGCTGCGGGTCGGCGTCGAATGCGGCGACGCAGTGGGCGGAGCAGAAGTAGTGGGTGCCTGTGCCGATGTTCCGCGAGTCCGCTGCGGACGCCTTGTCGATGCTCATGCCGCAGACGGGATCCGTGACCGCGCTGCCGTCGGAGTGACGCTCGTGGGCGTGGTCGTGCGGGGCGGGGTGCTGTTCGGTGGCGGCGGTGCGGCCGGCCGGGGAACGGTCGGTGGCGAATTCGACGTGGGGCTGGACGCGCGCGGGCTGGGCGCCCGACAGCGGCTGGGTATGCCAGCGGCGCAGCCCGGAGGCGTTGGTGACCATTGACAGGGAGCTGAGCGCCATGGCGGCCGCTGCGATGATCGGGCTCAGGCGCAGCCCCCACACCGGGTACAAGGCGCCTGCGGCGAGGGGGACGCCGACGGCGTTGTAGATCAGGGCGAAGAACAGGTTCTGCCGGATGTTGCGCATCGTGGCGCGCGACAGCCGGATGGCGGTGAAGACGCCGCTCAGCGAGCCGGAGATCAGGGTGATGTCGGCGGCCTCGATGGCCACGTCGGTGCCGGTCCCGATGGCGAGGCCGACGTCGGCGGCGGCCAGTGCGGGCGCATCGTTGATGCCATCGCCGACCATGCCGACCGTCCGGCCCTCGCCCTGCAGACGGCGGATCTCGTCGGCCTTGTGCTCGGGCAGCACCTCGGCCAGCACCCGGCCGATGCCGACCTGGGCGGCGATCGTCGCGGCGGTGCGGGCGTTGTCCCCGGTGAGCATGACGACCTCGACACCCAGGCGCTGCAGGGCGGCGATGGCGGCAGCGGAATCGTCCTTGACGGTGTCCGCCACAGCGAGCACGCCGGCGGGCCGTTGGTCGACCGCGGCAAGGACGGGTGTCTTGCCTGCGGCCGAGAGGTCGGCCGCGACAGGGTCCAGTGCGCTGGTGCCGATGCCGACGTCGCCCAGCAGCCGGGCGGTGCCGACCAGGACGGCGTGCCCGTCGACGGTGGCCTGGACGCCCTTGCCGGTGACCGAGTCGAAGCCGGTCGCCCCGGGCCACGCCAGCCCGCGCTCGCGGACGCCGGCGACGATGGCCTGCGCGAGCGGGTGTTCGCTGTCGGCTTCGGCCGCCGCCACGAGCCGCAGCAGCTCGATCTCGTCGATGCCGCCGACTGTGTGGACGTCGGTCAGGACCGGTTTGCCCTCGGTGACGGTGCCGGTCTTGTCCAGCACCACGGTGTCCAGCTTGTGCGCCGTCTCCAGAGCTTCGGCGGAGCGGATCAAGATGCCCGCCTGGGCGCCCTTGCCGGTCCCGACCATCACCGACAGCGGGGTCGCCAGTCCCAGGGCGCACGGGCAGGCGATGATCAGCACGGCAACGGCGGAGACGAGGGCCAGGGTCAGCGCGGGGGACGGACCGAGGGTGAACCAGACAGCGAAGGTGCCGATCGCGACGGCGATCACCGCAGGAACGAAGTAGGCCGACACCGCGTCGGCGAGCCGCTGGATGGGGGCCTTGGACGCCTGGGCCTGCTGCACCAGGCGAATGATCTGGGCGAGCATCGTGTCCGCGCCGACCTTGGCCGCCCGGGCCCGCAGGGATCCGGTCCCATTGACGGTGGCGCCGATGACGACGTCCCCGGCGCGCTTGGTGACCGGCATCGGTTCGCCCGTAACCATCGACTCGTCCACTGTGGAGGAACCGGAGAGCACCTCGGCGTCGACGGGGATCTTCTCCCCGGGGCGCACGACGAACTCCTCGCCCACCGCCAGGTCGTCGAGCAGCAGCTCGCGGAGGTCACCTCCCAC
>CBFGQM010000214.1:0-9350 GCA_965650905.1 uncultured Streptomyces sp. | reverse complement strand
AGGTCACGGGCCGCGTACCAGTCACCTACGACAGACAGCGCCGCGTCGAGTGGCCGGCCCGGGTCGCCGAGCGGCAGCACCGAGTTGGCCCGTCGGGTGAATCCGGCGGCGGCACGCAGCTCCCAGTCGCCCAGACGCGCCCGCTCCACCGGCTGCCACGCCCGCGCGGCGACCCGCGCCAGCTCCTCGTACACAGCGGAAGGCCCGCGTCGACGGGCCGGCGCGGACGGGACCACCTTGCCCGCCACCAGCGAAGCTTCCGGAATGCGGACCCTCTCCCCCGACCGTCGAGTGATCAGCAGCACACCCTTGTCCCATGATGTGAGAACGCCAACCGTGTCGGTGAACTTCTCACCCTTGGGAGCGTCTTCGTCCAGCTGCCGTACCGAGACGCGTTTGCCCACGTCAGCAGGGGTGACGCGGACCTCGAGACGTATGCGTGCGGAGAATTCCACAGCTGACTCCAACCCTCCTGTTCGGATCATGCCCAAGAACGGAGATACTAGGTGCGGGCATCGACGACGCCGCGCTCCCGCGCGCCAGGTGGCGGAGCCTGTGGACGGCTCGCCAGCGCCCTATCGAGGAGGAACGACAGCGTGACCTACGTCATCGCGCAGCCTTGTGTCGACGTCAAGGACAAGGCGTGCATCGAGGAGTGCCCGGTCGACTGCATCTACGAGGGCTCCCGGTCCTTGTACATCCACCCGGACGAATGCGTCGACTGTGGAGCCTGCGAGCCGGTCTGCCCGGTCGAGGCGATCTTCTATGAGGACGACACTCCGGAAGAGTGGAAGGACTACTACAAGGCGAACGTCGAGTTCTTCGACGAGCTCGGCTCGCCCGGTGGCGCCAGCAAGCTGGGACTGATCGAGCGCGACCACCCCTTTGTCGCAGCGCTGCCGCCGCAGAACCAGTAAGCGGCCCGCATCCGCGCCGCCTCGGTCCCGTACGGCCTGATCACCTGATCATCCCGCTGTACGGGACCGACGCGTTTGCCGTACGAGCGGTGAGCGGGGTCGCCATGGAGCGTACGTACGAGAAAGTGAGCCAGAACCCGTGTCTGCAGTATCCGACCGGCTTCCTGTCTTTCCCTGGGACAAGCTGGAGCCTTTCAAGGCGACGGCCGCCGCTCACCCGGGCGGCATCGTCGACCTGTCCGTCGGCACCCCGGTCGACCCGGTGCCCGAGCTGATCCAGAAAGCCCTGGTGGCCGCGGCCGACTCACCGGGCTACCCGACCGTCTGGGGCACGCCCGAACTGCGCGACGCGATCACGGGCTGGGTCGGGCGGCGGCTCGGCGCGCGTGGTGTGACCCACCGCCACGTCCTCCCGATCGTCGGCTCCAAGGAGCTGGTGGCCTGGCTTCCGACCCAGCTGGGCCTCGGCCCCGGGGACAAGGTCGCCCACCCGCGCCTCGCGTACCCGACGTACGAGGTCGGCGCCCGCCTGGCCCGCGCGGACCACGTGGCGTACGACGATCCAACGGATCTCGACCCGACCGGCCTCCGGCTCCTGTGGCTCAACTCGCCGTCCAACCCCACGGGCCGCGTCCTGTCCAGGGAGGAACTGACCCGGATCGTCGCGTGGGCACGCGACCACGGCATCCTCGTCTTCTCCGACGAGTGCTACTTCGAGCTGGGCTGGGAGGCCGACCCGGTCTCGGTCCTGCACCCCGACGTGTGCGGCGGCTCGTACGAGGGGATCGTGTCGGTCCACTCGCTCTCGAAGCGGTCGAACCTCGCGGGCTACCGCGCCGCCTTTCTGGCCGGCGACGAGACCGTCCTCGGCGATCTCCTCCAGATCCGCAAGCACGGCGGCCTGATGACGTCCGCGCCGACCCAGGCCGCGGCGGTCGCAGCACTCGGCGACGACACCCATGTACGCGAACAGCGCGAGCGCTACGCGGCCCGCCGCACGGCCCTGCGCGGCGCCCTGCTGAAGCACGGCTTCAGCATCGAGCACAGCGAGGCGAGCCTGTACCTCTGGGCGACCCGGGACGAGTCCTGCTGGGACACCGTGGCCCACCTGGCGGAGCTGGGGATCCTGGTGGCGCCGGGCGACTTCTACGGGCCGGCGGGCGAGCGGTTCGTGCGCGTGGCGCTGACGGCGACGGACGAGCGGGTACGGACGGCAGTGGAGCGCCTGTGAGTACGTAGGGCTTCGTACGTACGTCGAAGGGGTCCAGGTGGCGTTCATCCGGACCCCTTCGACGTGTGAGCGGGGCGTCAGCCGACCGGCAGGTCGCCCTTCAGCGGCAGCTGCTCCGCCGGCAGGGAGCCGCCCTGGGTGAGGCTGTCGGTCGGCAGGCCTCCGCCCGTCGACTTCGCGGTGTCGCCGACCACGTCACCCGCGGACCCGGCGACCCTCTGCGTGGTGGGCGTCGCGCCCTGGACGGCCTTCCCGCCTGCCCTGGCCACGGACGGCACGGTCTTGTCGACCGTCTTGGTGGTCGCCTTGGTGGCTGTCTTGGTGGTCGCCTTGGTGTCCGCGTCGCCCGCGAGCCGGGAGACGTGCTGCGTGGCGCCGTCGACAGTGGCGCCGTCGACAGTGGTGCCGTTGACGGTGGTGCCGTCGACGGCGGTGCCCGCGTCGTCCAGCGTGGTCAGCCCGCCGAGGTCGGAGGTGGCCGGCAGTTCGGCCGCGCCGGCGGAGCCGGCCGCACCGACCACGGGCGCCGCTCCCGCTGCGACGAGCAGCGCGGCACGGGCGATCCGACGGGTCAGGGGGAGGGACATGATGCTCCTTAGACGGGAGAGAACGGTGAAGTGTCCGACCGTGCCTGGGCGCTGACCGGCTGGCTGCTGATCGTTTCCGGGCTCGGACGCACTGACTACCGCTCGAAGTCCGCGAAGGTTGCGGTGACCCAACGTAAAGAGTTGGCAATGCGTCGCATTATCTGCTCAGGGGAAAAACGGGCAAAAGGCGCCCGGTGGGAAAGTCTGCTGAATCCTTATGGCCCTTTGTTCCCAAGCGCTTTGGTGGAGAGGGAAGTGCAGGGGTCGAAAACCGTGCGCGCCGTGGACATGGCGCACCGGTCGCTCCCTCTGACGAGTGAAGGATCGCACTGCTGCTCGGTCTACTGCCCGGTGACGATGCTGACCGCGCTCGGCGAGGCCGTCGGGGCCCTCGGGCGACTCGGTCGGCCCGGCCCGGCGCGTTAGGGTCGACGGTATGGCTGACACCCCGCTTGACCTCTTCCTGGACGCCGCCCGGCTCACAGCGCAGCTCGTCGACTTCCCCTCCGAGAGCGGCAGTGAGAAGCCCCTCGCGGACGCCGTGGAGACCGAGCTGCGCGCCCTGCCGCACCTGACCGTCGACCGGTACGGCAACAACGTCGTCGCGCGTACGAACCTGGGGCGGGCCGAGCGTGTGATCCTGGCCGGCCACATCGACACGGTCCCCATCGCGGACAACGTCCCCTCGCGTCTGGACGAGGACGGCGTGCTGTGGGGCTGCGGCACCTGCGACATGAAGGCGGGCGTCGCCGTGCAGCTGCGCATCGCGGCCACGGTGCCCGCACCCAACCGGGACCTCACCTTCGTCTTCTACGACAACGAAGAGGTCGCGGCCCATTTGAACGGTCTGGGGAAGGTGGCCGAGGCTCACCCCGACTGGTTGGAGGGCGACTTCGCTGTGCTGCTGGAACCCTCCGACGGGCAGGTCGAGGGCGGCTGCCAGGGGACGCTCCGGGTGCTGCTGAGGACGAAGGGCGAGCGCGCGCACTCCGCACGCGGCTGGATGGGCTCCAACGCCATCCACGCCGCGGCGCCCATCCTGGCCAGGCTGGCCTCGTACGAGCCGCGTTGTCCGGTCATCGACGGGCTGGAGTACAGGGAGGGCCTGAACGCGGTCCGCGTCGAGGGTGGTGTGGCCGGCAACGTCATCCCCGACGAGTGCGTGGTGACCGTCAACTTCCGTTACGCGCCCGACCGCAGCGAGGAGGAAGCCCTCGCCCATGTCCACGAGGTCTTCGCGGACTGCGGGGTCGAGGAGTTCGTGGTCGACGACCACAGCGGCGCGGCGCTGCCCGGCCTGTCCCACCCGGCGGCCGCCGCGTTCATCGAGGCGGTCGGAGGCACTCCGCTGCCCAAGTACGGCTGGACCGACGTCTCCCGTTTCAGCGGGCTCGGTGTCCCGGCCGTCAATTACGGCCCCGGAAACCCTCACTTGGCGCACAAGCGGGACGAACGTGTCGAAACCGCGAAGATCATGGCGGGTGAGGAGCAGCTGCGGGCCTGGCTGACGTCCTGATTCCGCCTCCGGCGGTTCATGTCTTCATTGGTTTGTCCGCTGGCGTTTCATGGCGAACATGCCCGCGTCCCCCCTCCGTAACCCGCGTAGAACTACGCTGAGGCGGAACGACCTTCCCCAAGCTCTCGGCTTCTCCTCCAAGGTCTCGGCTTCGCTCGAGGCAGGAGGACCCCCGATGAGCAGGGGAGACCCCAATGCGGAGGGAGCGGACATGGCTACGGGCAACCCCGAGGGCAGCAAGCGGCCACCGGAGGAGCAGCGGCTCGGCCCCGTGCTGCGCCGACGCGGTCAGGTGCAGGCGAGTACGACGGACCAGCGTCTGCTGGACGCGGGCGGGCCGTCGGACTGGGTGCACACCGACCCCTGGCGGGTGCTGCGCATCCAGTCGGAGTTCATCGAGGGCTTCGGCACGCTCGCCGAACTCCCGGCCGCCATCAGCGTGTTCGGCTCGGCCCGTACGCGGGCCGGCTCGCCGGAGTACGAGGCCGGGGTAGCGCTGGGCCGCGGGCTCGTCGAGGCGGGGTTCGCCGTCATCACGGGTGGTGGGCCCGGCGCCATGGAGGCCGCCAACAAGGGTGCCTGCGAGGCCGAGGGGATCTCAGTCGGGCTCGGCATCGAGCTGCCCTTCGAGCAGGGCCTCAACCCGTACGTCGACATCGGCCTCAACTTCCGCTACTTCTTCGTCCGGAAGATGATGTTCGTCAAGTACGCCCAGGGCTTCGTGGTCCTGCCGGGTGGGCTCGGCACCCTCGACGAACTCTTCGAGGCCCTCACCCTCGTCCAGACCCAGAAGGTCACCCGCTTCCCCATCGTCCTCTTCGGCACGGAGTACTGGGGCGGCCTGGTCGACTGGCTCAAGAACACCCTCATCGCCCAGGGCAAGGCCTCGGAGCAGGACCTGCTGCTGTTCCACCTGACGGACGACGTGGACGAGGCGGTGGAGTTGGTGTCGAAGGAGGCGGGCCGGTAGACGGCGTGGCCCCTGGACCCCTCGGGGCTCCGCCCCAGGGAAAATCAGCCTGTCCGGCACTCGAGGACGAAGCCGTCGGGCCGATCAGGGGGTCTGGGGGCGGGGCCCGTTTCGGGAAGGGGCGGGCTTGGGGAGGGCCGTCCGCAGGCCCCGTCCGCAGGCCCCGTCCGCAGGCGCCGCCCGCGGGCGCCATCGGCAGGGCGCCCTCAGCAGGCGCCATCGGCAGGATTACGCCAACCCCCGACGGGCAACAGTCGGCGCCCGGTGGCCGGCGATGGACGCGACCATGTCCAACACCTGCCGCGTCTCAGCCACTTCGTGGACGCGGTACACCTGCGCTCCCAGCCACGCGGAAACCGCGGTCGTGGCCAGGGTGCCCACAATCCGCTCCTTGACCGGCTTGTCCAGCGTCTCCCCGACGAAGTCCTTGTTGGACAGAGACACCAGCACAGGCCACCCCGTCTCGACCATCTCGCCCAGCCGACGTGTGGCCTCCAGACTGTGCCGCGTGTTCTTGCCGAAGTCGTGCCCGGGATCGATGAGGACGGACTCACGGGGCACCCCGAGGGAGACGGCTCGTGAGGCGAGTGCGAGCGTCACGCGCAGGATGTCGGCCATGACGTCGTCGTAAGCGACCCGATGCGGACGGGTACGGGGCCGCGCGCCCCCCGCGTGCGTACACACAAGCCCCACCCCGTACTGCCCGGCGACCTCTGCCAGCCGCGGATCGACACCGCCCCACGCGTCGTTGAGCAGGTCGGCGCCCGCCTCGCAGACCGCCTCGCCGACCTCGTGCCGCCAGGTGTCGACGCTGATGATCACGTCGGGGAAGCGACGCCGCACCTCGGCGACGAAACCCACCGTCCGCCGCGCCTCCTCCTCGGCCGTCACCTCCTCCCCGGGACCGGCCTTGACCCCACCGATGTCGATGATGGCAGCACCCTCTGACACCGCCTGTTCCACGCGCGTGAGCGCGGGCTCGTCGCGGAACGTGGCCCCCTGGTCGTAGAAGGAGTCAGGGGTCCGGTTCACGATGGCCATGATCACCGGCTCGTGCGCGTCGAACTCGCGCCTGCCCAGCCTGAGCATCCCCATTGACCTCTCGCAGTAGTTCTCGCAACAGTTCTCAGTAGTTCTCGCTGTTCCGCCGCCTGCGACCCTAACTGTCAGAGTCGCATGGCACGATCGGAGCCTGACACTTTCCGCGTCGACGCGTCCCGCGTCGGCACATCGGCAACAGCCGGCACAGGCCGGTCGCAGAGCGTGGGGACCGCAGCGATGTTCATGTTCTTGTTCCTGGTTGTCGCCCTCGTCGTCGTGGTCGGCGCGGTGGCCCTGTCCGTGGTGGGCGGCGGCGAGAGCGGCGCCCTGCCCGAGGCACCGCCCGAGCGCTTCGCGGACCCCCTGCCCATCGACCGCCCGGTGCACCGCGGTGACGTGGAGCTGCTCCGCTTCCCGATTACCGTCCGGGGCTACCGCATGGCGGACGTGGACGACGCCCTGGGCCGCCTCGGCGCCGAGCTCGCCGAGCGGGACGCGCGGATCGCCGACCTGGAGGCCGCGCTGGCCGGAGCCAGAGCGTCCAGACCCCCCTCCGTGGAATCGCCCGCCCTGGAGAAGCACACGCAGGAGGACCACCAGTGAGCGAGGCCCTGAAGGGTCCCGACGGCGCCCTGCGCTGCCCCTGGGCCCTGTCGACCGAGGACTATGTGACGTACCACGACCAGGAGTGGGGCCGCCCCGTCCACGGCGACGACGCGCTGTACGAGCGGCTGTGCCTGGAGGCCTTCCAGTCGGGCCTGTCCTGGATCACGATCCTGCGCCGCCGCGAGGGCTTGCGCGCAGCCTTCGCGGACTTCAAGATCACCGACGTGGCGGCCTTCACGGACGAGGACAAGAAGCGGCTGCTCACCGACCCGGGCGTCATCCGCAACCGCGCCAAGATCGAGGCGACGCTCGCCAACGCGCGCGTGCTCGCCGACTGGTCCCCCGGCGAGTTGGACGAGCTGATCTGGTCGTACGCGCCGGACCCGGCGTCCCGCCCGGCCCCGAAGACTCTCGCCGACGTCCCGGCGGTCACCGACGAGTCGACGGTGCTCTCCAAGGCCCTCAAAGAGCACGGCATCCGCTTCGTCGGCCCCACGACGGCGTATGCCCTGATGCAGGCGTGCGGCCTGGTCGACGACCACTTGGCGGACTGCGTGGCACGCGGCCGCTGAGCGACTGCGGCCTGGGACTGCCCGGTCCGCCCGGGCATGCCCCTACCGGCCCAGGTACTTCGGCTTCTCCTTGTTGATGAACGCCTGCACCGCGATCGTGTGGTCCTCGGAGGAGCCCGTCCGGGACTGCAGTTCGTCCTCCTTCTCCAGGCTCTCGTCCAGCGAGTGGGACAGGGCGTAGGTGACGGATTCCTTGAGGGCGGCGTACGCCAGGGTCGGGCCCTCGGCCAGCGAGCGGGCCACCTTCAGGGCCTCGGTGGCAAGCTCGGCCAAGGGCACGACACGGTTCGCGATACCGAGGTCGTACGCCTCCTGGGCGGTGATGTTGCGTGGGAAGAACAGCAGGTCGGCGGCCCGGCCGGGGCCGATGACGCGCGGCAGAGTCCAGGAGATGCCAGAGTCGGCGGTCAGCGCGACCCCGGCGAAGGCCGTGTTGAAGGAGGCCGTGTCCGCCACGATCCGGTAGTCCGCGGCGAGCGCGAAGCCGAAACCGGCACCGGCCGCGACACCGTTCACCGCCGCCACGACCGGCTTCGCCGCCCCTGTCAGGGCCCGCACAATCGGGTTGTAGTGCTCCCGCACCGTGCTCATGACCCCCTCGTCGTCGGGGTCGGCGCCCGGCTCGCGCGCCGCCAGCAGCACGCCGACGTGCTCCTTGAGGTCCTGGCCCACACAGAAGGCGCGGTCACCGGCGGCGGTGAGCAGCACGGCCCGTACGGAGTCGTCCGCCGCTGCCGCCTGCGCCGCGTCCCGGAAGGCGACCTTGGTCTCGGTGTTCATCGCGTTCATCGCGTCGGGGCGGTTCAGCATGATCGTCGCGAGTCCGTCGTTCACCTCGTAGAGCACGGTGTCGGCCATGGTGGGTCCCCTCCGGTGTCGCGGCTCCGTCGTCGTCTGAGGACAGCATGGCGGAGATCATGAGGAGCAGCAGGGCTCGGACATGTGACCTGCGTCAAAGAATTCCGGCGCCCGAAAGTCGATGCGGTGGCGCAGTATCGCAGTCACATCGCCGAATTGAGTGGTTTTGCTCGAGCGCGTTGCGCAAGCGATGCCGACTGATGTTGGTCATCGGGCCCTGAGATGCGGGATAATGGCCTGGAAGCAATGTGTTCGATGCCGGTGACGCGTGTCCAACCGAGGACGTGTGCCCTTCAAGGGGCCGTCGGCGACGATGAGCTGGTTTCAGGAAGGGGAACGAGCATGGCGGCCATGAAGCCGCGGACGGGCGATGGCCCGCTCGAGGTGACCAAGGAGGGGCGGGGCATCGTCATGCGCGTTCCGCTCGAAGGCGGCGGTCGGCTCGTCGTCGAGCTGACTCCTGACGAGGCCGACGCGCTCGGCGACGCCCTCAAGAAGGTCGTCGGCTGACGCGGAGCGATATGACCTTTCAGCTGCCCCGGCACCCCGTTGGTGGTGTTGCCGGGGCAGCCCTTTTGGTTCGGTTCGCTTCTGGGAGCGGGAGCTTTGCGGGCTTGTCCTGACCCTCCCGGTCAGCGTTTGACCGCGCACAGCAGCCCGTCGCCCACCGGCAGGAGCGAGGGCACCAGGTCCTGGCTCTCGCGGACTGCGCGCAACAGTTCGCGCTGGCGCAACACCTCCGTGGGCTGAGGGCCCGAGTCCACCGTCCGGCCGTTTGAGAAGACGCCCTCGAAACAGACGAGACCGCCCGGACGCAGCAGGCGCAACGATTCAGCGAGATAGTCCAGGCACTCCAGACGGTCGCCGTCGCAGAAGACGAGGTCGTAGCCGGAGTCCGCGAGCCGGGGCAGGACGTCCAGGGCGCGGCCCGGAATGAACCGGGCCGGTTCTTCGATAGAGTCGAACTACGTTCGACTCTCCCCCCGAAGCTCGCCACACCCCCGGAAGGCAGGTCCGGAAACGAACCCGGTCTCCCCCCGAGCCGATTTGTG
>CBFGQM010000213.1:0-9365 GCA_965650905.1 uncultured Streptomyces sp. | reverse complement strand
GATCCAGGTCAGGGTCCGGATCCAGGTCAGGGTCCGGATCCAGGTCAGGGTCCGGGTTGCGGCAGGGTGCGGTCCAGCCGGGTCAGTGCCTCGGTGACGTCGCCGGCCGGTACCACGCCTCCGGGCAGCGGAGGACGGCGTACGACGACGACCGGCAGGGCGAGTGCGCGGGCCGCTGTCAGTTTGGCCGATGTCGACGCGCCACCGCTGTCCTTGGTGACCAGCACGTCGATGCGATGTTCGCGCAGGAGGTCCGTCTCCGCCTCCACCGTGAACGGGCCGCGTGCCAGCAGGACTTCCGTGTGGCGCGGCATCGGCGGCTCGGGGGGCTCCACCGAGCGTACGAGGAAATGCAGTTCAGCCAGACACGCGAAGGAAGCGAGGCCCAGGCGGCCCGTGGTCAGGAAAACGCGGCGGCCCAGCGACGGAAGCAGATCGGCGGCCTCGGCGAGGGAGGTCACCGAGTGCCAGTGGTCGCCGGGGCACGGTTCCCAGCCGGGCCGGCGCAGGACGACGGTCGGGACACCCGTGGCCGCCGCGGCCCGCGCGGCGTTCGCCGTGATAGCCACCGCGAAGGGATGCGTGGCGTCCACCACGGCGTCCACGCGCTGCGCGCGCAGCCACTGCGCGAGCCCTTCCGCCCCGCCGAACCCCCCGATGCGCACGTCACCGTCGAGCGCACCGGGCCTGGACACGCGGCCCGCGAGCGATGTCGTCACACGCACGCCGGGCCGGGCGGCCAGGGACGCGGCGAGTTCGCGGGCCTCGGCCGTGCCGCCGAGGACCAGGACGTGCGGGGACATGGCGTCGAGCGTACGGGGCCTCGGAAGTCGATGAAACGCCGGTTGCCGGCACAGCTCCGGGCTCGGCCGGACCGCCGGCACGGCGCCTGGCTCAGCGGAGCAGGAGCTGCGCTCCGCCCACGACGGTAGCCGCGATCACCAACTGTTCGAAGAGCCGCTGATTGATGTGGTTCACGGCCACCTTGCCGATGACGGCGCCCGGGACGACGAAGGCGGCGAGAGCGGCGTCCAGCAGCAGCGAGCGGCCGTCGATCAGCCCGAGGCCGACGCTGAAGGGCACCTTGGAGACGTTGACGATCAGGAAGAAGAAGGCCGAGGTTCCCAGGAAGCCGAGCTTGCGGAAGCCGGCGGAGAGGAGATACATCGACATGACCGGGCCGCCCGCGTTGGCGACCATCGTGGTGAAGCCGCCGAGCACGCCGTACGAACGGGCCTTGATCCGGCCGGCCCGTGAGGTCACCGCGTCCGGCTGCTCCTCGACCGTCACCTTCCGGCGGCGCCACACCGTGACCCCGGCCATCAGCAGCAGGATCGCGCCGATCGACATCCGTACGATCGCGTCGTCCGCCCACATCAGGAACAGCGTGCCGAAGACCACGCCGGTGGCGACCGCCGGGAACAGCCGCCACAGCGTGGGCCAGTGCGCGTGCCTCCGGTAGGTGAGCACGGCGAGCACGTCCCCGACGATGAGGATGGGCAGCAGTACGCCGGTCGAGTCGCGGGCGGGCAGGACGGCCGCGAAGATCGCGAGGCTGACCGTGTTGGCACCGCTCACGGCGGTCTTCGAGAAGCCGACGAGCACGGCCGCGGCGGCGAGTGCGGCGAACTCCCAGGCGGAGATGTGCCAGAGCGTCATTGTGTTCATGCGGGGACCGATGCTATGCGCAGCTGTCTCGCCCTGTCAGGAAGCGTCTCGCCTGGTGGCCGCCCGTACGGGACAGGAGGAGCCACCGCGTGGTTTCCCCTGACCGGGGGTGTTTCCACGGATCGGCCCTGGGCACTCGCGGCGGCATGGAGTGGTTGCGCGGAGCAGCCTGCGCGTTGGGGACCCGGACCTGTTCTTCCCCGTGGGCACGACCGGCCCCGCACTGCGGGTCACAGCGGACGCGAAGCGGACCTGCGCTCGCTGTCCGGTGAACCTTCCGCTGCCTGGCCTGGGCCGGTACGTCCGCCCACTCGACACCGGACAGACCTCAGGTGTGTGGGGCGGATCGTGCGAGAAGGAGCGCACCGGCGCTGCTCCGTATCGTCCGCCGTGAACCCACAAGGAGAAGCGCGTCATGACTGTGGTCAAGAGCAATCTCCCCGACGCCGCACGTCAGGTGGTCGGGGACGCCCTGCAGGGCACCCTGGTGGACCTGCTCGGGCTCTCGCTCATCGGCAAGCAGGCCCACTGGAACATCGTGGGCCCGCGGTTCCGCTCGATCCATCTGCAGCTCGACGAGGTCGTCGCGACGGCCCGTTCGTACTCGGACACCGTGGCCGAGCGTGCCGCGGCACTGGGCATCCCGCCCGACGGACGGCCCGAGACCATTGCCACGACCTGCGCCCTGCAGGCCCCGAAGGAAGGCTGGGTCCAGGACACCGAGGTCGTCGGCCTGCTCATCGAGAGCCTGGAGACGGTCATCGGGCAGCTGCGAGAGCGGATCCAGGCGACGGAGGAAGCCGATCTCGTCACCCAGGACCTGCTGATCGGTCTCACGGCCGAACTCGAGAAGCACCGCTGGATGTTCCGGGCCGAGGACCGGCCGCGCGGCTGACGTCAGAGGGGCCGCAGAGAAAGAATCAGAGAGGGGCCGCACAGAAAGAAAGGGGGTACGCATGTCCGACGCCCTGGAAAGTATGATCGGCCAATGTCTGACATGACCGAGACCACGCCCGGCTGGCTGACTTCCGACGAACTCGAACTGGCGCGTGCCCGCATGCCGATCCTGTACGTCGAAGCCGTTCCCGTGCGTGTCGACGACAGCGGCGAAGTCACACGCATCGGACTGCTTCTGCGCATCGGGCCGGACGGAACGGTCAGCCGCACCCTCGTCTCCGGCCGCGTACTGCACCATGAACGCGTCCGGGACGCCCTCCTACGTCATCTGGAGAAGGACCTCGGCCCGGTGGCGCTGCCCCGGGTCCCGCCCTCCATGCAGCCCTTCACCGTCGCCGAGTACTTCCCGACGCAGGGGGTCACGCCTTTCCACGACCCCCGCCAGCACGCGGTGTCCCTGGCCTACATCGTCCCGGTGGCCGGCGACTGCCGCCCCCGGCAGGACGCCCTGGACCTGGAGTGGTTCAGCCCCCAGGAGGCCTCGTCGCCCGTGGTCCAGAACGAGATGCCCGGCGGGCAGGGAGTCCTCCTCAAGCAGGCGCTCGCACACGTCGGGGGCCTGTCGTGACGGCTCCGGAGGGGTCATCCGGCCTGCGGTTCCCTCGGGCCTCAAGGCCGCGGCGGCACTGCTGCACCATCCTCTGTCTGCGGGCGAGTCCGGCTGAGCGGAAGCGGACCGCCCTCAGAACCGGCCCTGGACGAAAACTCAGACTCGTACGCCCCGCAGCAGCAACACGCCCGTGTCCCCGTAGTCGGGCAGCGTGGGGTCCTTCTGTACGCGGGTGACACGCAGTCGCCGGGTGTGCGGGGCGAAGACGTCGTACACCGCTTCCCCGTCCACCGGGCAGGCCGGCCAGCGCATCCCGGAGGCGATGCGGTAGCTGGGCATGTTCTCCATGAAGGCGGCGACGAGCAGGCCGCCCGGGCGGACGGAGCGGATGAACGCGCGGCACAGTACGGCGAATTCGCTCAGGTCCTCGGTGACGCTTTCGGCCACGAAGTTCATCGACGCCAGGTCGTATGTGCCCTCCGGCAGGGTGCGGGCGCTGCCCGGCACGACCCGTACCCGTGCCAGGGCGTCGGGAAGTCTGGCGGGCAGGGCGGGGTCGAGGTCCCGGCACAGGCGGTAGAAGAGCGCCCAGTGCGGGTCCGGGCCGTCGCGCAACTGGCTGGTGAGATAGACGAGGTTGCTGGTCCCGGGCTCGACGGCGTCGATACGGCGGCTGGCCGCGGCGGCCTGCATGAGGGGGTAGAGGTTGGGTCCGGCGCCGCACTCCAGGGAGCGGGCGATGCTTCCCGGCGGCAGCCTCCGGTACACGCCCGCGTGATGCCGGATAACGGCCGCGTCCGAGGGGTGGATCCTGCGGTAGTTCTCGTCGAGGTAGGCGTCCACCGGCCAGCGGTCCCAGTCGGCGTCCGCGTTGCGCCGGTGCATGGGTGTCCGGCTTCCCCGCCCGTACGCCTTCACGGCCATGGCGGTCCTCCGGCAGTAGTGGTCCGCTTCACGGGGAACCGTTCAGCAACCCGGTCAGCCCCGGTGGATTCCGCCGACTTCGCCGCCTGGGCTCTTTTCCACGCTGCTTACCATGTACCACTTTGCCCCCCTGACGGGGCCACGGCAACCGAACGCATACGCGCCGGAGACAGGCGCACCCGCACCAAACCGAGGCCGCTTTCCGAAGCCTGTCGGGGACCCTGAGGGCACGGCACGACTCTGAGCGTGGCGCGGGCGGCCACCGTACGAGCGGGGCGCCCGGCCTCGCGACCGCCCCGCGATTCCAGGAGTACGGCGTCAGACGCTGTCGGCGCTCCGCGGATGCGTGAGGTTCGTGCCGGTCGCCGGGTCGAACACGTGCGCCTTGCCCATGTCGACCTGCAGCCGCACGGGTTCGCCCTCGCGGGCGCGTGTGGCGGCGTCGAGGCGGGCCACCATCTGCTGCGCGGCCTCGGCGCCGGTGTCACGCAGACCCGAGTCCGCGGCCAGCTCCTCCAGTTCGGTGGTCCTCGCGGGCCCACCCTCCGCGGTGAAGTAGACGTACACATCGGAGCCCAGCGACTCCAGAACATCCACGGTGACGGTGAAGGCGGGGCGGCCCCGTGCCTTCTCGCGCGTCAGGGCCGCGTCCTCGAAGGCCTCGGGCCGCAGGCCGACGATGACCTCGCGGGGCGCGTCCTGCTGTAGCAGTGCCTGCCGCGTACGGTCGTCGAGGGGCAGGTCGCCCAGCGACGAGCGCAGCACACTCTCCTCCAGAGTGGCGTTCAGGAAGTTCATCGCCGGGGAGCCGATGAAGCCCGCGACGAAGAGGTTGCGCGGCAGGTCGTAGAGGTGCGCGGGCGTGCCGATCTGCTGGACCAGGCCCTGCCTCATGACGACGACCCGGTCGCCCAGGGTCATCGCCTCGGTCTGGTCGTGGGTGACGTACACGGTGGTCGTGCCGAGGCGCCGTTGCAGCCGGGAGATCTGGGTGCGCATCTGCACCCGAAGTTTGGCGTCGAGATTCGACAGTGGCTCGTCCATCAGGAACGCCTTGGGATCACGGACGATCGCCCGTCCCATGGCAACCCGCTGGCGCTGGCCACCCGAGAGGTTGGCGGGCTTGCGGTCCAGGTGCTCGGTGAGGTCGAGGACGCGTGCAGCCTGCTCGACCTTCGCGTTGATGGTCGCCTTGTCGACCTTCGCCAGCCGCAGCGGGAACCCCATGTTCTCGCGGACGCTCATGTGCGGGTACAGGGCGTAGCTCTGGAACACCATGGCGACGTCCCGTTCCTTGGGAGCGAGGTCGTTGACGACATGGTCGCCAATGCGCAGGGTGCCCTCGGTGATGTCCTCGAGTCCGGCGATCATGTTCAGCGTGGTGGACTTGCCGCAACCGGACGGGCCGACCAGGATCACGAACTCGCCGTCGGCGATGTCGAGGTCCACGTCCTTCACGGCGAGGGCTCCGTCGGGAAAACGCTTGGTGACTCCCTCAAGAATGATCTCGGCCATGGGTGGTGCCTCCTTGCCTGCACGCCTTCTGGATGCCTACATGCCTTCCGGGTGTCTGGATGCCTTGCGGCGCCCGGACGCCTTCTGGGTCCGATGTCGCGGCCGGCGCCCCGGGCCTGCACGCATACCTGTCTGACTGTCTACCTACCTGTCGCCTCGCCTACTTACCTGTCGCCCGCCTACCTGCCTACCTACCTGCCGCCCGCCTATCTCGTTTACCTGCCTACCCGCCGCAGCCGACCCCGCTCCGTCACCCCTTCACCGCCCCGGAGGTCAGTCCGGCGACGATCCGCCGCTGGAAGAACAGCACGAACACGATGATCGGGATGGTGATCACCACGGCCGCGGCGGCAATCGACCCGGTGGGCTGCTCGAACTGGGAACTCCCGGTGAAGAACGCGATCGCGGCGGGCACGGTGCGCGCGGCCTCCGTGGAGGTCAGCGAGATCGCGAACAGGAAGTCGTTCCAGCAGAAGATGAAGACGAGAATGGCCGTGGTGAAGACGCCCGGCGCGGCCAGCGGCGCGATGACCATCCGGAAGGCCTGCCCCGGCGTGGCCCCGTCCACCTGGGCGGCCTTCTCCAGATCCCAGGGGATCTCCCGGAAGAACGCCGACAGGGTGTAGATCGCCAGCGGTAGCGAGAAGGTCATGTACGGGATGATCAGCCCGACCCAGGTGTCGAAGATCCCCACGATGCGCTCGATGTTGAACAGCGGTGACACCAGGGAGATCGGGGGGAACATGGCGATCAGCAGCGACATGCCGATGAGCACCCGCTTGCCGGGGAATCGCAACCGGGCCACCGCGTAGGCGGCCATCGTGCCCAGGGTCACCGCGATCACCGTGGAGATCAGGGCGATACCGATCGAGTTGATCAGCGCACGGGTGAATTCGGAGGTCTCGAAGATGCCCCGGTAGTTCTCCCAGGTCCATTGCCGGGGGATGTAGTCGCCGTCGGTGAGTGTGCTGGGCTCCTTGAACGACAGCGCGGCGATCCACCACACCGGGAACAGGGCGTACAGCACCACCACCACGTTCACGACGACCCATCGGGTGGCGTGCGTCCTGCCCACGGCGGCCATCAGCGCTTCACCTCCGCGCCGGGTGCGGCCGCGCCGAACAGTTTGACGAAGGTGAAGGCGATGATCCCGACGCAGATGAAGATCAGGACCGAGATCGCCGACCCGATGCCCAGGTTCAGCGCGGTGAACAGGTTGTCGTAACCGAGGATCGACAGGGAGCCGGTCCCCTGGGCGCCCGCGGTCAGGATGTAGATGTTGTCGAAGATCCGGAACGCGTCCAGGGTGCGGAAGAGCAGCGCCACCAGGATGGCCGGTTTCATCAGCGGCAGCACGACCTTGGTGAAGCGCTGCCAGGCGGTGGCACCGTCCACCATGGCCGCCCGCAGCGTCTCCTCGGGGACCAGTGCGAGTCCCGCAAGCAGCAGCAGGGCCATGAAGGGGGTCGTCTTCCACACCTCGGCGAGGATGATCAGCCACAGGGCGGGCCACTGCTCGGTCAGTGGGGCTTGGCCGCTGGGCAGCAGCTCGGCGAGGTATCCGAGCTCGGGGGTCCAGGCGTACTGCCAGGAGAAGGCGGCGACGACGGTGACGATCCCGTACGGGACGAGGACCGAGGTGCGTACGGTGCCGCGCCCGAAGATCGTGCGGTGCATCACCATCGCGATCGCCATGCCGAGGACCAGCTCGATGACCACGGACACGCCGGTGATGAACAGCGTCACCCAGAACGCGTCCCACCAGAACGGGGAGGACAGCACCGCCCCGTAGTTGCTCAGGCCCACGAACTGCGCCTGTCCCGGGAAGCGCAGGTCGTACCGCTGGAGGGACAGGTAGACGGCGTACCCGATGGGGTACGCGGTCACGGCGAGCATGACGACGACGGCCGGTGCGCAGAGCAGCCAACCGAGCTGCCGCTCCTGCCGGGCCCCCGCCGAGACCGCCGCCTGGTCCTGCCTCACCGGCTCCGCCTCAGGGGGCGGCGGGGCTCCGGCAGGTTCGGCCTGCATGCTCATCTCGTACCGCCCGGGAACTGGACCCGCGTCCAGGGGCGCCGGACGGCGGGGTGGCTCGGGAGACGGTGGTTCACGGAATCACACCCTCGGATCGCAGAGCGTCGTCGATCTGTTCCCTGATGGTGTCGACCGAGCTCTCCGGCTTGATCGCGGACGGCGGGGACAGCGTGTGGGAGACCGCGATCGACACGTTCTGGTAGGCCGGGGTGAGCGGGCGCACGCTCGCCGACTCCAGGGCGGCCAGCACATCCTTGGCGAACGGGTAGTCCCTGATGAACGCCGGGTCGTCGTACAGGGCGCGCAGCGTGGGCGGTAGTCCGCCCTCAAGCGCGGCGGTGAGCTGGTTCTCGCGGTTGCGCAGGCACAGGGCTGCCTCGAAGGCCAGGTCGGGGTGGCGCGAGTAGGCGCTCACGGCCAGGTCGATGCCGCCGATGGTGGGCCGCGCCGGGCGGTTCGCGTCGACCCTGGGGTATGGCGCCCAGCGGAAGTTCTTGAACAGCTCCGGGTTGTTCGCCTTCATCGACGGATAGACGAACGGGTAGTTGAGCTCGAACGCCGCCACCCCCGATTCCATGGCGAGGCGGTTCTGGTCCTCCATGTGGTTGGGCAGGGAGGGATCCGCGGCCGGAGAGTTCGCCAGGTCGCGCATGATGGTGGCCGCCCGCACGGCGGGCGGACCGAGGGACGGCTCGGTCGCGCTTTCGTTGAGGATGGAGCCGCCCGCGCTGTTGATCAGCGTGTTGAACCAGACGGTCAGGCCCTCGTACTGGGCGCCCTGGATCTCCACGAAGTGCGGTTTGCCCTGCCGAGCGAGCTCGCGGGCCGTGTCGAGCATCTCGGTCCAGGTCCTGGGCGCCGTGGGCACCAGGTCCTCGCGGTACCAGAGGAGCTGGGTGTTGGTGTTGTACGGGACGGCGTACAGCTTGCCCTCAAACGTCGAGGTCCGCAGTGGTACGCGCAGGGTGCCCCGGGTGGCCTGCCGCTTGGCCGCCCCGGTCCACTCGCGGATCCAGCGCGCCTCGGCGAACTCCGCGGCCCAGGTGACGTCCAGGCCCAGGATGTCGAGCGAGTCGTCCTCGGCCGCGAGCCGGCGCACCAGCTGCTGACGCTGGCCGTCGGCGGCGCGCGGGAGCTTGTTGTAGCTGATCCTGTAGCGGCCGTTGGACGTCTGGCTGCACCTGTCGGCCGCCTCCTGGAGCGCGCCGGAGTCATCGGGGAAGTTGTACCAGTTCACGGTGAGCGGGCCGGCCCCCTCGTCGCCGCCGCACCCGGCGAGCATCGACGCCAGCAGGGGCAGTACGGCCGGCAACCGCAGCGGCCGCGTCCCTCTGGAACCCTTGGAGGGCTTGGATGCCTTGAAGGGCTTGCAAGGTTCGGACGGCTTGCAAGGTGCGGAGGGCTTTGGGGGCTTGGATGCCTTGAAGGCCCTGGGAGCCTTGCAACGCCCCTTCCTCGGAACCAGCCGGAAGCCGGACTTCGCGAGCACGCGCTCCACCTCGCTTCCGGACCTGTGGTCACGGGACTCGGACCGCGTCCGTTCTCCGCTCAGGGAACGCTAGACATCACAAAGCAGTACATCAAGTACATATAGTTGGATACCGGTGCCGTCACGCTTATGAGGTGGGGCGAGCCGACTCGTCGGCTCGCCCCACTCGAGCGCAAACCCTTGGTGCCAGTAGGCCGAACGGTCGCCGCATCCCACAGCACCGGCGTG
>CBFGQM010000212.1:0-9406 GCA_965650905.1 uncultured Streptomyces sp. | reverse complement strand
ATGCGCGCGGTAACGGTCTCGGTGCGGCGGACGGGTCGGCGGACGGGCCGGCGGCAGGGGCGGCGCGGGGCTCTGGCAGGCCCGCAGTGCGCGGACCTGCGGGCAGCCGCCGTGAGGCGGGCCGCGAGGGCGGCACGCCCAGGGACGCCGCGGCGCCCTCGGACGCGGCCCGTGGTGAGCACACCCACAGCGAGCCCCCGCTGCCACCACCGCGCATGGCACGCGGAAGCCGGCCCGGCGGAGTGGCGCGCGGGGGTGCGCCCCGGGGCGCACCCGACACCGCGCCCGGCAGGGGCCCCGTCGGCCCGCACGCTGCTCCGCCGTCCTCCACCTCCCCCCTGCCTCTCTCGTCCCCTCACGGGACCGCCCCGCGCACTTCGCCCCCTCCGGGGGCAGCCCCCCGCCCCGTCGTCCAGCGGTCCTCCGTGCGAGGCCAGATCCTCGGCGCGCTCCGTGCGGCCCTGGCACGCGGCGAGCTGACTCCCGGCGAGCTCTACTCCGCCCCCGCGCTGGGAGAACGCTTCGGCGTCTCCGCGACGCCCGTGCGTGAGGCGATGCAGCAGCTCGCGAGCGAGGGCGCCGTGGAGGTTGTACCGAACCGGGGCTTCCGCGTCGTCCGGCGCGGCTCGCGCGAGCTGGCCGAGCTCGCCGAGATCCGGACGCTGATCGAGGTCCCCGTTTTGCTGCGGCTGGCCCGGGCGGTGCCCGCCTCGCGCTGGGCCGAGCTGCGCCCCCTCGCCGAGGCGACGGCACGTGCCGCGTCCACCGGCTGCCGGGCCACCTACGCCGAGTCCGACCGTGCCTTCCACCGTGCGGTGCTCGCTCTCGCGGGCAACGAGCAGCTGGTGCGGACCGCCGACGACCTGCACCGCCGCGCCCAGTGGCCCCTCGTCGGCGGCCCCGTCTTTCACTGCCGTGCGGACCTGGTGGCGGACGCCGCCGCACACATGGTGCTGCTCGACGCGTTGATCGCCCAGGATTTGCCGGCCGTGCAGTCCCTCGTACGGGAACACTTCGCGGGCACGTAGCCGGTGCATGGCCGGTACATGGCCTGTGAGTGGCCGGTGTGTGGCCGGGGCCCGACAGCCTCTTACGCCGTGGCCGCCGGCGGAGCCAACTGTGGGGCCAGCCACGTCGGTACGCCGCCCAGGAGCCGGAACAGCCGCCCCGCCTCGGCCCGCAGCCGGGACGCCTCCGGCTCGGTCTCGGCCTCGGCGAGGGAGACCAGCGCGGGCGCCGTGCCGACGAGGTAGCCCAACTCCTCGCGGATCCGTAGGGATTCGGCGAAGCCGTGCCGGGCCTCCGCCAACTCCCCTTCGCGCAGAGCGAGTCCGGCGAGGTGGCGCCAGGTGAAGGAGAGCAGCAGCGGGTCGCCATGGGCGGCGGCGCCCGCATGAGCGCGGCGGTAGGCGGCACGGGCCGCCTGCGGGGAGTTCGTGAGGTTCTCGGCGAGCAGACCGCGCCGGAAGTCGAGGGGGGCCCGCCCAGCAGTGCCCGGTGTGATCAGCGCGGCGGCCCGGCCCAACGCGGCCCGCGCCTCGTCCGACCGGTCACGTACGCCGAGCAGTGTGGCGGCGTACGCGAGCTGCCCGCGCTCGCAGGCCGCGGCGCCCCGCTCGTCGTCGCTGCGGGCCAGCGCCTCGGCCGTACGCAGGGCATCCTCGGCCTCTGCCCAGCCCTGCGCGGTGTAGAGGCACCGCTCGACGAGGAGCGAGGTCCGCTGGAGCGCGGCGCCCGCCGTATGCGGCGGGAGGAGCACGGCCGCGTCGGCCCAGCAGGCGCGCGAGCGCAGCCGCCAAACCGCGGTCTGGAGTGGATCGTCCCCGGCAGCCGCTCCGGTACCAGACATGGCGGAATGCGCCACGTTGCCCTCCTCGAGCACGCCATTGAGCTGATGAGTGGTGGCGGCATCTCAGCATGAATCGGCGCGCCCGGCCAAGAGGGCGGGTGAAGGATTTCACAAAGTCATGGGAGCGGGCGGCACATGGTGGCGCCCGCTCCACAGCCCCGTGACGTCAGCTCATCCGCAACGCCAGGAAGAAGTCCAGCTTGTCCTCGAGCCGGGACAGGTCGCGACTCGTCAACTCCTCGATACGGCCCACCCGGTAGCGCAGCGTGTTGACGTGCAGGTGCAGACGTTTCGCGCAGCGCGTCCAGGAGCCGTCGCAGTCGAGGAACGCCTCGAGGGTGGGGATCAGCTCGGCGCGGTGGCGGCGGTCGTAGTCCCGGAGGGGGTCAAGGAGGCGTGCCGTGAACGCCCGGCGCACGTCGTTCGGGACGAAGGGCAGGAGCAGCACATGGGAGGCCAGTTCCTGGTGGCCCGCCGCGCACACCCGGCCGGGCCGGGCCGCCGCGACCCGGCGCGCGTGCCGGGCCTCCTCCAGGGCGCCGCGCAGCCCCTCCGCCGAGTGCACGGCCGCGCTGATGCCCAGGGTGAGTCGCCCGTCGTCGTTCAGGCCCGCCGACAGCGGGTCGCGCACGGCGTCCAGGAGCGTGTCGGCGAGCAGCCCGGACTCGGATCCGTCGTGCTCCGAGGACCAAACCGGAAGGGGTACGAGCGCGATCGCCTCCTCACCCGTGTGGGCGACCGCGACCCGGTCGGACGGATCGGGTCCGGACGACTGGGGGCGCCCCCTGCTCGAAGAGCTAGGCGGCGGGGCGACGAGGATCTCCTCCAGCAACGCCTGGGCCACCGGACCGCCCTCGATGTCTCCCGCCGGTCGCCCGCCGACACGCTCGGCCGAGGGCCCTGCGGGCTCGCCCCGTACTTCGTCCCACTCGACGCGGGCCACCACGACCTGCCAGTGCGGGGCCGCACCGAGCCCCGGCAGCAGCACCGGCGCGGCGACCCGCAGCCGCGCCGCGATCTCGGTGGGCGCGGCTGCGGTCTGCACCAGTTCCACAACCTCCTGGGCGAGTCTGCGGCGTACCGCACGCGCCGCGTCCCTGCGGTCACGCTCCACCGCGATCAGCTGAGTCACACCCCGCAGCAGGTCGAGCCGCTCCTTGGGCCAGTCCCCGGCATCTGCCTCCACCGCGAGGAGCCAGTCCGAGAGCACCGTCTCGCGTACGTCGCGTCCGTCGTGCGAGGCCGCCGTGCCGCCCCGGCGTCCGCGGCCGCCGCGGACGGGGAAGAGGGAGTACGTCGTGCCGCCCACCGTCGCGCGGTACGGCCCGCGCCGGCCGGTGCGGACCGCCGCCAGGTGCTCGGCGGCCAGTGCGGCCCGGACCTCGGCCGGCAGCCCGGGCCTCGGTTCCGACCCCGACCCCGACCCCGACCCGGGCCCCGGTCCCGGTGCCGTTCCCGGTCCCGAGAGCGCAGAGCCCGCGATGACGCGCCCGGTGCAGGAGAGCACCCAGGCCCGCAGGTCCAGATCGGAGCGGAGCAGGTCCAGCACCACGTTGGGGCCGCCGCCCGCGGGACCGGAGGTCATCATCCGCCGGTGCCGGTCCACCACAGCCGCCAGGTCCCCGGCCCGCTCGCCCGAGACCTGCCGTACGACATGCTCGGTGATCGTCGCGAAGGCCACCGACTCGTGAACGGCGAACAGGGGCAGCCGGTGCCGGGCACAGGCCAGCACCAGGTCGTCGGGGATGTCGCCCAGCTCGGCCTCACCGGCGGCCAGGGCCGCCACCCCGGCGCCCACGAGGATCCGTACGAAAGGCTCGGAGTCGGCGGCGTCGCGCCGCCACGCGAGACCCGTGAGGACCAGCTCACCACCCGAGAGATAGCGGCTGCAATCCCGCAGGTCCGTGGTCACCACCCCGCGCACGGTGCGGTCCAGCTCGTCCTCGCCGCCGAGCAGCCGCAGGCCCAGCGCGTCGGTGTCCAGCAGTGCGCGCAGCCGCATTTCGTCGCCGCCGTTCTTGTCCGGAAATCTACGATGGATCTTGAGCGCGGACACGGTGGGCGGTTGTGCCGAACAGACCGGCCGGTTCCGGGCCGCGCGCTGTGTTTCCCGAGGAAGGCGAGGAGGTTGCTGGTGCCCCGTTCATACGAATCTACAAGAAGGTCGCCCTGGCCAGCGAACTCCTTCATGGCTTCGGTGACTGACCCGGGTGAAGGGCGGCGCTGTGTACTGATCCTGATCTGCGTGAACACATCATCAACGAGCCGGGCTGGCCGCGCCCGATCGGCTCGAGTCGCAACGCCCCACGACAGGAAGAAGAGAGCCGGTCATGGACTTCCTTCGCCCCGCCGGTTGGGAGGAGGCGCTCGCCGCGAAGGCGGAGCACCCCACCGCCGTGCCCCTTGCGGGCGGCACCGATGTGATGGTCGAGATCAACTTCGACCACCGCCGGCCCGAGTACCTCCTGGACCTCAACCGCATCGGCGAGCTGAGCGACTGGGATGTCGGCGAGGAGACGGTCCGGCTCGGCGCCTGCGTCCCGTACACCAGGATCATGGAGAATCTGCGGGGCGAGCTGCCGGGCCTCGCCCTGGCTTCGCACACCGTGGCCTCCCCGCAGATCCGCAATCGCGGTGGCGTCGGCGGCAACCTCGGAACCGCCTCCCCGGCCGGCGACGCCCACCCCGCCCTCCTCGCGGCGGGCGCCGACGTCGAGGCCGAGTCCGTAAGGGGAACCCGGCTCATCCCGATCGACGACTTCTACACCGGCGTGAAGCGCAACGCGCTCGCCCCCGACGAGCTGATCAGGGCCGTCCACATCAAGAAGGCCGCCGGCCCGCAGCAGTTCTCCAAGGTCGGCACCCGCAACGCGATGGTCATCGCCGTCTGTGCCTTCGGTCTGGCCCTGCACCCCGAGACCCGCACGGTGCGCACCGGCATCGGCTCGGCCGCGCCCACGCCCGTGCGGGCCGGGGCGGCCGAGGAGTTCCTGAACGCGGCGCTCGACGAGGGCCGCTTCTGGGACAACGGCAGGATCATCACCCCCGCGGTCGCCCAGCGGTTCGCGGACCTGTGCCGCTCCGCCTGCGACCCGATCGACGACGTCCGGGGCACCGCGAGCTACCGCCGCCACGCGGTCGGCGTCATGGCCCGCCGCACACTGACCTGGGCCTGGGAGTCGTACCGCGGCACCGACCGCGCCGCACGTCAGAAGGGCAGTGCCGCCTGATGCGCGTCACCTTCACGGTCAACGGCCGTCCGCAGGAAGCCGACGACGTCTGGGAGGGCGAGTCCCTGCTGTACGTACTGAGGGAACGCCTGGGGCTGCCGGGTTCCAAGAACGCCTGCGAGCAAGGGGAGTGCGGGTCGTGCACGGTACGGCTCGACGGCGTACCGGTGTGCTCGTGTCTGGTCGCGGCGGGCCAGGTGGAAGGCCGCGAGGTCGTCACGGTCGAGGGGCTGGCGGACTACGCCAGGCAGCGTGACGAAGGATGCGGGACCGCATCGTGCGCTACGTCGCCGCAGGACGCCCAGCGGTGGGAGTCCGAAGCGAGCGACTCCCGGACCGGCGAGGGCGGCGGCTCCTTCCCGCATGCAACGCTCTCTCCCGTCCAGCAGGCGTTCATCGACGCCGGCGCCGTGCAGTGCGGCTTCTGCACCCCGGGTCTGCTGGTCGCCGCCGACGAGTTGCTGGAGCGTACCCCGAACCCGTCCGACGCGGACATCCGCGAGGCGCTCTCCGGCAACCTCTGCCGCTGCACCGGCTACGAGAAGATCATGGACGCGGTCCGTCTGGCGGCCGCCCGGCAGTCCGAGGCGGTCTGAGCATGGGCACGACCGGTACGCCCACCGACATCACGCAGGGCTCCCGCACCAGGGGCGGCATCGGCGAGTCCACGCACCGCCCGGACGGCACGCTCAAGGTCACCGGCGAGTTCGCGTACTCGTCCGACATGTGGCACGAGGACATGCTGTGGGGCCACATCCTGCGCTCCCCGGTGGCCCACGCCCAGATCGTCTCCATCGACACGAGCGAGGCCCTCGCCCAGCCCGGCGTGTACGCCGTTATGACATACGACGACCTGCCGACCGACGTGCGGAACTACGGCCTGGAGATCCAGGACACCCCGGTCCTCGCCCACGGCAAGGTCCGCCACCACAAAGAGCCCGTCGCGATCGTCGCCGCCGACCACCCGCAGACCGCGCGCCGCGCCGCCGCCAGGATCAGGGTCGAGTACCGTGAACTCCCCGTCGTCACCGACGAGTCGAGCGCCACCGCGCCCCACGCACCGCTGATCCACGAGAACCGCACGGACCACCATGTCGGGTATGTCCCGCACCCCAACATCCTGCACCGCCAGCCGATCATCCGCGGCAACGCCGAAGAGGCCGCCGGGAGGGCCGACTTCGTGGTTCGGGGCGAGTACACCTTCGGCATGCAGGACCAGGCCTTCCTCGGCCCCGAGTCCGGCCTGGCCGTCCCCGCCGAGGACGGCGGCGTCGACCTCTACATCGCCACCCAGTGGCTGCACTCCGACCTCCGGCAGATCGCGCCCGTCCTCGGCCTGCCCGAGGACAAGGTCCGGATGACGCTCTCCGGCGTCGGCGGGGCGTTCGGCGGACGCGAGGACCTGTCGATGCAGATCCACGCCTGCTTGCTGGCGCTGCGCACCGGGAAGCCCGTCAAGATTGTCTACAACCGGTTCGAGTCCTTCTTCGGCCACGTCCACCGCCACCCGGCGAAGCTCTCCTACGAGCACGGGGCGACGAAGGACGGCAAGCTCACCCACCTGAAGGCCCGGATCGTGCTCGACGGCGGCGCGTACGCCTCCGCCTCCCCGGCCGTCGTCGGCAACGCCGCCTCGCTCGGCGCGGGCCCGTACGTCGTCGACGACGTCGACATCGAGGCCCTCGCGCTCTACACCAACAACCCGCCTTGCGGTGCCATGCGGGGGTTCGGCGCCGTGCAGGCGTGCTTCGCGTACGAGGCGCAGATGGACAAGCTCGCCGACAAGGTGGGCCTGGACCGGGTCGAGTTCCGGCGGCTCAACGCGATGGAGCAGGGGACCGTCATGCCGACGGGCCAGCCCGTCGACTCACCCGCCCCGGTCGCCGAACTCCTGCGCCGAGTCAAGGCGCTGCCGCTGCCACCGGAGCGCCAGTGGGAGAGCTCCGAGGGCGCGGACCTCCGTCAGCTGCCGGGTGGCCTGTCCAACACCACGCACGGCGAAGACGTCGTACGCGGTGTCGGATACGCGGTCGGCATCAAGAACGTCGGCTTCTCCGAGGGCTTCGACGACTACTCGACCGCCCGTGTCCTTATGGAGGTCGTCGGCGGCGAACCCGTCGTGACCGTGCATACCGCGATGGCGGAGGTCGGCCAGGGCGGGGTCACCGTGCACGCGCAGATCGCCCGCACCGAACTCGGCGTCACCCAGGTGACCATCCAGCCGGCCGACACACAGGTGGGCTCCGCGGGTTCGACGTCGGCGTCGCGTCAGACGTACGTGACCGGGGGTGCCGTCAAGAACGCCTGCGAGCTGGTCCGCGAGAGGGTCCTGGAGATCGGGCGCCGCAAGTTCGGCACGTATCAGCCCGCTTGGACCACCGCCGAGTTGCTGCTGGAGGGCGGCAGGGTCGTCACCGACGGCGGTGAGATCCTCGCCGACCTGGTGGACGTACTGGAAGGCGAGTGTGTCGAGGTCGAGGAGCAGTGGCGGCATCGGCCGACCGAGCCCTTCGACCTGCGTACCGGACAGGGGTTCGGGCACGTCCAGTACAGCTTCGCCGCGCACCGCGCCGTCGTCGAGGTGGACACCGAACTCGGTCTGGTGAAGGTCATCGAACTGGCCTGCGCCCAGGACGTCGGCAAGGCGCTCAACCCGCTGTCCGTCGTCGGCCAGATCCAGGGCGGTACGACCCAGGGCCTGGGCATGGCCGTCATGGAGGAGATCGTCGTCGACCCGAAGACGGCGAAGGTCAAGAACCCCTCCTTCACGGACTACCTGATCCCCACGATCCTCGACACCCCGACCATCCCCGTCGACGTCCTCGAACTCGCCGACGACCACGCCCCGTACGGGCTCCGCGGCGCCGGCGAAGCTTCGACCCTGTCGTCGACTCCGGCCGTCCTCGCGGCGATCCGGAACGCGACGGGGCTGGAACTCAACAGGACGCCGGTGCGGCCGGAGCACCTCACCGGCACGTAACGCCTGGGGGACATTGCCCCCGGACCGGAGACAAGGAGACCGAGCCATGCTGGACATCGCCGAAGAGCTGCACCGGTGGGTCGAGCAGGGACGCGACTTCGCCGTGGCCACCGTGGTGGCAGTCGACGGCAGCGCACCCCGTATGCCGGGCGCCGCACTCGCCGTCGACTCCGACGGCACGGCGATCGGCTCGGTCTCCGGCGGCTGTGTGGAGGGCGCGGTGTACGAGTCGTGCCGACAGGCGTTGGCGGACGGGGAGTCGGTCCTCGAACGCTACGGGTACAGCGACGAGGACGCCTTCGCGGTGGGCCTGACGTGTGGCGGCGTCATCGACATCCTGGTGACGCCGGTACGCGCCTCGGCTCCTGGCCGGGCGGTGTTCGCGTCAGCGCTGGCCACCGCCGCCCGCGGAGAGGCGGCGGCGTTCGCCCGCATCGTCGCCGGGCCGCGGGAGTCGCTGGGCCGCGCCCTGCTCGTACGTCCCGACGGCTCGTACGAGGGCGGATTCGGCGCCCATCCCGAACTGGACCGCACGGTGGTGGGCGAGGCGGGCGCCCTGCTGGCCGCGGGATGCACCGACACCCTGGAGATCGCAGGGCAAGGCTCTCGCCGCGGAGCACCGCTCACGGTTCTGGTCGAGTCGTCGGTGCGGCCGCCCCGGATGATCGTCTTCGGTGCGATCGACTTCGCGTCGGCGCGGGTACGGATCGGCAGGTTCCTGGGATACCGGGTGACGGTGTGCGACGCGCGCCCTGTTTTCGCCACCGCCGCGCGCTTCCCGGACGCGGACGAGGTCGTGGTCGAGTGGCCGCCCGCATACCTGGAGCGCACGGAAGTGGACGCCCGGACGGTCCTGTGCGTGCTGACCCACGACGCCAAGTTCGACGTACCGCTGCTGCGACTCGCGCTGCGGCTGCCGGTCGCGTACGTCGGCGCGATGGGCTCGCGCCGGACCCACCTCGGCCGTAACGAACGCCTCCGCCGAGTCGGTGTGACGGAACTCGAACTGACGCGGCTCAGGTCCCCGATCGGCCTCGACCTCGGTGCGCGTACACCGGAGGAGACGGCCCTGTCGATCGCGTCGGAGATCGTCGCCAACCGGCGCGGCGGCAGCGGGCTTTCCCTGACCGGGGCGCACACACCGATCCACCACGACATGACATCGGCGTCGGCGCCGCAGGGGCGGATCGGGACTGTGGCCTGACAGGCCTGGTGACTTCGCGTCTGGTCCCGCACTCGTTCGTTGAGACTCGAGACGCGAGGGGCTGTTCACCCGTGAAGCAAGGGACCGCGCCGCCGGGCCACGCACCATCACGATGCGCACCGGCACAGCGGTAGGTGGCTTCC
>CBFGQM010000211.1:0-9412 GCA_965650905.1 uncultured Streptomyces sp. | reverse complement strand
GATCAGCATGGACGTGAGTCTGCCACGCCCATGCCGTCAGCGATCACGATGATCTCTCGGTGAACTCAGGTGAACGTCTCAGTCCACGCTGGGCAGGATGTGGGGCTCCGCGAGGTCTTCCTCGTAACCCGCCAGGCGGATCGGGGCGGACCTGGCCCACACGTCGAGGCTGCCGAGCGTCTCGTCGGGCCGGCGGCCGGCCCGCTCCTCGCGTTCCTTGGGGCGCTCATCACTGTTGGTCTTCTCCGGTGTCACCGCGCACTCCTTATGTGTCGGGTCACCCGCGGGACATGCAGTCCGGGCTGCTGCCGGGGGACGTCCGCTGGGGTCTGATTCGAGGCGGTACGGACGCGGTGGCGCCGACAACTCAACCGAGAGCAGGCCGTGGTGTCCGGCTCATCCCGGGACGGACCGTGGGTGTGGGTGGGACCCAAATAAGCTGTCCGTCCGGTCCAGAGTACCCAAATGAGCGGACCCCTGCTCGATGGGGCTGTAAAGAAGAGGCAATTGTCTCAAGTCATTCAGCGATATTCCATGCCATTCTTGGTCGGTGCGCCGGTTCTCCACTGGTTGTCCACAGCCACAGGTCCACTCATCCGGCGCTGTGCCACCATGATCAGCGCACCCACAGTGACGTGAAGGAGCCCGACATGGCCGCTCAGCAGGTACGCGGCGTCATCGCCCCCGGCAAGAACGAGCCGGTTCAGGTCCGCACGATCGTGGTCCCGGACCCAGGTCCGGGCGAGGCCGTGGTGCGGGTTCAGGCCTGCGGGGTCTGCCACACGGACCTGCACTACAAGCAGGGCGGCATCAGTGACGACTACCCCTTCCTGCTCGGCCACGAGGCCGCAGGAATCGTGGAGTCGGTCGGCGAGGGCGTGACCGAGGTGGCGCCCGGCGACTTCGTGGTCCTCAACTGGCGTGCGGTGTGCGGCCGGTGCCGGGCCTGTCTGCGCGGCCGTCCCTGGTACTGCTTCGACACCCACAACGCCCGGCAGAAGATGACCCTTGAGGACGGCACCGAGCTCTCCCCCGCCCTCGGGATCGGCGCCTTCGCCGAGAAGACACTGGTCGCGGCCGGACAGTGCACCAAGGTGGACCCGGCCGTCTCACCGGCCGTCGCCGGGCTGCTCGGCTGCGGGGTGATGGCCGGCATCGGCGCGGCCATCAACACCGGTTCGGTGGGCCGCGGCGACTCGGTGGCCGTCATCGGCTGCGGCGGCGTGGGCGACGCGGCGATCGCCGGGGCCCGGCTGGCCGGCGCGGCGCGGATCATCGCCGTCGACATCGACGAGCGGAAGCTGGCCACCGCCCGCACCATGGGCGCCACCCACACGGTGAACTCGAAGGAGACAGATCCGGTCGAGGCGGTCCGCGAACTGACCGGTGGCTTCGGGGCCGACGTGGTCATCGAGGCGGTGGGCCGCCCGGAGACGTACAAGCAGGCGTTCTACGCCCGCGACCTGGCGGGCACGGTGGTCCTGGTCGGCGTGCCGACACCGGAGACGAGGCTGGAGCTGCCCCTGCTCGACGTCTTCGGCCGCGGTGGCGCGCTCAAGTCCTCCTGGTACGGCGACTGTCTGCCCTCGCGTGACTTCCCGATGCTGATCGATCTGCACCAGCAGGGGCGCCTCGACCTGGCGGCGTTCGTCACCGAGACGATCGAACTGGACGCGGTGGAGCAGGCCTTCGACCGGATGCACGAGGGCGATGTGCTGCGCTCGGTGGTGGTCCTGTGAGGGGCGCCCGCGTCGAACACCTGGTCACCTCGGGCACGTTCAGCCTGGACGGCGGCACCTGGGAGGTCGACAACAACGTGTGGATCGTGGGTGATGACTCCGAGGCCCTGGTGATCGACGCCGCACATGACGCCGACGCCATCGCCGGGGCGCTCGGCGACCGTCGGCTGGCGGCGATCGTCTGCACCCACGCCCACAACGACCACATCGACGCGGCTCCGGCCCTGGCCGCCCGCACGGGCGCACCGATCCTCCTCCACCCCGGCGATCTCCCGCTGTGGAACCAAACGCACCCGGACCGCCTCCCGGACGGGGAACTGGCCGACGGACAGCGGCTGTCCGTGGCCGGCACCGAGCTGACCGTCCTGCATACCCCGGGCCATGCCCCGGGCGCGGTCTGTCTGCACGCCCCGCAGCTGGACACCGTATTCACCGGAGACACGCTGTTCCGGGGCGGGCCGGGCGCGACGGGACGTTCCTTCTCCCACTTCCCGACGATCATCGACTCGATCCGGGAGCGGCTGCTCGCCCTGCCACCCGGCACCAAGGTCCGCACCGGCCACGGCGACTCCACGACGATCGGCGCCGAAGCCCCGCACCTGCAGGAGTGGATCGATCGGGGCCACTGAAGTGCGCCTCGACGGCCCTCCACCTCCGGTGCTGCCGAAACCCGTGTCTGACGGCCCATCATGAGGTGGTACGCGGATGACTTCGCCGTACGGGCCTGCGGGCAGGGCCGCGATCGACACAGGAGTCTCGCGCGGGATCGGGCGGGCGGTCGCGGAGGCGGTCGTCGGGCCGCCCGCACGTCTGCCGCGTACGCGCTCCACGACCGCCTGCGAGCTCACCACTTACCGGGCGCGTAGTCCTTCAGGAACACCCCGTACAGGTCCTCTCCCTGCTCACCCCGCACGATCGGGTCGTACACCCGGGCCGCCCCGTCGATCAGGTCGAGGGGAGCGTGGAAGCCCGCGTCAGCGAGCCGTATCTTGTCCGGGTGCGGGCGTTCGTCGGTGATCCATCCGGTGTCGACAGCGGTCATCAGGATGCGGTCCTGCTCGAACATCTCCTGGGCGCTGGTGCGCGTGAGCATGTTGAGCGCGGCCTTGGCCATGTTGGTGTGCGGATGCCCCGCGCCCTTGTAGCCACGGCTGAAGACGCCCTCCATGGCGGACACGTTCACGATGTACGTCCGGCGGGCCCCGTCACCGGTCGCGGACATCGCGGCGCGCAGCCGGCTGATGAGGATGAACGGCGCGGTGGAGTTGCAGAGCTGGACCTCGAGCAGCTCGACCGGAGTGACCTCGTCCACGGACTGGACCCAGCTGTTGCTGTCGTGCAGGTCGGGCACGAGTCCGCCCGCGTCGATGGCCGTCCCGGCGGCGATGCGCTCCAGCGAGGCCGAGCCGGACACCAGGGCGAGGTCCGTGACGTCCTGGGCGGTCAGTGCGCCGCCCCCGGCCACCGGCAGCGCCGCCACGGCACCGGACCCGAAGGTGCCGATCACCTCGGCCGGCGGCAGCTCACCGGCGGGCAGCGGCGCCGACTCGGCCGTGACCAGCTCGCTGTAGGCCTGGGGTGAGCGGCGCACCGTCTGCGCCGCGTTGTTGATCAGGATGTCCAGCGGACCGGCGGCCGCGACCGAGTCGGCGAGCGCGACGACCTGGGCCGGGTCGCGCAGATCGATGCCGACGATCTTCAGCCGGTGGATCCAGTCCTCGCTGTCGGGCATGGCCTTGAAGCGGCGGACGGCGTCGTTCGGGAAGCGCGTGGTGATCGTGGTGTGCGCGCCGTCGCGCAGCAGCCGCAGCGCGATGTACATGCCGATCTTGGCGCGGCCGCCGGTGAGCAGCGCACGCTTGCCGCTGAGGTCGGCGCGGGCGTCGCGGCGGGCCCGGTTCTCGGTGGCGCACTTCTGGCAGAGCTGGTGGTAGAAGTAGTCGACCTCGACGTACCGCGTCTTGCAGATGTAGCAGGACCGCGGGCGCTGGAGTATCCCCGCGATCTCGCCGGACTCCGTCACCGACGACGGCAGGATGCCTTCCGTCTCGTCGTCGATGCGCTGGGCGGAGCCCGTCGCGGTGGCCTCCGTGACCGCCTTGTCGTGGGCCGTCTTGGAGGCCCGGCGCTCCTGCCGGCGGCGCTGCTTCACGGTGCGGTAGACGCCCGCGGTGGCGCGGCGCACGGCGATGGCGTCGGGGTGGTCGATTTCCAGCTTGTCGAGCTCCTCGAGCACGCCGAGGCAGACGGCCAGCCGCTCCGGGTCGATACCGGGACCGTACGAGGCCTCCGCCACCTCTGCCATGTCCACGGCAGGGGTCGCCCGGCCGTCCTCTGTCACCGTCATCGCCGTTGCCGTTCCTCGGGTCTCGCGCCGCGCTCGAACCGCGCTCGCTTTCGAAGGCGGAATTTTACGGAGCGCGGCGCAAGGCACCAAACCCGCGGTGATCAGCGTTCGAACCGACGGTGATCGGGACACCAGCCGTTGCGGTGATCAGGGAGCGCAGGCGACGAGCAGTTCCTCCACCTCGGCCGTCACCGCCTTGGCCAGCCGGTCGAGGTCCGGCACGGCCTCCGCGTCGGCGACGAGCCCGTAGTGGACGCTTCCGCGGTAGGTCGAGACGGCGACCGCCAGGGACTGGCCGGCGGCGAGCGGGGCGAGTGGATAAACCTCGGTGAGCGGGCAGCCGCCGAGCTTCAGGCCGAGGTTGGGCAGCGGCACGCTGGTGACCAGGATGTCGAAGAGCAGCCGGGCCGCCGCGCCGACGACGGGACCGCCGAGCCGGTGCCCCAGCGGCGGCACATGGTCGGCGAGCAGGGCGACGGCGCCGGCGCCCCGGTTGGGTCCCGCGTCCTTGTTGCGGTTCATGGCGGTGCGCACCGTGTCGAGCCGGCCGAGCGGGTCCGGGTCGTCGACGGGGAGCCGTATCAGGTAACCGGAGAGCCGGTTGCCCTGGAGGTGCGCGGTGCCCGGACGGCGCTTGGAGACGGGGATCAGGGCACGGGGCGCGACACCGTCGCAGCCGTCACCGCGCTCGCCCAGCCAGCGGCGCAGGGCGCCCGCGACGATCGCGATCAGGACGTCGTTGACCGTGCCGCCGGCGCTCTTGCGGATCTTGTGCACCTCGTCGAGGTCCAGCAGCACGCCCGCGATGCGGCGGGTCCCGGTCGGCGCCGCCACCAGAGCGGACGTGGACCGCACGTCCAGGGTGGCGCGGGCGACGGAGGCGCCGATGTCGAGGGCCCGGCCCACGTCGGCGAGGCTGCCACGCAGGAGACCCGGCAGTTTGCGTACGTCCGGGAGGAGGCCCCGTGGCGGCTCCTGGAGACGAGGGCGGGGCTCGGGCAGGTCCATGGGGTCCAGAACCGCAGCCGCGAGCGTCAGCGCCCGCAGGCCGTCGGCCAGGGCGTGGTGGAACTTGAAGAGCACGGCGAACGAGGTGCCGTCCACGCCGGGCAGCACATGCGCCTCCCATGGCGGCCTGCCGCGCTCCAGCGAGCGCTGCATGAGCGGGCCCGCGGCCGCGGGGAAGTCCGCGGTCGGCGCGTGCAGCCGGACATGGTCGAGCGGATCGAAGTCGGGGGCGGGCTCCCGGGTCGCGCCGCCGAAGGCGAGCGGCCGCCCGAAGGCCAGCGGCTGCCACACGTCGCGGATCCGCATCCGCAGCCCGGGTACGCCCGCGGCGCGGGCCGCCAGCAGGTCGGCGGCGTGGGCACCCGCGGCGGGCGAATGCGACGTGAAGACGCCGAGGGCACCGAGGTGCATCGGATGCTGGGCGGACTCCATGTTCCAGAACGCCAGGTCGAGTGGTGCGAGCAGGTCAGAGGTCAATGGCTTGCTCTCGCGTCGACGGCGGGTGAGCAAGCAGTCAACCGCCGATCAGGAATTACGGTCAAGTACGATCAAGTTACGCACAGTAAACATCAGATTAAGTCCCACTCCCACGAGGGGGCAGGAACCCATGTGATGTATGAGGTCATTTCACAGCAGACGGAGCGGTATCCGCCGCCGGATGAGCCCATTCGGCTCACTCCGCTCGGCCATATGGGTGCAGCCGGGCACCGTCAGGCCCGGACCGCCGTCGACCCAACGGACTTGCCGGCCCTTCCTCAGCGCGATCACGCCACCCTTCAGCGCGATCACGCCGCCCTTCGAGACGGTGTAGCGCTCGTGGTCCCCGGCCGGGTCGACGCCGATCGTCGCTCCGGGCGGTACATCCACGGTCTGGTCGAGGATCGCGCCGCGTACCACCGCATCCCGCCCGAAGGTCAGGGCCGGGGCCAGGGCCAGGGTGGGAGGCGGAGGCGGAGGCGGCAGTGTTCAGGTCCATGAATGCCAAGTAGACCAATGGGGCATCGGGACCGACCCTGAGGGTTGTACCCGGTATCCCCGACCTGGGGATGAGCGAGCACAGTCCGTACTCCCTCGGCAGTAGGACTCTATGCCTGCTCAGGTACGACGACACCAACGCCCTCAACAGGCATCGTGATCACCATGAAAACCGACCGACCGCCGCGCCGGACACCCCCTCGGCCGCAGCGCGCCCGCCACATACAGAGGAGGGACCCGTGAGCGCCCTCGCACTGTCAGTACTGCTCTCGCTGGTGTCCGCCGTCGCCTACGCCGGTGGCGCCATCGTGCAGGAGCAGGTCGCGGTGACGACGCCGGACCAGCCGTACGCGCCGATGCGCCGGCCCGCCTGGTGGGCCGCGGTGGGCCTCAACGGCCTCGGTGGACTTCTGCACGTCGTGGCGCTGGCCTGCGGACCGCTCAGCCTGGTGCAGCCGCTGGGCGCGCTGACCATCGTGTGCGCGCTTCCGATGGCGGCTCTGTTCGTCGGCCGCACGGCCGGTGCGACCGCCTGGCGGGGCGCGATCATGGCGACGGTCGGCCTGGCCGGACTGCTGTCCCTGGTCGGCACGGCCGACTCGCAGTCCCTGAACAGCGCGCAGCGGACGGCGGTGGCCTTGGCCACCGGAGGCACGGTGGTGGCGCTGATGTCGGTGGCCCGCGCGGCACACCGGCACCCGGCGGTGCGCAGCGTGCTGCTGGCGGTCGCGGCCGGTGTCGCGTTCGGCATGTCGTCGGTGTTCACGAAGACGGCCGCGGTGGACTGGACGGGCGGCGTCCCGCTCGGCCAGTTGCCCACCATGGCGGTGATCGGCGTCCTGGCGACAGCCGGGATGCTGCTGTCGCAGGCCTCCTACCGGGGCGCCGGTCTCGCGGTGCCCCTGGCCACCCTGACGGTCGTGAACCCTGTCGCGGCGGCCGCGGTCGGCATCATGATGTTCGGCGAGGCCTTCCGCTACGGCTCGACGGGCACCGCCCTCGCGCTGGGCTGCGGGGTCGTGGCCGCGGGTGGCCTGATCCTGCTGACCACGGAGCGGATCAGCAGCACCGAGCGTACGGAGCCACGCGCGGCGAAGCCCGTCCCAGCGGAGCCCGTCCCGGTTGTGAACCCGGTGGCCGAGAAGCAGGTCCTGTTGCCCGAGCGGCCCGCCTCAGTGGAATCCCTGGTCCCCGACAGGGTGCGGGAAGAAGTGCCCGTCGCGGTGCGGGAAGTCTACGTCGCGGTGCGGGAGGAGGCGCCCGTGGCCGCCCCGGCGCCGATGCCGACGCACGTGTACCTGCGGGAGGACGCCCGACCGGCACATACGGGGCGGGCCCCGCCGGACGGTGGTCGTGACACGTCCGGCGGCGCGGCCTCACCTCCGCGTCACGCCGTGAACCCGCCCGCGCGCAGATAGGAGCCAAACCGCATGAGCACTTCAGCGCAGATCGGCGTCACGGGTCTCGCGGTCATGGGGCGCAACCTCGCCCGCAACTTCGCGCGCAACGGATTCACGGTCGCCCTGCACAACCGGACGGCGTCGCGTACGCACGCGCTGGTGGAGGAGTTCGGCACCGAGGGCGACTTCATCGCGGCCGAGACCGCCAAGGAGTTCGTAGCCGCCCTGGAGCGGCCGCGCCGATTGGTGATCATGGTGAAGGCCGGTGAGCCGACCGACGCTGTGGTACAGGAGTTCGCCCCGCTCCTGGAGTCCGGCGACATGATCATCGACGGGGGCAACGCCCACTTCGCGGACACCCGGCGCCGGGAGCGCGAACTACGCGAGAAGGGCATTCACTTCGTGGGCGCGGGCATCTCCGGCGGCGAGGAGGGCGCGCTGCACGGGCCGAGCATCATGCCGGGCGGCTCGACTCAGTCGTACGAATCGCTCGGTCCGATGCTGGAGAAGATCTCCGCGAAGGCGGCGGACGGCGCGCCCTGCGTCTCACACGTCGGCCCGGACGGGGCCGGCCACTTCGTGAAGATGGTGCACAACGGCATCGAGTCCGCGGACATGCAGCGGATCGGGGAGGCGTACCAACTGCTGCGCGATGTGGCAGGCTACTCCCCCGCGCAGATCGCGGGCATCTTCCGCACCTGGAACACCGGGCGGCTCGACTCCTACCTGATCGAGATCACCGCAGAGGTCCTTTGCCACGTCGACGCGGCCACGGGCAAGCCCTTCGTGGACGTGGTCCAGGATCAGGCCGAACAGAAGGGCACGGGCCGCTGGACCGTGCAGATCGCGCTGGACCTGGGTGTGCCGGTGTCGGGTATCGCGGAGGCGGTCTTCGCGCGGTCGCTGTCGGGCCACACGCAGCTGCGCGAGGCCTCGCGCTCACTCGCCGGACCGAAGGCCACGCCGCTCGGCGAGTCCGAGGCGGTCGCCTTCGCCAACCAGGTCGAACAGGCCCTGTACGCCTCGAAGATCGTGTCCTACACGCAGGGCTTCCACGAGATCGCCGTGGGCAGCGCCGAGTACGACTGGAACATCGACCTGGGCGCGGTCTCCTCGCTCTGGCGCGGCGGGTGCATCATCCGCGCGGCGTTCCTCGACCGCATCCGCACCGCGTACGACACCCGGCCCGACCTGCCGAGCCTGCTCGCCGACAACACCTTCGCCCAGGAGATCGGCGCGGCCCAGGACGACTGGCGCGCGGTCCTCACGGCCGCGGTCCAGCAGGGTGTGCCGACGCCTGGTTTCGCTGCCGCCCTCGCCTATTACGACGCGCTGCGCGCGGAGCGGTTGCCTGCGGCGCTCACGCAGGGGCAGCGGGACTTCTTCGGGGCGCACACCTATCGGCGGACGGACCGGGAGGGGTCGTTCCACACGCTGTGGGGCGGGGACCGGTCCGAGATGGCGGGCTGAGCCTGTCCCTTACGCGGCTGCGGCCTTACGGGACGGGGCTGCGGTGGCCCGGTGCGGAGGAGTTCCGCGCCGGGCCACCGGGTTGTGCGTCGCTTACGGCTGCAGTGGTCCCGGCTGCGGGATCGGTTCGGGGCCCGGGGGCTCGGGGACCGGGGACGGGCTCGGGTCCGGTACCGGGTGGGGATTCGGGTTCGGTCCCGGCTCGGGCAGGGGCTCCGGGCGGTCGGGGCCCGGACCCGGCGGAGGCCCCGGTCGCGTCGGATCGGGGTTCGGGTGCGTCATGGTGTCCTCCAGCCATGCGAAACGTCGGCCCTGGCCTTTTTCCACGCGTACCCGTGCGCGGCGCGCACACTCACCCGGTGGCAATCGGCGTCCGTGACAGTGTCGGCGGCGGCGACAGCGACCGCACGTACGTGACCCCCGTGACCCCGTGACCTCGTCAGTGACGGTCAGGCCGTGGTGACCGCCACGGA
>CBFGQM010000210.1:0-9414 GCA_965650905.1 uncultured Streptomyces sp. | reverse complement strand
CCGTAAGAGCATCTGAAGTCTTTGGAGTGACCCGTGGCTGCCAACTGCGACGTCTGCGGCAAGGGGCCGGGCTTCGGCAACAGCATCTCGCACTCGCACCGCCGTACGTCCCGTCGCTGGAACCCGAACATCCAGCGCGTCCGTACCGTGGTGGGCGGGACGCCGAAGCGCGTGAACGCTTGCACCTCGTGCATCAAGGCCGGCAAGGTCTCGCGCTGACGCAACGCTAGCGCGCGGCCACCGCTCGGTCCGCTGCATGGCCGGCCCACCTCTGGTGGGTCGGCTTTTTGCTGTGTCGTCCTGCGTGCCCGTCCTGCTCTGCCCGTTGCCCGTCCCCCTGTACCCACGGGCATCGGTAAACGCTCACGCAAGCCTTTACGCAGTGGCTTGCGGGGGCGTTTACGCCTCCCCCATCCGCCACCGCCACCCATGATCCACTGGCCCGATCCCACCCCCGAGCGCGAACCCGTCGGCAATCGCCCCGGTCACGTACTCCTTGGCCGCGGCAACCGCCTCCGGCACAGCCTCCCCCTTCGCGAGCTGCGAGGCGATCGCGCTCGCGAGGGTGCAGCCCGTGCCGTGGGTGTGCCGGTTGTCGAGACGGACAGCGCGCAGCCAGTGCTCGTGGGAGCCGTCGGTGAGCAGATCGACGGCGTCACCGCTGAGGTGGCCGCCCTTGATGAGCGCCCAGTGCGGGCCGTACGACAGCACAGCCGCCGCAGCCCGTCGCATCTCGTCCTCCGACTCGACGCGCACGCCCGTGAGTTGGGTGACCTCGTCAACGTTCGGGGTGGCCACGGTGGCGAGAGGCAGCAGCTTCGTCCGTACGGAACCCAGTGCGGACGCGGCCAGCAGTGGGTCGCCGTGCTTGGAGACGCCGACCGGATCGACGACGACGGGCGCGTCCGTGCCGGCGATCAACTCGGCGACGGCCTCGACGAGTTCGGCCGAGGCGAGCATGCCCGTCTTGACCGCCTGGACGCCGATGTCGTCGACGACGCTGCGGTACTGGGCGCGTACGGCTTCCACCGGTAGCTCCCAAGCTCCTTGGACGCCCAGGGAGTTCTGGGCCGTGACGGCCGTGAGCACGCTCATGCCGTGCACGCCGAGCGCGAGCATCGTCTTCAGGTCGGCCTGGATCCCGGCCCCGCCGCCGGAGTCCGACCCGGCAACTGTCAGCACCCGCGGCGGAGCGCTCACGAGCCCCCTGACACCCACGACACCCCGGACACCCACCGCAGCCCCGGCAGCCCCAGCAGCCCCGGCACCTGGGCCACCTTCACCGACTCCGCCGCCTCCGGCACCTCCGGGGGCAACTCCGGCACCTCCCGCACTCACGACTCGAGGTCCGAGAAGTGGTCCCAGCCGCCCTTGCTGGTCCACGGCGCCCCGTCGACCGTGACCTGCGGCAGCGCCGACGGGTTGAGGACCTCGCCGATCACCTTCCAACGGGCGGGCAGCTTCACGTCCGGTGGGAAGGTCGCCACGATCGCGTGGTCCTCGCCGCCGGTGAGCACCCACTGGAGCGGGTCGACGCCGACGGCCTGCCCGATGTCGTTCATCTGCGAGGGGATGTCGACGGCGCCGGAGCGGAGGTCGATGCGTACCTTGCTGGCCTCGGCGATGTGCCCGAGGTCGGCGATCAGCCCGTCGCTGACGTCCGTCATCGACGTCGCGCCGAGCCCGGCGCCCGCGGGGCCCGCGTGGTACGGCGGTTCGGGACGCCGGTGCGCCTCGACGAACGCGCGCGGCGAACGGAAGCCACGCGAGAGCACCGCGTGCCCGGCCGCGGACCAGCCCAGCCAGCCCGTCACGGCGACGACGTCGCCGGGCTGAGCGCCCGCGCGCGTGACCGGCTCGTGGTTGCGCAGATCGCCGAGCGCGGTGATCGAGACGGTGATGGTGTCACCGCGTACGACATCGCCGCCGACCACGGCCGCGCCCGCGACCTGGCACTCGTCACGCAGACCGTCCATCAGCTCGGAGGGCCAGGTGGCGGGGAGTTCGGCCGGGACGACCAGGCCGAGCAGCAGCGCGGTCGGTATGGCGCCCATGGCGGCGATGTCCGCGAGGTTCTGCGCCGCGGCCTTGCGCCCGACGTCGTACGCAGTGGACCAGTCGCGGCGGAAGTGCCGTCCCTCCAGGAGGATGTCGGTGCTCGCCACGACCCTGCGGTCGGGGGCAGCGACCACGGCGGCGTCGTCGCCCGGCCCGACGCGTACCGCCGGGGTGGTGGTGAGCCGTGAGGTGAGCTCCTTGATGAGCCCGAACTCTCCCAACTCGCCCACGGTTCCTTTCACCGCGTTTCACCTGTTCCCTTCGTGTCCGGAACGAGAGCTGCCTCTCGGCCGGAGGTCCGGGCATTGTCCCCCGGGAAGACACCGCATCGTCGTACTTCTCCTTCTGCTACTGCCTGAGCTGATCCCCGGGCCGTCTTCGGTGCGGTAGCGAGCCGTCGCCGACCTGGGTACGGTCGAGCCGACCGTCACCTTGTGCCGCACCCGCGCCCTGGCGCGCAAGCCCCAGCCCCCGCGGGTCTCCCCGCGGTGAGCGGCGACGCGATACCGTGGCATTCCTTTTCCCCACATGATCCTCGTGGCCGCCCTGGAGGTTCCGTGGTACAGGCATACATCCTGATCCAGACGGAGGTCGGCAAGGCGTCGACCGTCGCCGATACGATCAGCAAGATCCCTGGGGTGCTCCAGGCCGAGGACGTGACCGGACCGTACGACGTCATCGTGCGGGCCCAAGCCGACACGGTGGACGAGCTCGGCCGCATAGTGGTCGCGAAAGTCCAGCAAGTGGACGGCATCACGCGTACCCTGACCTGTCCGGTCGTGCACCTGTAGCCCCCGTCTACCCTTGGCCGGTGAACTTCTTCCCTCGTCGGCCGTTCAGCATCCCCGCCCTCGTCCTGCTGGTCGCCGCCACAGGCTGCTCCTCGGCAGACGACAGCACCACTGCCGTGGTTCCCAGTCCGGACGCGAAGGTCACGAAGCTGTGCCAGAACCTGGACGAGAGACTGCCGGGGAAGGTGATGGGCCTCGACCGGACCGATCCGGAGCCCCGGTCTGCGCTGACCGCGGGCTGGGGAAGCCCGGCGATCATACTGCGCTGCGGTGTGGAGCGGCCCGCGAAGATGTCCGATCCGGAGGCGGACAGCACCGAGGTGAACGGCGTGGCCTGGCTCATGCAGGAGCAGAACGACGGTTCGTTTCACCTCACGACCGCCCTGCGTCTGGCGTACGTGGAAGTGACCCTGCCCAAGGAGCGCGCCAAGGACGGCCTCGGCCCGCTCACCGACATCGCGGCACCCATCAAGAAGGCGATCCCCGAAGGGATCGCCGACTGACGCGCCCGTGAGGCGACAGGGTTGTGTCATCATGCGGCTCCGCCGCCTGGGCGCGACAACCACGAACGGCCGCGGATTCCGCACCGCGCAACCAGCGGAGCGCTAACGCAACCCCGTCGAGCGGCGCAGTGCCGCCTGCACCAAGCGGTCCACCAGCTCGGGGTAGCTGACGCCGCTCTCCTGCCACATCCGCGGGTACATGGAGATCGGCGTGAAGCCAGGCATCGTGTTGATCTCGTTGATCACGAACTCGCCGTCCTCGGTGAGGAAGAAGTCCGCCCGTACGAGGCCCTCGCACGAAGCCGCGTCGAAGGCCGCGACAGCCAGCCGCTGCACCTGGGCGGTCTGCTCCTCGGTGAGCGGCGCGGGCACGAGCCCGGAGGCGGAGTCGATGTACTTCGCCTCGAAGTCGTAGAAGTCGTGGGACTGCACCGGCGGGATCTCGGCCGGCACGCTCGCGCGCGGCCCGTCCTCGAACTCCAGGACCCCGCACTCGATCTCGCGGCCGCGCAGCAGCGCCTCCACGATGATCTTCGGGTCGTGGAGCTGGGCCGCCGCGATCGCCTCGTCGATACCGCCCAGATCGTCGACCTTGGTGATGCCGATCGACGAACCCGCGCGCGCGGGCTTCACGAAGAGCGGCCACCCGTGCTCGCCCGCGAAGTCGACGATCTTCTTACGGGCGGCGGACTCGTCGAGCCGCCACTCACGGGGGCGGATCACCGTGTACGGGCCGACGGGCAGCCCGAAAGCGGTGAACACCCGCTTCATGTACTCCTTGTCCTGGCCGACGGCCGAGGCGAGCACACCCGAGCCGACGTACGGGACGCCGGACAGCTCCAGGAGGCCCTGGAGGGTGCCGTCCTCGCCGTACGGGCCGTGCAGCATCGGAAAGACGACGTCGACCTCGCCGAGCGCCTTGGGGACCGAACCGGGCTCGCTGTAGACGACTTCGCGGTTGGCCGGGTCGACCGGCAGGATCACCCCGCCCTCGCCCGACTCCGCGAGCTGCTCGACGTTCGGCTGCCGTCGGTCGACGATCGTCATGCGCTCCGGCTCGTCTGCGGTGAGCACCCAACGGCCGTCCCGGGTGATGCCGATCGGTAGCACGTCGTACTTCGTACGGTCGATGGCACGCAGGACTGCCCCGGCGGTAACCATGGAGATCCCGTGTTCGGAGCTGCGGCCGCCGAACACGACGGCTACACGCGGCTTACGAGGCGGCTGCTCAGGGCTCTGGGGGAGGTTCTCAGTGCTCATATCGCGATGAGAGTACCCGTTGGTGGTGCGGTGAGTCAGCGCCCGACGGGGGCCGTTGTTTAGTGTCGTGCGGGCCGTCGCGCAGTGCCACGGTCAGCGGCGTTCCGGCTTGGCGCTTCGCGCCATCAGCTCCTTGAGGGCGACGACCGGCGGCTTGCCCTCGTGGACGATGCCGACGACCGTCTCCGTGATGGGCATGTCGACGCCGTGGCGGCGGGCGAGATCCAGCACGGACTCACAGGACTTGACGCCCTCGGCGGTCTGTTTGGTGATGGCGATGGTCTCCTCCAAGGTCATGCCCCTACCGAGGTTGGTGCCGAAGGTGTGGTTGCGCGAGAGCGGCGAGGAACAGGTGGCCACGAGGTCGCCCAGGCCCGCGAGTCCGGAGAACGTCAGCGGGTCGGCGCCCATGGCGAGTCCGAGCCGGGTGGTCTCCGCCAACCCGCGCGTTATGAGCGACCCCTTGGCGTTGTCGCCGAGCCCCATGCCGTCCGCGATGCCGACGGCGAGACCGATCACGTTCTTGACGGCGCCGCCGAGTTCGCAGCCGACCACGTCGGTGTTGGTGTACGGGCGGAAATACGGCGTGTGGCAGGCGGCCTGGAGGCGCTGCGCCACCCCTTCGTCGCTGCACGCGACCACGGCGGCGGCCGGCATACGGGCGGCGATCTCCCGTGCGAGGTTGGGGCCGGTGACCACGGCGACGCGGTCCGCGCCGACCTTGGCGACGTCCTCGATCACCTCGCTCATCCGCATGGCGGAGCCGAGTTCCACACCCTTCATGAGGGAGACGAGGACGGTGCCGGGGGCGAGCAGCGGCGCCCACTTGGCGAGGTTCCCGCGCAGCGTCTGCGAGGGAATGGCAAGCACCGTGAAGTCCGCGTCACCGGCCGCCAGGGCCGCGTCCGTCGTGGCCCGCACGTTCTCGGGGAGTTCGATGCCCGGCAGATAGTCGGGGTTCGTACGCGTGGAGTTGACCGCTTCGGCGAGGTCGGCCCGCCGTCCCCACAGGGTCACGTCGCACCCGGCGTCGGCGAGCACCATGCCGAAGGCCGTGCCCCATGATCCGGTCCCGAAGACGGCCGCCTTGACAGGCCTGCCGGATGTCGTCACTTGCCGTGCCCCTTTTCGTATTCTGCCTTTTCGCGTGCCTTTTCGGGTGCCTTTTCGTGCACCTTTTCCTGTGCTCGCGTCCTGCGCCGCTGCTCGATGCGCACCTGGCGCGGATCGTACGGCGTCGCGGGCGCCCTCTCGCCGCGGATCACCTCCAGCTGCGTGATGATCGCGGCCATGATGGCCTCGGTCGCCTCCTTCAGGAGCTCGGGTGTCATCTCCTCGTCGTAGAAGCGCGACAGGTCGACCGGCGGTCCCGCGAGTACGTGATGCGTCTTGCGGGGAAGGAGGTTGGGCTTCTTGGCATACGGCGGCAGCAACAGGTTGGCGCCCCACTGGGCTACCGGAATCACCGGGCACTTGGTCTGCAGCGCGACGCGTGCGGCACCGGTCTTGCCGGTCATCGGCCAGAGGTCGGGATCACGGGTGAGGGTGGCCTCGGGGTAGAACGCGACGCATTCACCGCGTTCCACGGCGTCGATCGCGGCCCGGTAGGCGCTGAGCGCGTCGGTACTCTCGCGGTACACGGGGATCTGCCCCGTGCCGCGCATGGCGGCGCCCAGAAAACCCTTCCCGAAAAGCCCGCTCTTGGCCAGGAATCGGGGAACGCGGCCCGTGTTGTACTGAAAGTGCGCGTACGCGAACGGATCGGCATGGGAATTGTGGTTCACCGCGGTGATAAATCCACCCTCGGCAGGAATGTTCTCCATTCCGCGCCAGTCCCGCTTGAGCAGAACCACCAGCGGCGGTTTACAGAGGACCGCCGCGAAGCGGTACCAGAAGCCGATTCTCCGGCGGGGCACGCGGACACCTTCCTTCTAGGGCCTGGGGGCGCACAAGTGTCGCGCCAGACCGCCTGTCTGTCGAGAACACCGTACGCCCGCCCGTCTCCCGTCAAGGCCCCGGCGAGGGGCTTCGTCCCCTTCCCCCGACGAAGCCGCCGTCGGGGGACCCGGGCCACAATGGGTGACACAGGGGAGGGACGGAGCGCTCGTGCAGTGGACCTTGGTCATACCTCTCAAAGCCCTGGCGCGGGCGAAGAGCAGGCTCTCGGACATCGCCGACGACGGACTGCGCTCCGGGCTCGCCCTCGCCTTCGCGCAGGACACCGTGGGGGCCGCGCTCGCCTGCGCCGCGGTCCGCGATGTGGCGGTCGTCACGGACGACGTGCCGGCCGGCCGCGAGCTGGCCGCGCTGGGTGCCCGGATCGTGCCGGGCGAGCCGGCGGGCGGCATGAACGCCGCTCTGACGCACGCGGCGTCTGTCGTACGCGCCAGAAGCCCCAAAAGCCTCTTGGCGGCTCTGAACGCCGATCTGCCCGCGCTGCGCCCCCTGGAATTGACCCGTGTCCTCGACGCGGCCGCCGAATTCCCTCGCGCTTTTCTCGCGGACGCCGCAGGAAGCGGCACGACTCTGCTGACCGCGGCCGTGGGACGCGAATTGCTCCCGGCGTTCGGTAACGATTCCCGCACCCGGCACCGCGCCTCGGGAGCCGTGGAAATCGCCGTGGACGCCGTGGATTCCGTACGCCAGGACGTGGACACCGGCGACGACCTGCGGGCGGCCCTCGTCCTCGGCGTGGGCCCACGCACAGCCGCGGCGGTCGCCGCGCTGAAGGTCGCCTAGGCTTCAGGCATGCAGGCGACCGCGTACACATACGATCCCGAGACCCGTAACGGACAGGTGCTGCTCGACGACGGCACTCCGGTGCCCTTCGATGCCCCGGCGTTCGACGCGGGCGGGCTCAGGCTGCTGCGCCCGGGGCAGCGGGTGCGCATCGAGACGGAAGGCGAGGGCGAGGCGCGCCGGATCACCCTGGTGACGCTGGGGACCCTCTGAACACACCGCGGGCCGGGCTCCTTCTGAGGAGCCCGGCCCCGCGCGTGAGTGGCCCGGCATCCCCGCTCAGCCGCGGGCGGTGGTCTTCTTGGCAGTGGTCTTGCGCCCCGTCGTCTTCTTGGCCGGGGCTTTCTTTGCGGGTGCCTTCTTCGCTGCCGCCGTCTTGGCGGTCTTCTTGGCCGCGGTCGTCTTGGCGGCCCCCGCGGTCTTCTTGGCGGGGGCCTTCTTGGCCGTGGTCTTCTTGGCGGGGGCCTTCTTCGCCGCCGCCTTCTTCGCCGCCGCCTTCTTGGCGGTGGCTTTCTTTGCCGCCGCCTTCTTCACAGTGGCGGCGGCACCACCGGTCAGACTGCCCTTGGGGGCCTTCTTGACCGCGACATCGTGCTTCGGGAGCTTCTTCGATCCGCTCACCAGGTCCTTGAAGCCCTGACCCGCACGGAAACGCGGCACGGAGGTCTTCTTGACCCGCACACGTTCCCCGGTCTGCGGGTTTCGGGCATAACGGGCCGGACGGTCCACCTTCTCGAAGGAACCGAAGCCGGTGACCGAGACCCTCTCCCCGCCGACAACTGCACGGACGATGGCGTCCAGTACGGCATCGACCGAATCCGCGGCCTGCTGACGCCCTCCGACCTTGTCGGCAATCGCTTCTACGAGCTGCGCCTTGTTCACGTCTTCCCCTTCGGAGACATTGCCAGAACGAATGCGTTCAAGCTTTTTCGCACGTTAGGCAGATATATACCGCAAATCAAACACGAAACGGGCTAATCACCCTTGTGCCGCAACGAACTAGGACTGTCGCGGAGTTCCTCAGAGATCCTCTTCAGGGAATCGCCCCTCGTCGAGGTCCGCGGTGAACCGCTCCAGACGCCTTGTCGCATCGGCGAGATCATGCTTGGCCACGGCCGTAATGACCAGCAGCTTCCGGGTCAGCGCCATTCGCACGCCCTCCGGGACTTGCAGTGCGCGCACGCTTGCATGCGCTTCCTTGAGTTGGGACGCGACCGCCGCATAGAGCTCGAGTTGGCCGTCGTGTTCCATGCACAGATTGTGCCATCTGGGGCGAGTTGTCGCCTGCGCAGGGGGGTAACTGCCGCCTCCCAGGCGCGTCCCGCACGCCTCCGCACAAGGCCGTGCCAGGGCTCGGCTTCCCAGTCAACCTCCCCTGAAACAAGGCAAGTTGAAGCCAACCGCTGGGCGAGACAAGACGTCCGGGAGTACGCACAGAAGTACCCCCAACCGTCCACGATTGGGGGTACTGAGGCCTGTCGCGATGGCTGGAAACAGCCTTGCGCTCTTCGGGCTGTTCAGCCTTGAAGGGTCCGCGGCTTGAAGGCGGGCCGCTTGGACTCGTACGCGGCGATGTCCGGCTCGTTCTGCAGGGTGATGCTGATGTCGTCGAGGCCGTTCAGCAGCCGCCAACGGGAGTTCTCGTCCAGCTCGAAGGAGGCGGTGATGCCCTTCGCTCGCACCTCACGTGCCTCAAGGTCAACAGTGACCTCAGCCTGCTCGTCCCTCTCCGTGAGCTCCCAGAGCGCGTTCACGATCTTCTGCTCCAGAACCACCGTGAGCAGACCGTTCTTGAGTGAGTTGCCGCGGAAGATGTCCGCGAAACGGGACGAGATGACGGCCTTGAAGCCGTAGTTCTGCAGCGCCCACACGGCGTGCTCGCGCGAGGAGCCGGTACCGAAGTCGGGACCCGCGACGAGGACCGTCGCGCCCTGCCGCTCGGGCCGGTTGAGGATGAAGGACTCGTCCTTGCGCCAGGCCTCGAAGAGCCCGCCCTCGACGCCGTCCCTCGTGACCTTCTTCAGCCAGTGAGCAGGGATGATCTGATCGGTGTCGACGTTGCT
>CBFGQM010000209.1:0-9453 GCA_965650905.1 uncultured Streptomyces sp. | reverse complement strand
GCAGCAGCCGGAAGTCCTGGAACACCGTCCCCAGCTGGCGGCGCATCTGCGGCACTTTCCAGTTGGAGACGCGCGCGAGGTCCTTGCCCAGGACGTGCACCTGGCCGTGGCTGGCGCGCTCCTCACGGAGGACCAACCGCAGGAAAGTGGACTTTCCGGAACCGGAGGAACCCACCAGGAACACGAACTCGCCCTTCTCGACCTCGAGGGTGACATCCCTGAGGGCGGGGCGGGTCTGCTTGGGGTAGACCTTGGAGACGTTGTCGAATCGGATCACGGATGCACCACGGGTCGCCGGGGGTAGGTGAGCGTGACCATACGCGAACCCGACGTCCGAGCGCAGTCGGCGGTCGGGGTTGCGGGAGACTTGCGCGCTTTGTCACGCATCTGAAGGGCTCGAATGGGCCAGGGCTGGGCAGGGTAGGACCAGCCGCGCCGAAATCCGCGGAACCTGGCACAGTGAGGGGGGAACGTTCGCGTTTCCGAGAGCGTTGTGTATGTGACACCGGTGCAAGGAGGGCGAGCGCATGACGTACGACCGGTTGGTGTGCGCGAACTGCGCCGCACCCGTGAACGAAGGCCGCTGCCCCGTGTGCCGTGCGAACAGGGAGCGGCTGCAGCAGGAGAGCCCCTTCGCGGGCCTGAACCCCATGGCGCTGATCGCGCTGCTGGCCGTTCTGATCGCCGCGGTGACCCTGCTGGCGCACCAGACCGCGTAGAACGCGCGAGGGCGGCGTACGAGGCCGTGGCGGGGTACGGGGCCAGCGGCGAAGGGACGTGCGCCACCGGCCCCGGCAGGCCCGAGCCGCGTGGCCTACGGCGACGAAGCGTTACAAGAACGACCTCACGAGAACAAACGTCGCCGAGAACACGTCCGCGCAGAACACCGCCACTCAGAGAGCGAGAAGGGCCCGGAGCACTGGGCTCCGGGCCCTTCTCGCGTAGGCGCTACCGTCTGCGCACCACCCTTATGACACCCGTCAGGCGGCGGCGCCGCGGCTGTTCATGAGGCGGGGCAGCATGCGGAAGCCGATACCGCCGGCGATCATCGTGGCCGCGCCGATCAACAGGAACGTGGTCTCGGCGGCACCCGTCTCGGCCAGCTCGGCGCCGCCGGTGCCCCGGGCGGAGGGGTCGGCGGTCTGCTCCGAGCCGGTGTCGGTCAGGCTCTCCTTGCCCTGACCCTGCTCGACGGGCCTGGAGCCACCGTCGGGGTCGGTGTCGTTGCCACCGCCGGTGTCGCCACCGCCGGTGCCACCGCCCGTGCCGTTGCCGCCGTTGCCGTTGCCGCCGTTGCCGTTGCCGCCGTTGCCGTTGCCGCCATTGGCGTTGCCGCCGTTGCCGTTGCCGCCGTTGCCGTTGCCGCCGTTGCCGGCCTCGGTCGGCTTCTCGGTGGGCGGCTCCTCCGTAGTCGGGTCCACGGTCGGGTCCGTCGGGATGGCCGTCGGGTCCTCGGTCGGGTCCTCGAGACCGAGGCCGACACCGACATCCACAACGTCTTCGTCGGCCCTCGCGCTCCCGCTCGGATCGCCTACCTCGACGCCGAGGTCGAGAGCCGAAGCGGCACCCGCGGCGGTCAGCGAAGCGCCGACGGCGATCACCGCGCCGGCAGCTATCCGCGCGACACGGATCCGCGTGTTCTTGGTCATCTGCTTGCTACCCCCAGTAGCTAATCGTCGATGGAGCAGCGTCCGGGGCCGCGACGTCGGGGACAGGAGTGGAAGCCCCCCGGTTCACATGCGCCCCAGAGATACGCATGCCGCGCATAAGCCTTCCCACTTTTCCAGGCAACGTCAAGGTCGTTGCGACCACGTTGTCCAGATCAAGGGTATTTGGCCACCGAGACGGAGTATGAGTGTGACGTAAAACCCAGACACCGCACTGCACACAGGGCAACTGCCCTCCGATGGAGGACAGTTGCCCTGTCGACAAAGCGATGCTCGCGGAAGTCGACCGCTACGCCTGCTCGCTTCTCCCCCTTGCTCTTGCTTACTTCTCCTGCTGCTTGCGCCAGCGAATTCCGGCCTCCAGGAAGCCGTCGATCTCGCCGTTGAACACGGACTCCGGGTTGCCGACCTCGTGCTCCGTGCGCAGGTCCTTGACCATCTGGTACGGGTGCAGGACGTACGACCGCATCTGGTTGCCCCAGGAGTTGCCGCCGTCACCCTTGAGGGCGTCCAGCTTGGCCTGCTCCTCCTGCCGGCGCCGCTCCAGCAGCTTCGCCTGCAGAACGTTCATGGCCGTGGCCTTGTTCTGGATCTGCGACCGCTCGTTCTGGCAGGACACCACGATCCCGGTGGGAATGTGGGTCAACCGCACGGCGGAGTCAGTGGTGTTGACACCCTGGCCACCGGGCCCGGACGACCGGTACACATCCACCCGCAGCTCGGACTCGTCGATCTCGATGTGGTCGGTCTGCTCGACTACGGGCAATACTTCCACGCCCGCGAAGGAGGTCTGCCGACGCCCTTGGTTGTCGTAGGGCGAAATACGCACGAGCCGGTGCGTGCCCTGCTCCACCGACAACGTCCCGTACGCGTACGGGACCTGGATGGCGAAGGTGGTCGACTTGATGCCGGCCTCTTCCGCGTACGAGGTTTCGTAGACCTCGGTCTTGTAGCCGTGCTGCTCGGCCCAGCGCAGGTACATGCGCTGGAGCTTCTCGGTGAAATCGGCGGCGTCAACGCCACCGGCTTCGGCACGAATATTGACGAGCGCCTCACGGGAGTCGTACGCCCCCGACAGCAGCGTCCGGACTTCCATCTCGTCCAGCGCCTTCTTGACGGCGGCGAGCTCCGTCTCGGCCTCGGCGCGGGTGTCCGGGTCGTCCTCCTCCTCGGCCATCTCGAAGAGCACACCGAGATCGTCGATCCGGCCCCGCAGGGCCTCCGCCTTGCGGACCTCCGCCTGGAGGTGGCTCAGCTTGCTGGTGATCTTCTGCGCCTCTTCCGGGTCGTCCCACAGGGACGGCGCTGCCGCCTGCTCCTCGAGCACGGCGATATCTGCCCTCAGCTTGTCGAGGTCCAGGACGGCCTCGATCGACTCCATGGTCGAGGAGAGGGACTTGAGCTCTTCGGATACATCGACAACTGCCACCCCCCCAGCGTAACGGCTCCGCCAAGTGGGGTTTCCTTCCCCCGACCCACTCCTTCCCGAAACCGGGGACTCCTCCCCGGAGCCCCGGCCCCCCGGGTCACACCTCGGCTGCGGGCCGTCCGTGGCTGGTCACGCCCACCCGGCGAAGGGGCACATGTCACAGCCCCACACCCCTTACGGGGCAAGCTGAGCGTCATGGTGAAGCCGGAGCCGAGTTCTTGGTGTCGTGGGGGGTCGCGTCCGCATTCTCGTCGGTCGTGGCGAGCCAGGTGCCGACCCCGACCGCCACGGCGAGGGCGGCCGCGGCGAGGCCGAGAGTGAGACGGCGACGCCGGGCCATGGCACGGTGGCGGGCCGAACCGGGCCGCGGGGCGCCGGAGGCGCGGGGCACGCGAGCGGTACCGTGAGCGCCGCCCGCCAGCTCGTCCGGGGCCGGCACGCGCATGCTCGTGTGAGTGTCACGGTTCGAGTCGGGCGCAGCACCCCGCACCAGCGGCACCGCACCCCGCCGCACCCGGTCACGCGCACTCCCCCCCGGAGCACCAGAAGCACCCCGAGAGCCGGGAGCACCCGGCTCCGGCGTCGACGCGTCGAACGCCCCCTCCGCCTCCGTCTCCGGTTCGTCCACATCCAGCTGCGGCATCCCCGCCAGCAGCGGCAGCTGCTCCCGCAACCGCACCCCCAGCTCGGAGGCCCGCAACCGCGACGCCGGCGCCTTGGCCAGACACTGCACGATCAGCTGCCACAGCTCTTCGGGGATGCCGGGGAGGGGGACCACCGTCTCCGTGACGTGCCGGCGCAGCACCGCTCCGGGATGACCGCCGCCGAACGGCGTGAAGCCCGCCAGCAGCTCGTACAGGACGGTCGCCAGCGCGTAGATGTCGACGGCGGCCCGAGGAGGCAGCCCTTCGATGATCTCGGGCGCCAGATAGTCGGGTGTACCGATGATCTTCGTCGCCCGGGTCCGCCGCGGCGAGTCGATGAGCTTCGCCACCCCGAAGTCCGTCAGCAGCGCCGGATGCGCCCCGCCGGGCCCTAGCGGGCCCTGCATGTCCAGCAGTACGTTCTCGGGCTTCACATCCCTGTGGACGACTCCCGCCGCGTGGGCCGCCGCCAGCCCGTCCGCGACGTCGGCGACGATGGCGACCGCGGCCTCGGGGGACAGCCGCCGCTCCCGGTCCAGCCGCGTCCGCAGATCCGTCCCGCGTACGAGGCCCATGACCAGCGCGAGGTCGTTGCCGTCGACGACGAGGTCGCGCACGGCGACGACATGCGGGTGGTCGAGGCCGAGCAGCGCCGTCCGCTCCTGCACGAAGCGCCCTACGAGTTCCTGGTCGGACGCGAGGTCCTCGCGCAGCAGCTTGATGGCGACGGGCCCCTCCGGCCCTTCACCGAGCCACACCGTGCCGGCGCTGCCCCGCCCCAGAATCTGGTTCGCGGTGTACCGGCTGCCGATCTTCCGTGCCAAGGCTGCTCCTACGGACGCGTGTTGTCGCCAAAGTTACGCGCCCGCGGACATGGCTTCACTCCGGAGACAGAAATCACCCCCTGGTGTCGACAAATCCCCAGAACCGCACCGCGGTTCTGGGGGTTCCGAGGAGCGATGTGAGGATTTGAGAGGAGCAAGGAGGAGCAAGGAGGAGCAACGAAAGTAAAGGGAGTAACGAGGAGCAAACAGGCGCAAGCAGGCTCTATCGGCCGGAACTCGTGCCCAGGTTCCCGATCCATCCGGACACCGTGTTGAACCAGTCCGTGAGCTGGTCCCAGTACCCCTTGGTGGTCCCGATCCACTCCTGGAGGGGGCTCAGCTCCCAGATCAGCCAGCCGGCCACGAACAGGATGATGATCGTGAACAGGCACCCCTTGAGGCACCCGAGCCCGGGGATCTTCATCGGGTTGGCGCTGCGCTGTCGCGGCTCGCGCGGCAGCGCAGCGGGCTGCTGCGGCGGCGCGGGAGCATACCGCTGCGGCTGCTGCCGTTGCGGTGCGTACTGCTGCGGCTGCTGCGGGGGCTGGCCCTGCGGATAGCCGTACTCCGGCTGCTGGGGCTGAGGCCGCTGCCGCGACTGCTGTTGCGGACGCGCGACCTGCCGCTGCGGACGTCGCCGCAGCGGATCCTCGTTCGGGTCGAGATACGACTGGACCTGTGTCTGCTCGTTGCGGTCGCGGGCCGCGCGCAGCTGGTTCTGCCAGGGGTGCGGATCCTCCGGCCCAGCCCCTGACTGCGGCTGGTGCGGCGGCACCGGCGGCATCACGGAGGTGGGGTCAAAAGCGCCGCGATGAGGCAGTACGGAGGTGGGGTCGGCGTCTCCGGTGTGCGGCAGGACGCTGGTCACGCCGTTCGGGTCGTACGAGCCCGCGCCGTGCGGCAGCACCTGCGTGGCGTCGGCGGCGCCGGGAGCGCCCGGGACGGCGGCGGGCGCCGGGTCCGGGACGAGCAGCGCGCCCACGCCCTCGGCGGCGGCGATCTGCGCGGAGGTCGCGTGCACACCGACGCCCTCGGCGACCGTGCGGAGGCCGCGCGCGAGGTTCTCGGCGCTGGGCCGGTCGTCCGGGTTCTTGCGCAGGCAGCGCTCGATGACCGTCCACAGGGGGTCGGGGACCGTGGACGGGCGGCGCGGTTCGGCGCTGAGGTGCTGGTGGAGCACGTCCAGGGAAGAACCGCCGGCGAACGGCGGACGGCCTGTGACCAGCTCGTACAGCATGATTCCGGCGCCGTAGATGTCGACGGCGGAGGTCTGCGGGCGGCCCTCGGCGGACTCGGGGGCGACATACGCGGGCGTGCCGACGAACTCGTGGGTGCGTGTCAGGCCGGGAGAGTCGGCGAGCCGGGCGATGCCGAAGTCCGTCAGCATCGGGTGCATCTGACCGCCGTCCTGCTTGAGCAGGACGTTCGCGGGCTTCAGGTCGCGGTGCACGACGCCCTCGGCGTGGCTGGCGGCGAGAGCGTCGGCGACCTGGGCGGTGAGGAGGGCGGCGGCGACGGGCGAGAAGGGCCCGCTCTCACGCAGGTAGCGGTGCAGGTCCGGGCCTTCGACCAGGTCCATGACGAGTGCGAGGAGATCGCCTTCGACGACGAGATCACGTACCCGGACGATGTTCGGGTGAGTGAGACGGAGGAGGACGGATCGCTCGCGGAGGAACCGCATCACAACGTCCGCGTCGTTGGCGAGCTCCTCCTTGAGGACCTTGATCGCCAAAGTCTCGCCGGGCCGGCCGGGCACGGCCGCCTCGGCTCCCGCGGTCTCCCTCTGGCGGGCTCGCCAGACGGTGCCTGTGGCGCCGCGCCCCAGTGGCTCCTCAAGGAGGTACTTGCTCCCTACCGGCCGCACGTCATGTGCTCCCTGCTGCTTGCTTGCCTGGCTGGTCCGTCCCACCGTTGCCATGGGTGTTCCGGCCCACTGTAGTGCCGCAGAACGCGGCAGGGGGCTGTCGTCGCCTGTCGTCGGCCTGTGGATCACGCCAGGCGTTCAGTCTGTTTCAGGCAAAGACGCTCACTCCCGGGCGGTTGGTTGCCGGAGCCTGGTGTGACTGTTCTCGACCGGGCAATGGTCAGGCGTTTTTGCGGGCAGAGCCGACCAATCAAGATCACATGCTGGTGGGCGACGGGCGCGTTGACAGTGGCAGGTGCGAGGATGCCTTCAGTACTGGCCGACGTGCCCGAGTGCGGTGGGGGGTCTGTGGTGGGGATCGCAGCGCAGCCTCGTCGCGGGCGCCCGCGCAGAAGGGACCGCTGACGGCGATGCAGATCCGGCTGACCGTCGTAGACCCGCTGGGGACGCGCCCCGAGGGGCGTGCCCCGTCCTGCGACGTGCTGGTGACGGCGCCCGCCGGGACCGCGCTCGCCGCGGTGACGTCCGGCCTCGTCTCCGCGGTCGGAGGCGAGGGTCCCGGTGTGCTGTACGCGGGAGCCGAGCGGCTCGACGCGCAGCGCTGCACTCTCGGTGAGCCACCGCTGACCGACGGCGCCGTGTTGTACGTGGGCGCCCCGGCGGAGCCAGGCCCCGAGGTCGATGCCGCCGCGGCCCGGCTCCATGTGGTCGCCGGTCCCGACGCGGGCGGCGTCCACCTGCTGCACGGCAGCCGCATCGGCATCGGCCGCTCCTCGGACGCCGACGTCCCGCTGGACGACCCGGACGTCTCCCGCCTCCACTGCACCGTGACGATCGCCGCGGACGGGCAGGTGTCGGTCGCGGACCTCGGCTCCACGAACGGCACGACGCTGGACGGCGCGCGCGTGGGCGAGCGCCCGATGCGACTGACACCGGGGGCGCTGCTGCGGGTCGGCGAGTCGACGCTGCGGCTTGCTCACGCGGGGTACGCGAAAGCGGTACGGGAGACGGTGGCGGACGGCGAGGGGCACATGCGCGTGCTGGGGGCTGCCAGGGCTCCTGACCGGACCGGGTCGAGGTCCGCGCCCGGAACCGGGGCTCGGTCCGGAACTGGGGCCGGGACCGGGACTGGGACTGGCGCGAGCGGTGCCGGGACTGGCGCGAGCGGGACTGGGACTGGGACGGTGGAGACCGGCACCGGCCGTCCCGAAACCGCGACCGTGCCGCACGCGCGCGATGGGGGCGGTTCGGCGGCCTTAAGGACGTCCGAGGACGAGGCCCGCGCCCCCGGTGCCCCCGCGTCCTCACCGGGTGCCGGCGACCGCCACCACGGTGACGGCACGGCGGGATGGGGAGCCGCGGAAGACAACACGCCGGGGGCGCGGGGGCAGGGGCTCGTGGGACCGCCCTTCGTACCCGGCCAGGGAGGGACCCCCGCGACCGGGCGCACCAGGGCGGACGCCCCGACCTGGGGCACGACGGTACCGCGCCCGGCACGCAGGCGCGGCGGGCTCTCGGCCTGGGCCCGGCGGCTCACCGGCGCCGTCGGCGAGCAGTCCGGGACGACGGCGTACGACGGGTACGACAAGGATGAACGCGACTCACCCTCTCCCGAGCCCGTCGCGGGGGCCGCACGGGAACCTGAGCGGTGGCCCGACCCCGCCACGCTGCTGCTGGCCGCGCTGGGGCCGGGGCCGCGGTTGTGGGAGCGCGGTCCTGGCCACCCCGAGACGCTCACGGTGCGGCTCGGTACGGCGGACCGGAGCACGCCCGACGGCTCGGGGCTATTGCCCGCGGTGCCGGCGACCGCCGGGTTGCGGGAGGTCGGGGCGCTGGGCCTGGCCGGGCCGCGGCCCCGCCTCTCCGGGCTCGCCCGGGCCGTGGTGGCGCAGCTCGCCGCGCTGCACCCCCCCGGCGCTCTGGAGATCGTCCTGATCAGCGCGGACCGCTCGCGCCCCGTAAAGGAGCGCATCGCCGAGTGGTCCTGGCTCGGCTGGCTCCCGCACCTGCGACCCGCCCACGGCCAGGACTGCCACCTCCTCCTCGCGTACGACCGCGAACAGGCCACGGTCCGCACGGAGGAACTGGTCCGCCGTCTGGAGGACCACCTGTCCGACGCAGGCCGCCGGACCACAGGGCGGGCCCCGTACGCCGGAACCACGACCGCAGGCGGGCCCCGCCCCAGCACCACCTCACCGGACGCCACCGGCGCTTCCCCGACCGCACCCCAACCGACCGAACCTGCCCCCGAGCGCGGCCACGGCGACTGCACGAGCGAGAGCCCCGGTCTCTCGGGGGCCGACCGCGACAACCCCGACTCCGATGCCGGCCCCGGAGCACCCGCCGGCCGTGGCACCGACCGCTGCAGTGTGTACGCCGCTGGACACGGCAGTTCTGCCTCCACCCATCTGGGATTTTCGATCGGCCAAGTACCCGCCGAGGACGCGTTCCGCCACGAGTTCCGAGAGGCAGGCAACCCCGCCCCCCGGGGCCGGGATCACCGGCCTTTCTGGGTCCGGGACGACGAGCCGGGCGAGATCGAGTGGCCCGGCCCCTTCACCGTGGTGCTCGTGGACGGGGACCCCGGGCCCGGCACGGTGCGGGAGGCCGTGTCCCGGCTGGCGGTCGAGGGACCACGGGTCGGGATTCACGTCGTCTGTCTCGCCGAGACGGCGGCCGCGTCGCCCGCCTCGCCGGTGACGGAGACGTACGAGGCGGCCTGCACTGGCTCGTCGGCGTTCCGGGACTGTGGGGCCGTCGCCCTGCTCAGCGGTGACGTGGCCACGGCGCTCCGGCTGATGCGAGTGGCGCGAGGCGGCCCCGGTGGCCCCGTCGGCCTCACCAACACGGAGCATCCACGCGGCGGCCCCGTCGGTCACGGCACCGTGGCCACCGTCGACGCGGTCTCCATGGCCTGGGCCGAGCGGTTCGCGCGGGCGCTGGCGCCGTTGCGTATGGACGGCGTGCCTGGTGAGCGGCACGCGCGCGTGTCCGCGCCGCTGCCTCAAGCGGCCCGGCTGCTCGA
>CBFGQM010000208.1:0-9523 GCA_965650905.1 uncultured Streptomyces sp. | reverse complement strand
GCGTCCGTGAGGGACATGATCAGCATGGAGAGGCCGACCGTGGGCTGCCAGGCGCCGTCGCCACCGAGCTGGCGGGCGAGGGTGTGGCTGACCACGCCCAGGACGAACGCGCTGAGGACGATCGCGACCGCCGTCGTCAAGACGATGGGAACCGCGTTGGAGAGGGTGGCGTTGATCGCGTCCTCTCGGGCTCCGTCGAAGCCGAAGACCGCCAGCAGGCCGTAGAGGAACGTCACGATCAGGGCCGGGCCCCACATCGTGTAGTCGCGCATCTGGAGGAAGGTCTGGTTCGGGCGCAGTAGGACGCCGCTCAGCAGTTCTTTCCAGTGCAGACGCGGGCCGGCGGGGGGCGCCGCCGTCTGGCCGGCGCGGTAGGTACGGCCCTGGTTGTGCGGGTCCTCGCCGACCGAGAACGCCTGTGTGTGGCCCGGGTTGTTGGCGGCGTACGGGTCCGGGCCCCGGACGTCATGATCATGGTCGCCGAAGTACTCCGGCTCGCCGTGGTCGCCCGCCTGGGGCCACCGCTGCCGGCCGTCGCCCCGGTTGCCACCGTTGCCGTACTGCGGCGGCTGCTGCATGTACGGCTGCGGCGCAGGAGGATAGCCGTACGACGGGCCGCCTTGCGGGGGCTGCCGACCGTACGGTTGTTGCCGCGGGTGTTGTTGCGGATGCGCTTGCTGGGTGCGGTTGTCCCGGCTGCGTCCGATCCTGAATCCAGCCACGCAATCGAACGTACCTGGTCCCGCCAAGTGACGTGCGGGGCCGGGGCAACGGACCCGACTTTTGCGGCCGAGCTGTGACATCCCCCAGGGGGACAGTGTCGCCACACCGGCCGCGCCGATGCCGATGCCGATGCCGTCGCCGTCGCCGTCGTTGTCGTGACCGCCGCGCCGAAGGCGTCGTCGGCCTCTGCCGCGCCCCGGACGCCCGTGGCCGGGGCGCGCAGGGCCGGGGTGCCCTGGTCGTACGCCACGGAGGAGGCCTCTCCGCACGCGCCCGCGAGGCCCCTCGGCATGGAGTTGGTCACGACCAGAAGTCGTTCGCCGTGTCGATGTCCTCGATGCATTCGTCGAGATCGGTGATCTTGTCCCCGACGATCCGGAAGACGATGCCTCCGGTCTCGTCGAGTCGCTTGCCGTCGCGCTCGGCCGTGAGGTGGTGCAAGGACACCGCGTGGCCCCTGCCGTCGACGAGTACATGGCGCAGCTCGACGGTGAAGGTCCCGTTCGTCTCCTCGGAGAGCCGGCGGTACATGTCGAGGATCGAGTCCTGGCCCTTGAAGTCGCCGGAGAGCGGGTGACTGCCGGGCACGTGGTGTGTGGCGTCCCCCGACATCAACCCGCGCAGGGTGTCCATGTCACCGCGCGAGAAGGCGTCGTAGCCCCTGCGGACGAGGGCGGCGTGCGGGTGTTCAGCCATGGTGATCGCGACCTTCCCGTGGTTGTGGCGATATGCGGCTGACATGGGCAATTATCCGACCCTGCCGACGCGGGGGCCACTTGATCACCAAGGGTGCTGGGCGCCGAGCTCGCACCAGACGTACTTGCCTCCCGAGCCGTTGACTTGGAACCAGCCCCAGTCGTCGGCGTAGGCCTGTACGAGATGCAGGCCGCGGCCGGATTCGTCGCCCTGAGGGGCGGTCGTGGGTGGCGTGGGATCCGTGTCCCACGCGCCGAGCCGGAAGGAAGGCCCGGCTTGTCTGAGCTTCAGGGCGGCGGGGCCCTTGGTATGCCGGATGGCGTTGCCGAGCAGCTCGGAGGCCAGGAGCTCCGCCGGTTCGATGAGGGCGGGGAGGTTGTGGGTGGTCAGGATGTCGCGGAGGGTGTGACGACAGATGGGGACGGCTCGCGGGTCGTTGGGGATGTAGACGGTGTACTCCCAGGGCATGGGCGTCTCCCGGAGGGGCTGGCGGAGTTGGGCGCGGCGGCGTCCGGGCGGTGGCATTGTCGCGCCGCCATGGCAGGGCGGGGCGGTGCGCTTCCGGGGGTCCCGGCGTTTCCGCAGCGTGTGCGGCGCGTCACTGACAGTAGGAGTAAATATGTACCCCGCGCAAGCGGAACTGGAATAATGGGGTTCTCAACTCTCGGGAGAGAAGGGGAACATGCCGGCAAGGAGTGTCATCACCGCACGGCAGGAGCGCCTGGGTGCCGAACTGCGCAAGCTTCGGGAGCGGGCAGGCCTGACGGGGCGAGACGCGGCGCGGGCGTTGGGTATCGCCGAGACAAAGTTGTCCAGCACAGAGGCGGGCCGGGTCGGGGTGAGTGCCGAGCGTGTTCGGCATCTGGCCGGCGAGTACGCCGTTGAGGACGCCGTACTCGTCGAAGCGCTGGTGGCCATGGCGACGGAGCGCGGGCGCGGCTGGTGGGAGGAGTACCGGGAGTTGGTGCCCACGGGCTACTTGGATCTGGCCGAACTCGAATATCACGCAACCGAGTTGCGAACGTTTCAAAGCATGCACATCCCGGCACTGATGCAGACCGAGGAACAGATGCGAGGGATCTTCAGCTCCTCGGTGCCGAAGCTGACGGACGAGTCGATCGACGTACGGGTAGATTTCCGGCTGCGGCGCCAGGAGATTCTCGGCGAAGTCGGCTATACAGCCGTGATCCACGAGGCCGCGCTGCGGACCAGGGCCGCTGACGCCAAGGCCGCGCGGAACCAGTTGCTGTATATCCTTGAGCAGTCGGAGCGCCCTCGTATCACGGCTCGTGTAGTGCCGTTCGAGGTGGACAACTTTGCAGGCATCGATACGCCGTTGGTGTACGCCGATGGGCCTGTCTCGCAGTTGGACACAGTCCTGGCGGATTACCAGCACGGTGGGGTTTTTCTGGACGCAGAGGCGCAACTCAACCGGTATCGAGACGTCCTTCACAAGATGGAGGACGCCGCGCTGGGGGTCGTAGAGTCAAGGGACTTCATCCATCGCCTCGTACAGCAGATGTGAAAGGTCCCGATATGGCCCAGGAAATCGTATGGCAGAAGTCCTCGTTCTCTGGAGGCGGCGACTCCTCCGACTGCGTCGAGGTCGCCGCCTCCCAAGGAATCCTCCGGCTCCGCGAAAGCGACGAGCCCGCCACGGTAGTGGTAACCACCGCGACCGGACTCGCCGCCCTCATACGTCACGTCAGTTCGTTGTGAGAGGACGCGAATGGCCCAGGAAACCGTCTGGCAGAAGTCCTCGTTCTCAGGCGGAAGCGACCACACCGACTGCGTCGAACTCGCTGCCCGTCAAAGCCTCGTACTTTTCCGCGAAAGCGACGAGCCCGCCGCAGTGGTGACCACCACCGCGAACGGAATCGCCGCCCTCATACGTCACCTCAGTGACGCCGGAGTCGGAGTCCGTGGCCGTGACGCCGGAGTCGGCGCCCGCAGGACGCGGGGAGCCGGTTTCTTTCCGTAGTGCTCACCGTCGGCACTGAGCAGGAGGTCGGCTCGGCGGTCCTGGCGAGGCCGGTGAGCAGCACGGCCGTACCGAAGAAGTGTCCCGGGCAGGCCGGCGGAGCGGGGTGTTGCTCGGTCCGCCGTTCGGGCCGGTCCGCTCAGTCGGCGAAGTTCGCGCCGAAGTACGGGGTTCCCGAGGCCGAGATGCCGACCGTGGAGGTGTAGATGCCGGAGGAGGCCGACAGGGAGCCGTCGGTGCCGGAGCGCAGGGCGTAGACCGCGCCGTTGCCGCCGTTCTCCCCCGCGGTGCCGATGATCACGTCGCCCCGGCCGTCGCCGTTCAGGTCGTCGATGTGCACGTCGGAGCCGAAGTTGTCGTTCGACTCGTTGGAGTTGGGCACACCCGGAGTGTTCTGGTCGAGGAACTTCGCGTCCGCGCCCGTGATGCCGGAGCCGTCGGCGGCGCCGTAGAGGACGGTCGCAGCGCCGGTGTCCGCGCCTCCGGTGAGGTTCTCACCGGGCGAGCCGACGACGAGGTCGAGGTGGCCGTCGCCGTTGACGTCACCGAGGTCCAGTTCGGCGCCGAAGCTGTCGCCTGCCTCGCCCGTGCCGGGGACGCCCGAGGTGTCCTGGTCGATGGTCCGCACGTCGCCGTCGGCCGGGCCGCTCGCCGTTCCCTGGCCGATCAGGACGGCGCCGCCCACCTGCGCGCCGGCGATGCCGTCGTCCCAGGAGAGCCCGAAGACGATGTCGTCGTAGCCGTCGCTGTTCGTGTCGCCGACGTCGGTGATGAAGCCCGCGGGCAGCTTCTGGTAGTTGGGCGACTCGATGCCCTCCGGGGAGCCGGGGTACCAGAAGTTGGCGTTGTAGCCGTCCTCGGAGTCGATCTCGTAGCCGTTGATGATCAGGTCCTCGGTGCCGTCGCCGTTGGCGTCTCCCGAGTGCAGGTTCCGGATGCCCCAGCCGTCGCCGCTCTGTACGGCCGCGGAGACGGTGTAGCTGCCGCCCGTGGTGCCAGTGGTGCGGCCGAAGCCGCCACGGTAGATGTCGACGGTGGCGGAGGACGTCGTGCCCAGGGCGAGGTCGTCCTCGCCGTCGCCGTTGAAGTCCGCGGCCTCCAGCACGCCACCGAACCCGTCGTGCTTGGTGGGGCGGGGGTCGGCGACCGTGGTGCCGCCCTTGAGGCCTGACGACGAGCCCCAGAGGATCACCGCGGTGCCGCCGTTTACGTCGCTGCCGACGTCCTCGCCCCTGGCGCCGACCGCGAGGTCGTCGTATCCGTCGTTGTCGAAGTCGCCGTACGCGAGGTCGGAGCCGAAGTAGTCGTTCGTCTCGGCGCCGCCGGGGACCCCTGAGGTGTTCTGGCTGATTGTGGCGTGCTTTCCGTCGCCGTAGAGGATGGTGACGGCGCCCGCGGAGGCCTTGCCATTCACGTAGGCGCCACTGGCGGACACGGCCACGTCGGCGAGGCCGTCACCGTTGAAGTCGGCGTCCGCGGTGGTGGCCGCGGTGTCCGCGGCCGTCGCCGTGGCGGCCGTCACGGTGAGCAGTCCTCCAGCCAGCGTGGCCGCGGTGGCCGTCGCGAGGGCGAGTCTCAGGTGCTTCTTGTGCATGCGGTGTTCTCCTGCGGCATGCGGGGACGCCTGGCGGGCGTCCACAGTCGATGGGGTGCGCAACGTCCGCGTTTGCCCGGAGTTCACCTGGGCTTGTGCGGTCGGTTGGCGATCAGGAGACCGGTGCAGAGGCGGAAGGGTTGTACGTGAGTTCCTACAATTACTGAGGCTGGTGTGCTTGCTGGTCGTTGGCCGGGTCGTTTGCGGGAGGAAGACGTCATCTACTTCAGCCGCAGCGGTACGCCGATCTCGTCGGGCGTGAGGGCACCTTCGCCGGAGGCGGCAAGGTCACCATCCCGGACGTGGAGAGACCTGCCGCACGCACCGGCCGCGCGCGGGGCGCCCTTGCGGCGTGTTCCCTCGGTCACCGCGCACCCGTCAACACGGCCGTCTCGAATCAGGCCGTACCCGTGGTCGCTACTCCATGGGCGTGGCACGCGTCGGCCTGCCGTTATGGGGCGGGCTGCGGCTCCGGCTCGCTCTCCGCCTCGGACCCGCCCGCCGGGGGCTCGTCGTCGGCCGGTGTCCTGACGGAGTCGAGGAGCAGCTGGGCGACGTCGACGACCTGGACCGACTCTTTGGCCTTGCCGTCGTTCTTCTTGCCGTTGACGGAGTCGGTCAGCATGACGAGGCAGAACGGGCAGGCGGTGGAGACGATGTCGGGGTTGAGGCTGAGCGCCTCATCGACGCGCTCGTTGTTGATGCGCTTGCCGATCCGCTCCTCCATCCACATGCGCGCACCACCCGCACCGCAGCAGAAGCCGCGTTCCTTGTGCCGGTGCATTTCCTGCTGGCGCAGGCCCGGAACGGCGGTCATGATCTCGCGCGGCGGCGTGTAGACCTTGTTGTGGCGGCCCAGGTAGCACGGGTCGTGATAGGTGATGAGCCCCTCGACGGGGGTGACGGGGGTGAGCCTGCCCTCGTCGATGAGGTGCTGGAGCAGCTGGGTGTGATGGATGACCTCGTAGTCGCCGCCGAGCTGAGGGTACTCATTGGCGATCGTGTTGAAGCAGTGCGGACAGGTGGAGACGATCTTCTTCGAAGACTTGGGCCTCTTGGTGGCCGGGTCCTCGTCGTCCTCCCCGAAGGCCATGTTCAGCGCGGCCACGTTCTCCATGCCGAGCTCCTGGAAGAGGGGCTCGTTACCCAGTCGCCGGGCGGAGTCGCCGGTGCACTTCTCGTCACCGCCCATGATCGCGAACTTGACGCCCGCGATGTGCAGCAGCTCGGCGAAGGCCTTGGTGGTCTTCTTCGCCCGGTCCTCCAGGGCACCCGCGCACCCGACCCAGTACACATAGTCGATTCCGGACAGATCCTCGATGTCCTTGCCGACGACCGGCACCTCGAAGTCGACTTCCTTGGTCCACTCCAGGCGCTGCTTCTTGGCCAGCCCCCAGGGGTTGCCCTTCTTCTCCAGATTCTTGAGCATCGTGCCCGCCTCGGACGGGAACGCGGACTCGATCATGACCTGGTAGCGGCGCATGTCGACGATGTGATCGACGTGCTCGATGTCGACGGGGCACTGCTCGACGCAGGCGCCGCAGGTGGTGCAGGACCACAGCACATCGGGGTCGATGACGCCGTTCTCTTCGAGGGTGCCGACAAGGGGCCGCTCGGCTTCTGCCAGGGCGGCGGCGGGCACGTCGGCGAGCTGCTCCGCGCTCGCCTTCTCCTCGCCCTCCATGGTCTTGCCGCCACCGGCCAGCAGGTACGGAGCCTTGGCGTGCGCGTGGTCGCGCAGCGACATGATCAGCAGCTTCGGGGACAGCGGCTTACCGGTGTTCCAGGCGGGGCACTGCGACTGGCACCGCCCGCACTCGGTGCAGGTGGAGAAGTCGAGCAGCCCCTTCCAGGAGTACTGCTCGACCTGGGAGACCCCGAAGGCGTCGTCCTCACCGGGATCGGTGAGGTCGATCGGCTTGCCGCCACTGGTCATCGGCAGCAGCGCACCGAGCGCGGTCCCACCGGTCGCGTTCCGCTTGAACCAGATGTTCGGGAAGGCGAGGAAGCGGTGCCAGGCGACACCCATGTTGGTGTTGAGGCTCACCGTGATCATCCAGATCATGGTGGTGCCGAGCTTGATCATCGCGAAGAAGTAGACGAGGTTCTGCAGCGTCGTGACGTCGAGCCCCTCGAAGAGCGTGACCAGCGGGTACGAGGCGAAGTAGGCGGCCTCGTAGTGGTCGACGCCGTGCAGTGCGCCCTCGAGGCCGCGCAGGGCCATGATCGCCAGGCCGATGGTGAAGATGACGTACTCGACGAAGTACGCCTGGCCCATCTTGGAGCCCGCGAACCGGGACTTGCGGCCGGGCCGCGAGGGCAGGTTCAGCAGCCGGATGACCATCAGCGTGACGATGCCGAGCGTCGTCATGGTGCCGATGAACTCGATGTAGAGCTCATAGGGCAGGAAGCCGCCGATGATCGGCAGCGTCCAGTCCGCCTGGAAGAGCTGGCCGTACGCGTTGACGATCGTCGGCGGCAGCGTCAGGAAGCCGACGGCCACGAACCAGTGGGCGATACCGACGATGCCCCACTTGTTCATGCGGGTGTGCCCGAGGAACTCCCTGACCAGCGTCACACTGCGCTGGTAGGGGTTGTCGGTCCTGCTCCCGGCGGGGACGGGCTGGCCGAGCTCGAAGTGCCGGACGAACTGGCCGACGGCACGCGCGAGCAGAGCGACGCCCACCACGGTCAGGACCAGCGACACGACGATCGCTGCGAGTTGCATGTGAGGCTCCTCGGGCCTGCGAGGGGTTCTCCGAGACGGGTTCGACGGTCTCGAAGGTGATTACTAAGCGGTAACTTATGCAGTCCGTCTGAGACTACCCATATATTGCGCCGCACTGTAGCCAGACGTGCGGTGATCTGCGTCGCAGGGGGCGCTGGGTGTGGGCGGATGGGTGGGTTTTCCTTTCCTCAACTCCACCTCTACCCGAAACCGGGGGGCTCCGCCCCCGGTCCCCACCCTCCTGCATTGGCCCGGTCTGCGGGCCGGTGCGGGCCGGTTCTGGCTGGTCGCCGCCCACGCGGCGGAGCCGCACATGTCGCAGCCCCGCCCCTGGGGGTGCTCCCGCTGTCGCCCGGGCGGGTGGGAGGGACGGGCCGGACAGGTGGGAGTGGCCGGTCGGAAAGTTGAGTCGCCCTGACTCAGGTCTGTTGACCCGGTGGCAGCCGTGGTGCACACTTGAGTCCGTTCCACTCAAGTCAGCTGGAGGAATTGACATGGCACGTGCGGTCGGCATCGACCTGGGCACGACTAACTCGGTCGTCAGCGTTCTGGAGGGCGGTGAGCCCACCGTCATCACCAACGCCGAGGGCGCCAGGACCACGCCGTCCGTCGTCGCCTTCGCCAAGAACGGTGAGGTGCTCGTCGGAGAGGTTGCGAAGCGCCAGGCGGTCACGAACGTCGACAGGACCGTCCGGTCGGTCAAGCGTCACATGGGCACCGACTGGAAGATCAACCTGGACGGCAAGGATTTCAACCCGCAGCAGATGAGCGCCTTCATTCTGCAGAAGCTCAAGCGGGATGCGGAGTCGTACCTCGGCGAGAAGGTGACCGACGCGGTCATCACCGTCCCGGCGTACTTCAACGACTCCGAGCGGCAGGCCACCAAGGAGGCCGGCGAGATCGCGGGTCTCAACGTCCTCCGTATTGTCAACGAGCCGACGGCCGCCGCCCTGGCCTACGGTCTCGACAAGGACGACCAGACCATTCTCGTCTTCGACCTCGGTGGCGGCACCTTCGACGTGTCGCTGCTGGAGATCGGTGACGGCGTCGTCGAGGTGAAGGCCACCAACGGTGACAACCACCTCGGTGGTGACGACTGGGACCAGCGCGTCGTCGACTACCTGGTCAAGCAGTTCAACAGCGGTCACGGCGTGGACCTCGGCAAGGACAAGATGGCCCTCCAGCGCCTGCGCGAGGCCGCCGAGAAGGCCAAGATCGAGCTGTCCAGCTCCACCGAGACCTCGATCAACCTGCCGTACATCACGGCGTCCGCCGAAGGTCCGCTGCACCTGGACGAGAAGCTCACCCGGGCCCAGTTCCAGCAGCTGACCGCCGACCTGCTGGAGCGGTGCAAGACGCCGTTCCACAACGTCATCAAGGACGCCGGCATCCAGTTGAGCGAGATCGACCACGTCGTCCTCGTCGGTGGCTCCACCCGTATGCCCGCCGTCGCCGAGCTCGTCAAGGAGTTGACCGGCGGCAAGGAGGCCAACAAGGGTGTGAACCCGGACGAGGTCGTCGCCATTGGCGCGTCCCTCCAGGCCGGTGTGCTGAAGGGTGAGGTCAAGGATGTTCTTCTCCTTGACGTGACGCCGCTGTCCCTCGGTATCGAGACCAAGGGCGGCATCATGACCAAGCTCATCGAGCGGAACACGACGATCCCGACGAAGCGCTCGGAGATCTTCACCACCGCCGAGGACAACCAGCCGTCCGTGCAGATTCAGGTCTACCAGGGCGAGCGCGAGATCGCGGCGTACAACAAGAAGCTCGGGATGTTCGAGCTGACCGGTCTGCCGCCGGC
>CBFGQM010000207.1:0-9545 GCA_965650905.1 uncultured Streptomyces sp. | reverse complement strand
GGCCGAGCACGGCGGTGGCGGCGGCGACCTGCGGCGAGACCAGGTGCGTACGGCCGCCCTTGCCCTGCCTGCCTTCAAAGTTGCGGTTCGAGGTGGACGCGGAGCGCTCACCCGGGGCCAGCTGGTCCGGGTTCATGCCCAGACACATCGAGCAGCCCGCGTGCCTCCATTCGGCTCCGGCCTCCTTGAAGACGAGGTCCAGGCCCTCCTCGACGGCCTGCAGTCCCACGCGCGCGGAGCCGGGAACGACCAGCATCCTTACGCCGTCGGCGACTTTGCGGCCCTCGACGAGCGCGGCGGCGGCACGCAGGTCCTCAATGCGGCCGTTGGTGCACGAGCCTACGAAGACGGTGTCCACCTTGATCTCCCGCAGCGGCTGCCCGGCGGTCAACCCCATGTATTCCAGGGCCTTTTCGGCAGCCAGGCGCTCCGAAGGGTCCTCGTACGAAGCCGGATCGGGGACGGACGCCGAAAGCGGCGCGCCCTGACCGGGGTTGGTGCCCCAGGTGACGAACGGCGAGAGGGCGGCGCCGTCGATGACGACCTCGGCGTCGAAGACCGCGTCCTCGTCCGTCCTCAGGGTCTTCCAGTACGCGACGGCGGCGTCCCAGTCCTCGCCCTGCGGGGCGTGGGCACGGCCCTTGATGTACGCGAAGGTCGTCTCGTCCGGCGCGATCATGCCCGCGCGGGCGCCGGCCTCGATCGACATGTTGCAGATGGTCATCCGGGCTTCCATCGACAGCTTCTCGATGGCTGGGCCGCGGTATTCCAGGATGTAGCCCTGGCCGCCGCCGGTGCCGATCCTCGCGATGATCGCGAGGATCAGGTCCTTCGCCGTGACGCCTTCCGCCAGGTCGCCCTCGACAGTGATCGCCATGGTCTTCGGGCGGGCCAGCGGCAGCGTCTGGGTGGCCAGCACATGCTCGACCTGCGAGGTGCCGATACCGAACGCCAGCGCGCCGAAGGCACCGTGCGTGGAGGTGTGGGAGTCGCCGCAGACCACGGTCATACCGGGCTGCGTCAGGCCCAGCTGCGGTCCCACGACGTGGACGACGCCCTGCTCGATGTCGCCGAGCGGGTGCAGGCGTACGCCGAAGTCCGCGCAGTTCTTGCGCAGCGTCTCCAGCTGGGCACGCGAGACCGGGTCGGCGATGGGCTTGTCGATGTCGAGGGTCGGGGTGTTGTGATCCTCGGTCGCGATGGTGAGGTCGAGGCGGCGCACGGGGCGCCCCGCCTGACGGAGGCCGTCGAAGGCCTGCGGGCTGGTCACCTCGTGCAGCAGGTGCAGATCGATGAAGAGAAGGTCGGGCTCGCCCTCCGCGCGCCGGACGACATGGTCGTCCCAGACCTTCTCCGCGAGTGTCCTACCCATCGCTTTCCCTCCGGCCGGCCTGTGTCGCGCCGGCCCCACTAGAGATTTCGGGATGGCCACGTCCGTTACCCCTCGTACCGGACGTCTGCCGCCGGCCCGGTGGTTCTGCGGGCCGTTGTACGTACAGGGTGGCGTGTTCCACGGAATAGTGAACTTGCGTTTCACAGAGTGAGACGCGAGTATCGTTGCATGGACAACAGTAGTGGCGTCGGCGTTCTGGACAAGGCAGCCCTTGTCCTCAGCGCCCTGGAGTCCGGTCCGGCCACCCTCGCGGGCCTGGTCGCGGCGACCGGACTGGCACGGCCCACGGCGCACCGTCTCGCCGTGGCACTCGAGCACCACCGCTTGGTGGCGCGGGACATGCAGGGCCGTTTTATTCTCGGCCCCCGCCTGGCCGAGCTGGCCGCGGCGGCGGGCGAGGACCGGCTGCTCGCCACGGCCGGTCCGGTGCTCACGCATCTGCGGGACCTCACGGGCGAGAGTGCGCAGCTCTACCGCCGCCAGGGAGACATGCGCATCTGTGTCGCCGCGGCCGAGCGGCTGTCAGGTCTGCGGGACACGGTGCCGGTGGGCTCGACGCTCACGATGAAGGCGGGCTCCTCGGCCCAGATCCTGATGGCCTGGGAGGAGCCGGAGCGACTGCACCGCGGCCTCCAGGGCGCCCGCTTCACGGCGACGGCGCTGTCGGGCGTACGCCGCCGGGGCTGGGCCCAGTCGATCGGCGAGCGTGAGCCGGGCGTCGCGTCGGTGTCCGCGCCGGTACGGGGCCCGTCCAACCGCGTGGTGGCCGCGGTCTCGGTCTCCGGACCGATCGAGCGCCTCACCCGTCACCCGGGCCGGATGCACGCACAGGCCGTGATCGACGCTGCGGCGCGACTGTCCGAAGCCCTGCGCCGCTCCGGCTGACCACTCGCGCCGATCACTTGGGCCGACCGCCCGGAGTGACGGACCAGTGACGTTACGTCACTCATGAGGTGGGCTTTTGACCCCGGGTGCAGCATGGAAGTACCGGCGATCAGGAGGTGCGTGATCATGCCCCAGTTCATGGACGTCCACCACGGGATGAAGGGGATCACGGACGAGCAGCTACAGGAAGCGCACCGCGCGGACCTGGCCATCGGGGGCGAGGAGCGGGTGCACTTCAAGCAGGCCTGGGCGGACCCGCAGTCCGGCGAGGTCTACTGCCTGTCGGAGGCGCCGTCGGCGGAGGCGGTGCAGCGCGTTCACGAGCGCGCCGGCCACCCGGCGGACGAGATCCACCCGGTGCCGCTCACGGCCTGATGGGAAGCGCGGGATCGGGGATACTCGGTTCCGGAATACGCCGAAGGGGCCCTCCTCGTACGGAGGACCCCTTCGGATCACGTACCCCCGACCGGATTCGAACCGGCGCTACCGCCTTGAGAGGGCGGCGTGCTAGGCCGCTACACAACGGGGGCCCTAGCGATCCTGCATGAGAGTCAGTGGGCGAGACCCGGACTGCCCCCTGGGAAGGATCTGTACCCCCGACCGGATTCGAACCGGCGCTACTGCCTTGAGAGGGCAGCGTGCTAGGCCGCTACACAACGGGGGCTTTGCAGATGAGCTCTGCGAGCTGGCCTACCAGGACTCGAACCTAGACTAACTGAACCAGAATCAGTCGTGCTGCCAATTACACCATAGGCCACTGAAACACAAGCCCCTTAGGGTCTTGTTCTAGTTTGCGCCTCCGGATCCCCGACCTTTCGGTCCGCTCCCGGCGGCGCAGGAAGAACATTACCCGAAGGTGGACGGCGCTCCAAAACGGGTATCGCCCCGGAGGATCGCGGGAAGTTCGGCCAGCGAGGCAATCCGGCGCAGGTCGGCGGGCCGATCCGGTGCGGCGTCCGGCGCTGTGTCGGTGGCAGGGCCGGTGACGGCGCTCACTCCCGTGCGGTCGATCCAGACGGAGAGAAGCCCCGCGTCGGCGGCCCCCCGGCCGTCGATCTCCGGGTGGTCGCCGACATACGCGACCTGGTGCGGGGGCAGGTTCAGCGCGTCGCAGGCCGCGTGGAAGGCCTGGACGTCCGGTTTGAAGACGCCGAGTTCGACGGCGCAGAGGACAGCCTCGAAACGGTCGCGTACGCCCAGGACGCGGAGCTTACGGTCCTGGAGGCGGAGGCTGGAGTTGGACAGCACGGCGTGCCGGTGACTGGCGGCGAGGGTGTCGAGAGCGGGCAGCACGTCCGGGAACAGCCCCCAAGCGGCCTCGTAGTGGTCCAAATGCCGCCGGTACCACGCGTCGGCCTCCGCGTCCGTCAGCTCACCCCCCACAAAGACCCGCACCCGGTCCCGCCGCTGTCCCTCGAAGTCGGTCTGCCCCGCCGCGTACCTGGCCCACTGCAGTTCGGCGACCTCCCGCCACCGCAGGAGGGCCCGCTCCACGGTCTCGTACCCCTCGAGCAGCCCCTCCGCCACGAGGTGCCCCCGCATTCCGGCCCGGGCAGCGGCCGTGTAGTCGAAGATCGTGTCGTCCACGTCCCAGACCACGGCCCTGATGCTCATGATCCAACGGTAGCGCTCGGCCGACGACGACGTCTGCCCTCGTGGCGGCTGGAGTCTTCGACAAGAGCCATTGCCTGATCGACGAGAACGACTTCTGGCGACCGACGAACGGCAGCCGAGGGGCGGCACCCAAGGACGCGGGTGCCGCCCCTTTGAGCGCGCTGTGCGCTCCGCGCTCCGCGCTACAAGGTCAGCTTTGTCAGGGCCGCGTCGATGCGGGACAGGGTCTTCTCCTTGCCCAGGACTTCGAGGGACTCGAAGAGGGGGAGGCCGACCGTGCGGCCGGTGGCGGCGACGCGGACGGGGGCCTGGGCCTTGCCGAGCTTGAGGCCGTGCTCCTCGCCGGCCGCGAGGACGGCGCTCTTGAGCGACTCGGGCGCCGTCCAGTCCGCGGATTCCAGCTTCCCGCGGGCCGTGCGCAGCAGCGCGTCCGAGCCCTCCTTCATCGCCTTGTTCCAGGACGCCTCGTCCTCGACCGGTTCCTTCAGGAACAGGAAGTCGACGTTCTGTGTGATGTCGGACAGGACCGTCAGGCGGGTCTGGGCGTGCGGGGCGATGGCCTCCCACTTGGCCTGGTCGAAGTCCTCCGGGGCCCACGGCGCGTGGGGGGCCTTCAGCCATGGCCCGCAGGCCTCGGTGAACGCCTTCACGTCCAGCCGCCTGATGTGATCGGCGTTGATCGCCTCGCACTTCTTCAGGTCGAAGCGGGCCGGGTTCGGGACGACGTCCTCGATGTCGAAGGCCGCGACCATCTCGTCGATCGAGAACACGTCCCGGTCGGCGGAGAGCGACCAGCCCAGCAGCGAGAGATAGTTGAGCAGGCCCTCCGGGAGGAAGCCGCGCTCTCGGTAGAGGTTCAGCGAGGACTGCGGGTCGCGCTTGGAGAGCTTCTTGTTGCCCTCGCCCATCACGTACGGCAGGTGCCCGAAGGCGGGCACGGTCTTCGCGATCCCCAGCTCGACGAGTGCCTTGTAGAGGGCGATCTGGCGAGGGGTGGAGGAGAGCAGGTCCTCGCCGCGCAGGACGTGCGTGATCTCCATGAGGGCATCGTCGACCGGGTTCACGAGCGTATAGAGGGGCGCGCCGTTGGCTCGTACGATCCCGTAGTCCGGAACGTTCTCAGGGGTGAACGTCAGCTCGCCGCGGACCAGGTCCGTGAAGGTGATCGCCTCGTCGGGCATACGGAAGCGGACGATGGGCTCCCGATCGTCGGTCCGGTATGTCGCGATCTGCTCGTCGGTGAGCGCGCGGCAGTGACCGTCGTAGCCGGATGGCTTCCCGGCCGCGCGTGCCGCCTCCCGGCGGGCGTCCAGTTCCGCCGTCGAGCAGTAGCAGTAGTACGCGTAGCCGCCGTCCAGGAGCTTGCGCGCGACGTCCTTGTAGAGGTCCATGCGCTGCGACTGACGGTACGGCGCGTGCGGGCCGCCGATCTCTGGGCCCTCGTCCCAGTCGAAGCCCAGCCAGCGCATCGAGTCGAGCAGCTGCTCGTACGACTCCTCGGAATCGCGGGCCGCGTCGGTGTCCTCGATGCGGAAGACCAGGGTGCCGCCGTGGTGGCGGGCGAACGCCCAGTTGAACAGGGCGGTGCGGACCAGGCCCACATGGGGGTTGCCGGTCGGCGAGGGACAGAAACGTACGCGGACGTTCGCGTTAGCCACGCTTGATCACCTTGTTGGTGAGAGTGCCGATGCCTTCGATGGTGACGGCGACCTCGTCGCCGACGTTGAGCGGGCCGACCCCTGCCGGGGTGCCCGTGAGGATCACGTCGCCGGGGAGCAGCGTCATGGCCTCGGTAATGTTCACGATCAGATCCTCGATGGGGTGGATCATCTCGCTCGTACGCCCCAGTTGGCGCTGTTGGCCGTTGACCGTGCACTGGATCGTCAGGTCGGAGGGGTCGAGATCCGTCTCCACCCAGGGGCCGAGCGGGCAGGAGGAGTCGAATCCCTTGGCTCTCGCCCACTGCTTCTCACGCTTCTGTACGTCGCGCGCTGTGACGTCGTTGGCGCAGGTGTAGCCGAGAATGACGTCCTTGACGCGCTCATGCGGGACCTCGCGGCACATGCGGCCGATGACCACGGCGAGCTCGGCCTCGTGGTGCAGTTCCTGCGAGAAGGAGGGGTACGCGATCTCGTCGCCGGGGCCGATCACCGAGGTGGACGGCTTGAAGAAGGCGAACGGGGCGTCCGGCACCTCGTTGCCGAGTTCCTTCGCGTGCTCCGCGTAGTTGCGGCCGAAGGCCACGACCTTGTTCGGCAGCACCGGCGGCAGCAGCCGGACCCTCGCTTGTGCATCAGAAGGAGCCAGCGAAACCTTCGTACCGGAGAGTTCGAAGTCCGCGAACGGGATGCCCTTGATGATGTCGAGGACGAGCCCGTCGGTCGACCCAGGAGGGCCCTCGCCCTCGACCGCGCCGAACGCGACGTTGCCGTCGATGGAGAACCTGGCGATGCGCACGGGATCCTTGCGCCCCTCACTGAGCTGGCTGGAGTATGACGCCCCAGGCTATCGCGGCAGGGGTGCGCGACCTCGCGTATTCATGACGCCCGGCGGACCATGGGAGAACTCGCTCCGCGACGCCAGGTGGTCCGCGTCGCGGAGTGCTACTCCGCGGCGGCAGCCGCGACCGGGACGTCGATCAGGACCGTGCGCCGCGGGTTGGCCGTCTGGGCGGGAAGCTCGCCGACGTGCTCCCGCAGCTTCCGCGTCCACAGGTCGTCGGCGTCGTCCAGATGCGCCAGCGTGGTGCGTCGCGGATTGGCGGTGTTGGAAAACATCATCGTCGTCTTCATCTGCGGTTTGGGACCCTGTCGGTGCGGGCGCCGGGCGCCTTGGCGGACACGCGAGCGCGGTTGTCGGAGTACCTCTCTCCGTAAAGGATCAGGCTAAACATTCGATTCCTCGGAAAGGATGTAAAGACTCCATGATCATCATGTGAGTTTACTCACGAATCACCGACCCAAAGGGTCACTGAGGGCCGTCAACTCGACCCGACAAAACGGTCACCGTCTGACCAAGACCACCATTCCGCCCCTGATCGTGCCGACTGGGACACGCTTCAGGGGTGAGCAGGCTGATCAGATACATCCGTTATGCACGAGTTCCTATTGTACGCTCGGTAACTCGGCCATCACGAGCTGTCATGGAGGTCACAGCATGGCCCTTGGGCCTTGTTGGAGATCCGGCACTGTGCTGGAATTCCACGAACCGCCGCTGGAATCGAAACCGACGCACAGGGGGCGCAACCAGCGCCGAGTGGCGGCGGGAAGGGGAAGCCAGCGCCGGTCACTCACGACCGAAGAAAGGCGCATAGCGCCCGTACGACGCCGACACCGTCCCGCCGTCACGCGGAGGGGCGCCTGGTCCAGAGGTTGCGACGCTAGTGCAGGGACGTTTCAAGAGGGATGGCAGCGCTTCGGCGGGGCCGCGTGGCGGGACCGACCGCGGCTCCTCGCCCCAGCACGCCCAGAACCCGGGACCGGCACGGACCGGCAGCAGCGGTGAGGGCGCCTCGCGCCCCGGCGCGACGAAGGGTGGCGCTCCCGCCGGTACGCCCGCCCCGCCGGCACCGAATCCGAAGGGCCCCAGCGGCACCGGCTCCCGAATAGCGCTGCGCAACTGGCGCATCTCGACCCGTCTGGTCTCGCTGCTCGCGCTGCCCGTGGTCGCCGCGACCTCGCTCGGCGCGATGCGCATCAGCGACACCATGGACGAGATCCAGCAGCTCGACAACATGAAGCTGCTGACCGACATGACCAAGCAGGCGACCGAGCTCGCCGCGGCGCTCCAGGAGGAGCGCGACAAGTCGGCCGGTCCCCTCGCGAACGGCGCGACAGCGAGCGACCTCACCGTCAAGGGCGCACGGGAGAAGACGGACCGTGCGCGTGCCGCCTTCATGGAGGGCACCCACGAAATCGACGCCGCGGCCGGCGACGATCACCTCGACGGCGTCCGTGACAACGTCGTCGCCATCGCAGCCGGGCTGGGCAAGCTCAACGCCATCCGCAACGACGCCTACGCGGACGGCGACAACAGCACCCAGACGGTCGACGCGTACCACCGGCTCATCGGCCAGCTGCTCGGCCTCTCGCAGGACATGGCCGAGGCGACCAGCAGCCCGGAGATGATCCAGCGCACCCGCGCCCTGGCGGCGTTCTCCTCCGCCAAGGAGTACGCGTCCATCCAGCGCGCCGTCATCGCCGCGGCCCTTCCCCCGACCGACAAGACGTTCGGCAAGCTCTCGGAGAACGACCGCAAGTACGCGGACTCGGCGCGCGACAGCCAGGAGTCCGAGCTCAAAAGCTTCGACAGCATCTACGACGGCAATAGGCACACGCTGCTGAAGCCGATCGAGAACGGCAGCCCGACCATCGAGGACGCCGACCTCTACGCGGGGCGCGTGCTCGGCCGGGAGGACGGTCTGCAGCAGCGCGAGAAGCGCTCGTACCTGGACTGGTTCGACGCGGACTCCACCAAGATCCAGGAAATGACCAAGATCGAGGTCACGCTGCTCAACGAGATGGAGCAGAAGGCCCGTGAACTGCGCGGCGAGGCCGAGCGGGAAGCGATCATCTCCGGTGCGCTGATCCTGCTCGTGCTCGGTGTCTCTCTCGTCGGCGCATTCGTGGTGGCCCGGTCCATGATCCGCTCACTGCGCCGCCTTCAGGACACCGCCACCAAGGTCGCCCAGGACCGGCTGCCCGAGCTGGTCAAGCAGCTGTCCGAGTCCGACCCGCAGGACGTCGACACCTCCGTTCGGTCGGTCGGTGTGCACTCCAGGGACGAGATCGGCATGGTGGCCGCGGCCTTCGACGACGTGCACCACGAGGCGGTCCGCCTCGCCGCCGAGCAGGCCCTGCTGCGGGGCAACGTCAACGCGATGTTCACCAACCTCTCGCGCCGCTCCCAGGGCCTGATCCAGCGCCAGCTGTCGCTGATCTCCGAACTGGAGTCCCGCGAGGCCGACCCGGACCAGCTGTCCTCGCTGTTCAAGCTCGACCACCTCGCCACCCGCATGCGCCGTAACGGTGAGAACCTCCTCGTTCTCGCCGGTGAAGAGCCCGGCCGCCGCTGGACGCGCCCCGTCCCGCTCGTCGACGTCCTTCGCGCCGCCGCGTCCGAGGTGGAGCAGTACGAGCGCATCGAGCTGGCCACGGTCCCGACCAGCGAGGTCGCGGGCCGTGTCGTCAACGACCTCGTGCACCTGCTCGCCGAGCTGCTCGAGAACGCGACCTCGTTCTCCTCGCCGCAGACCAAGGTCAAGGTCACCGGCCACGCGCTGCCCGACGGCCGCATACTGATCGAGATCCACGACACCGGAATCGGCCTCTCCCCGGAGGACCTCGCGGCGATCAACGAGCGGCTGGCCTCGCCGCCCACCGTGGACGTCTCGGTCTCGCGCCGTATGGGTCTGTTCGTGGTCGGCCGGCTGTCGCAGCGGCACGGGATCCGCATCCAGCTGCGTCCGTCCGACTCCGGTGGTACGACCGCGCTGGTCATGCTCCCCGTCGATGTCGCGCAGGGCGGCAGGGGCAAGCCGGGACAGGGCGCTCCCTCCGGCGCTGCGGCCGCCTCGCAGGCCGCGGCCGGTGTCGCGGCGGCCCGCCGTGGCGGCGCGGGTGCCGGTCCCGCGCTCGGCGCGGGTGCGTCCGCC
>CBFGQM010000206.1:0-9612 GCA_965650905.1 uncultured Streptomyces sp. | reverse complement strand
GGCACTGGCCTCGGCGTCCTCCTGGTGGAGGGCGCGCGCGGCGGCGAGCGCGGCCTCGGCGGCCTGCTTCTGGTCACCGCCACCGAGGAGGGCGGCACGGTGCGCCGCCTGAGCCCTACGCACACCGTGCGAAAGGTTCACCGCGGTGGGACGTGCGCTCGCCAGCGCCTCCGCGGCGTCGTCCACGTCGAACCCTCGTGCGGCGGCGAGCGCGACCCCGTACGCCCCGGCGATACCGAGCAGCGGCGCCCCACGCACAGCCAGCTTGCGGATCGCCTCCACCAGCGCGGGCGCGTCGGTGCACACCAGCTCGACCTCCTCGGCCGGCAGCCGCGTCTGGTCGAGAAGGACCAGTACGGGGCCTTCCGGCGGCTCGTCCCACCGGATCGCCGGTATCTCGATGGGCCGGTTCTCCTCACGGGATTGCGCGTACTGATCAGCCATCCGCCCAGTCTGCCCCGTACCCGGCGGACAATTGAAGGTGCGCAGCCCATACGGTGGCTGGTCACTACCCGGCCCCACCGTGGCACGATGGCTGCCAACCTGCCGCCGCAACCGCGGGCGGGCACCGTGAAGGAGCGACGATGAACGACACTCCGGGCTGGGCATCGCCCGGATCTGCCCCCTCCGACGGGCAGGACGGTCAGGAGCCGAGCGCTTCCGGCCCTGCCGGGCCCGCGGAGCGCCCCGCTACGCCAGAACCGGTGAACCAGCCGGGCCAGCCCGGCCCAGGCCCGCAGTGGTCCAAGGAACAGCCCCCGCCCGCCCGGTGGTCCGCTCCCGGCGCCCCTGAGGGCGGCCCGCCCCAGGCCGCGCCGCCATCGCCGCCGCCCGGCCCGGGCTGGGGCGGACGGTCCCCCGGCGGTCCACCCGGCGGATACGGCGGTGGCCACGGCCCCGGCGACTATCCCGGCTGGGGAGCCGGCTGGGGTGGTCCCCCGCCCGCCGCCAAGCCAGGCGTGATCCCGCTCCGTCCGCTCGGCGTCGGCGAGATCCTCGACGGCGCCGTATCGACCATGCGTGCGCACTGGCGCACCGTCCTCGGCATCTCCCTGACCGTCGCGGTGTTCACCCAGATCGTCGTGGTTCTGCTCCAGGGCTTCGTCCTGGACAACAGTGCCGGCACGGACGCCCTCAACGACCCGAGCGCCACTGCCGGCGAACTGAACCGCGCCATGGGTGACACCCTGCTGAGCTCCGGCGTCATCCTGCTGATCGCCCTGCTGGGCACCATCGTCGCGACGGCCCTGCTCACGACCGTCACCAGCCGCGCCGTGCTCGGCAACTCGGTGACCACCGCCGAGGCCTGGCGCGACGCCCGTCCCCAGCTGGCGAAACTCTTCGGCCTGACCTTTCTGCTCCCGCTCATCGGCCTCGCGATCGCCGCGGTAGGCATCCTGCCAGGTGTCATCACCGTCCTCGCCGGTGGAGGTCACGGCGGTGTCGCCCTCGCTGTCCTCGGCGGTACGGCCGCCGGCGTCGTGGCGATCTGGCTGGTGGTCCGCTTCTCGCTGGCCTCGCCCGCCCTCATGCTGGAGAAACAGGGCATCCTGAAGTCGCTGAGCCGCTCCGCGAAGCTGGTCCGCGGCTCGTGGTGGCGGGTCTTCGGCATCCAGCTGCTCGCCACGATCATCGCGAACGTGGTCGCATCCATCATCGTGATCCCCTTCGCCTTCCTCGCCGCCGCCCTGAGCGGCGACGGCGCCACCGGCTTCCTCAGCGGTGGTGCAGGCGATCTCGGCTGGACGTTCCTCATCGTCAGCGGGATCGGCTCGGTGATCGGATCGATGCTCACGTTCCCGATCACCGCGGGCGTCACCGTGCTCCTCTACATCGACCAGCGCATCCGCCGCGAGGCCCTCGACCTCGACCTCGCCCGCGCCGCCGGTGTCCAGGGCCACGGCTCCGGCGTCCCCGGCACCACTCCGGGGAGCTGATGCGGTGAGCTGGGCGGGGGGAGTTCTCACGGCGGTACTCGCGCCGCTGCTCGCGCCGCTGCGCCCCGGCGCGGCGGCCGTACTGGTACCACGCTCCGGCGACGAACCACCGGTGACGATTCCGCGTGACCCCGCGCGGGAGGCGGCCGAGCGCGAACTGGCCAAGCGGATGTACCACGAGAACGACCCCAGCCTGCTCCAGCGCGCCCTGGACGCCTTCTGGACGTGGGTCGAGGACCTGGTCGGTGCCGCCTCTTCCGCGACCCCGGGTGGCACGCTCGGCCTGGTCGTCATCGCGCTGGCCGCCGTGGCGCTCATATGCGCTCTCTGGTGGCGCCTCGGCACCCCGCGCCGCGCCCCCACGTCGGCCGCCCGCCTCTTCGACGACCGGCCGCGCAACGCCGCCGAGCACCGCGCGGCCGCCGAGAGCCACGCCGCCCAGGGCCACTGGAACCAGGCCGTACAGGAGCGCATGCGCGCCGTCGTCCGCTCCCTGGAGGAACGCGCCCTGCTCGACCCGCGCCCCGGCCGCACAGCCGACGAGGCCGCCGCCGAAGCGGGCCGTACGCTCCCCTCCCATACGGACCGACTGAGCGCCGCGGCCCGGGACTTCGACGACGTGACATACGGGGGACGAGCCGCCACCTCCCAGACATACCACCGCCTCACGGAACTCGACCGCGACCTGGAACGCACCAAGCCGGTCCTCGCGAGCAGCACCCCGAGCACGCTGAGCACGGCCCACAGCACCCGCCAGGGGGCCGCCGAATGACCACCGAGACCACCCTGCCGTCCACCTCGGACTCCCCCACGACCCGCCAGGTGTGGACCCGCGCGCGCGGTGTCCTGCTCGCGCTCGTGATCCTCCTGGCAGCCGCCATCGCCATCGCGGCCGTCCGCTCCGATACCCAGCACGGCAGCCTCGACCCTCGCTCCGCCGACCCCTACGGCAGCCGCGCCGTGGCCGAGCTCCTCTCCGACCGTGACGTGTCCACGCGCGTGGTCACCACCTTGGAAAAGGCGCGCACCGCGGCAGGCCCCGACACCACTCTCCTGGTCACTGAGCCGGACCTGCTGACAGACCGCCAGCAGAGCCGGCTCCACTCGGCGTTCACGAACTCCGGTGGCCGCACCGTCCTCGTCGCGCCCGGTGCTCCGTCCGTCGGCGCGCTCGCCCCCGGGGTCACCGCCGATCCCACACCGAGCTACGACTCCACGCTCTCCCCCGACTGCGCTCTGCCCGCCGCCCAGCGAGCGGGCACCGCCGACACGGGCGGCATCCGCTACACCACGACCGCGCCCGACGCCGACTCCTGCTACCTCAACGCCGGCCTGCCCACCCTGCTGCGCGTCCCGGCCGCTGAGAGCGATGGCGACACCATCCTGCTCGGCGCCCCCGACATTCTCTACAACGACCGCCTCGACGAGCAGGGCAACGCCTCGCTCGCTCTCCAACTGCTCGGCTCGCGCCCGCACCTGGTCTGGTACCTCCCCTCACTCTCCGACGACTCGGCCACCGACTCCGGCGACCGCGGCTTCTTCGACCTGATCCCCTCCGGCTGGCTCTGGGGCACACTGCAGCTCTTCATCGCCGCGGCTCTGGCCGCCCTCTGGCGCGCCCGCCGCCTCGGCCCGCTGGTCCCCGAACGGCTCCCTGTCGCGATCCGCGCCGCCGAGACCGTCGAAGGCCGCGCCCGCCTCTATCGCAGATCCAACGCCCGCGACCGCGCCGCGGCGGCCCTGCGCTTCACGACCCGCACCCGCCTCGCCCCCCTCGTCGGCGTGACCCCCGCCCAGGCACACGCGCCCGAAGCCCTGCTCCCTGCTCTGTCCGCCCACCTCCACGGCGACGGACAGTCCCCGCACTCCCTCCTCTTCGGCCCGCCACCCCGCGACGACGCGGCCCTCATCGCTCTCACCGACCAACTCGACGCCCTCGAAAGAGAGGTACGCCGTCCATGATGGACCCGACCACTGACAACGCCGGGTACGCCGGGGATCCGGACACCGCCCGGGCCTCCCTGGAGGCCCTGCGCGCCGAGATCGCCAAAGCCGTGGTCGGCCAGGACCCCGCCGTAACCGGCCTCGTGGTCGCCCTCCTCTGCCGCGGACACGTTCTGCTGGAAGGAGTCCCTGGGGTAGCCAAAACGTTGCTCGTCCGCACCCTCGCGTCCGCACTCGAACTCGACACGAAACGCGTCCAGTTCACGCCTGACCTGATGCCCAGCGACGTCACGGGCTCCCTCGTCTACGACACCCGTTCCGCAGAGTTCTCCTTCCAGCCCGGCCCGGTCTTCACAAACCTCCTGCTCGCCGACGAGATCAACCGCACCCCGCCCAAGACCCAGTCCTCGCTCCTCGAAGCGATGGAGGAACGCCAGGTCACCGTCGACGGCACCCCGCGCCCCCTGCCCGAACCGTTCCTGGTCGCCGCGACTCAGAACCCGGTCGAGTACGAGGGTACGTACCCCCTCCCCGAAGCCCAGCTGGACCGTTTCCTCCTCAAGCTGACCATCCCGCTGCCCTCCCGCCAGGACGAGATCGACGTTCTCACCCGCCACGCCGAGGGCTTCAACCCGCGCGACCTGCGCGCCGCCGGCGTACGACCCGTAGCCGGCCCAGCCGCGCTGGAATCCGCCCGTGCGGCAGTCGCAAAGACCACTGTCTCCCCCGAGATCACCGGCTACGTGGTGGACATCTGCCGCGCCACCCGCGAATCCCCGTCCCTCACGCTCGGCGTCTCCCCGCGCGGCGCGACGGCGCTCCTGGCCACCGCCCGCGCCTGGGCGTGGCTGACGGGCCGCGACTACGTCATTCCCGACGACGTGAAGGCCCTCGCGCTGCCCACCCTGCGCCACCGGGTCCAACTCCGTCCGGAGGCAGAGATGGAAGGCGTGACGGCCGACTCCGTGATCAACGCGATCCTCGCCCACGTCCCCGTACCCCGCTGATGGCGCTCACTGGACGCGCCGCCCTCCTCGCGGCCCTCGGCACCCTCCCCGTCGGCATCTGGGAACCCAGCTGGACGGGCATCCTCGCCGTCAACGCGCCCCTGGCCCTCGCCTGCGCATGCGACGTCGCCCTGGCCGCCCCCGTACGCCGCCTCGGCCTGAAGCGCTCGGGAGACACTTCGGTACGCCTCGGCGAAGCCGCAGACGTCACCCTCACCGTCACCAACCCCTCCAGCCTCCCCCTGCGCGCCCGGATCCGCGACGCCTGGCCCCCCAGCAGCTGGCGGCCCGGCACGGAAGTCGCCGCATCCCGTCACACATTGACGGTCCCTGCAGGCGAACGCCGACGCGTGACGACCCACCTGCGCCCCACCCGCCGAGGCGACCGCCAAGCCGACCGCGTCACCATCCGCTCATACGGCCCGCTCGGCCTGTTCACCCGCCAGGGCAGCCACAAAGTCCCGTGGACCGTGCGTGTCCTCCCCCCGTTCACCAGCCGGAAGCACCTTCCTTCAAAGCTGGCCCGACTGCGCGAACTCGACGGCCGCACCAGCGTCCTGACCCGCGGCGAGGGCACGGAATTCGACAGCCTCCGCGAGTACGTTCCCGGAGACGACACCCGCTCCATCGACTGGCGCGCCACGGCCCGCCAGTCCACGGTCGCCGTACGCACTTGGCGCCCCGAACGCGACCGCCACATTCTTCTGGTTCTCGACACGGGCCGCACATCGGCGGGCCGCGTGGGCGACGCCCCCCGCCTCGACGCCTCCATGGACGCGGCTCTGCTCCTGGCCGCCCTCGCCTCCCGAGCCGGCGACCGCGTGGATCTCCTCGCCTACGATCGCCGGGTACGCGCCCTGGTGCAAGGCCGGGCCGCAGGCGACGTCCTCCCGTCCCTGGTCAACGCCATGGCACACCTCGAACCCGAGCTCGTCGAGACGGACGCGCCTGGCCTCACCGCCACCGCTCTCCGCACGGCCCCGCGCCGCTCGCTGATCGTGCTCCTCACCAGCCTCGACGCGGCCCCCATCGAGGAAGGCCTGCTGCCTGTACTCCCCCGTCTCACCCAGCGCCACACAGTCCTGGTCGCTTCGGCAGCGGACCCGCGCATAGAGCTCATGGCCACGGCTCGGGGAAACACCGACGCCGTGTACGAGGCCGCCGCAGCAGCCCAGGCCCAAGCTGAACGCCACCGCACCGCTGAACAACTCATCCGCCATGGCATCACCGTCGTAGACGCGACACCGAACGATCTGCCGCCGGCCTTGGCAGACGCCTATCTGGCTCTGAAGGCAGCGGGGCGTCTTTGAAGCTCTGGCCGCCGACCACGTCCACCGCCTCGCCCAGGAACCCGACGGCCCAGGCGGTGGGCATCGGCCAGGGCTACGGCTTCCGTTGTGACATTCCTCAGCCCCAGTGTGTCGACCGCGATGTCGTCGCCACTTCGCCGGACCAGCCCAGCCAACTCCTCCGCGGACACGAACGTGCCGCTCCCCGTTCTCCGTTTCCACCACGATCTCGAGCAGCCCTATCTGCCACGGACCGCATCGCCAAGGTCCTGGGCGATCTCGGGCTCTGATCGGACAACCTGTCGACCCCCAAGGGAGGCCACTCATCTACATGTCCATCCTGCTCGAATGCGGTAGTCGCCGCTAGCTTGCTCCCAGGCAGGAAGGGATCGAATATGTAGATAATGGCACAACATTCCCCTGGTGGAGTGGTTCCGCCAGTGAGGAGCGATGAGCGTGTCCATCGACTGTTCCGACGACGGATCGTTCGCCTTCGACGCCCTGGCCACGGCCGTACTCGACGAACAGGGCACGGTGCTCGGGTGGTCCCGCTCAGCCGCGAACCTGGTGGGGCGTAGGGCTGGGGAGGTCTGTGGCCGCCCGGTCCGAGAGCTCCTCGCCGACGTTCCGTCCGGCGCCATGGGTGGGGCCGGGTTTCCGGCAGCGGGTCGGGTACGGCTCCGGCACCGCTCCGGCGACACGATCGATGTCACCTTCCGGGTGATGCGAATGGAGGGCGTTTCCGATCTGCTGGTCCTGGCTGCTCCCACACAGGACGTGGCTGAGCGCAATCAGGGCGTGTCACTCACGCGAGCGCTGTTCGCCCAGGACCATATCGGCATCGCCATCCACGACACTGCCCTGAACATCGTACGAACCAATATCACGCCCGAGATGTTCGGCGGACCCGCTGCGCGGCCGGGCAGCCGCCTCCGGGAGATTCTGTCCATCGAGGACGCCCAAGCCTTGGAGCTGGCGTTTCACGAAGTGCTGGAGACCGGAATACCGCTGGTCAACAAGCACCAGCGCATGCGGACGCCGCAGGTCCCCGGCTGGGAGCGGGCGTTTTCGCTGTCCGCTTTCCGGCTTGAGGACGCCCGAGGGGCCCCGACCGGGATCGCCGCGGTGTTCACCGACATCACCGAGCAGCTGCGGGCCCGTCGGCATCTGCGCCTCGCCCATGAGGCCGCCCTGCGGGTCGGCGGCTCCCTGGACGTAACCCGCATCGCGCAGGAGCTGGCCGACATGGCCGTTCCGGCCCTGGGGGACCTCGCGTCGGTGGACTTGGCCGAGCCCGTGCTCGCCGGTGACGAGCCCACGAAGTGGCAGGGCGGTGGAGACCTTCACCTGCTGAAGGTCGCCGTGGCCTCGGCCACTGGCGAGTGGCCGGCCGGTCACGTCCAGCGGGGGGAGGCTCTTCCCCGGTGGCCGGACGCCTCCCTTCTCCGCAGGGCTCAGCGCGGCGAGACGATGATCGCGGGGCCCGATGAGTTGATCGCCGCGCTCGGCCACGATCCGCGGTTGGTCGAGAAGCTCGTTCCCCCAGGTGGCCATTCGGGGATCGAGGCACCGCTGTTCGCGCGCGGTCTGTTGCTCGGTCATCTGTCGCTCTGGCGCGTGAACCAGCGCGAGCCGTTCACCGGGGAGGACGCGAGCCTGGTCAAGGAGATCGCTTCCCGGGGCGCACTCGCCATCGACAACGCCCGCCGCTACACCCGCGAGCACCGCGCGGCGGTAACACTGCAGCAGAGTCTGCTCCCCCCGGCCACGACCGATGTCCTGGCGGCCGAGACGGCCGGCATCTATCGGCCTGCGGGCGGCGGGGCGGAAATCAGCGGTGACTGGTTCGACGTCATCCCCCTGCCCTCGCTGAGAGTGGCTCTCGTCGTCGGGGACGTGGTCGGCCACGGTCTGCGGGCCACGGCCACCATGGGTCGGTTGCGCACGGCCATCGCCACCCTCGCTGACCTCGAACTCGGTCCCGACGATCTGCTCACCCGCGTCGGGGACCTGGTGCAGCGCCTGGCCACGGAAGCGCCGGTGGAGCATCAGGACACCGTCGGCGCCACATGCCTGTACGCCGTCTACGACCCGGTCACCCGCCGCTGTGCCCTCGCCAGTGCCGGGCACCCGCCACCCGTCGTCGTCCGGCCCGACGGTACCGCCCACGTCGTCGAACTCTCCCTCGGGCCGCCCCTTGCCGTCGGCGGCATGCCGTATGAGACCACCACTATCGACCTGGAACCCGGCAGCGTCCTCGCCCTCTACACCGACGGCCTGATCGAAGGCGACGACCACGATCCCGATGCCGGACTGCGGCGCCTCACCGCGGCCCTCCCCGCGCTCTGCCGTCCCGACCGCCCTGTGGCGGAGAGCGGCCGCATCCTCCTCGCCGGGCTCGGCGACCAGCCGCACAGGGACGACATCGCCTGTCTGCTGGCCCGCACTCGCGCCGTCCCCGCAGAGAACACCGCCCGCTGGGAGTTCCCCGCCGATCCGGCCATTGTGGCGGACGCGCGTGAGGCGACCGCCGACCAGTTGGCAATCTGGGGCTTGGACGAGCTGGCCTTCACCACCGGACTGGTCGTCAGTGAGTTGGTGACCAACGCCATCCGCTACGGCGGCGAACCGGTCGGACTGCACCTGAGCCGGGGGGACGTGCTGGTATGCGAGGTGACCGACCCCAGCAACACCCAGCCCCGACTGCGGCGGGCTCGCACCACCGACGAGGGAGGACGTGGCCTGTTCCTCGTAGCCCAGCTCACCACCCGCTGGGGCTGCCGCTACGGCCAGCAGGGCAAGACCATCTGGGGCGAACAGCAGCTCCCACAGGGGCATCCCGCAGTGGACTTACCGGGACCGTAAAGGGCGGTTCGCGAGGTGTCCCGGTACGTTGCCGCCTGCCGAGCGCGGCGTGGGCCCGCCCGGCTTCCGCGGTGCCGCGAATACGCTGGCGCACTCGCGCTGGTGCTCCCTGGCGGGACGTGCCCGAGCGGTATGGCCCGTGGGAAACGGTGTACAACCGTTTCCGGCGTTGGCAGCGGGACAGCACCTGGCACCGCGTCTTCGAGCAGCTGCAGGCACGTGCCGATGCCGAAGGACTGATCACCTGGGACGTCTCGGTGGACTCGACCATCGCCCGCGCCCACCAGCATGCGGCGGGTGCCCCCAAAAAGGGGATCTGCAGATCGAGCCACCCGGTGGTGTCTTCGCCGAGCCCGACGACCACGGACTCGGACGCTCCCGGGGGCGGGCCGACCACCAAGCTGCACCTGGCAGTCGAGCAGGCTGAGAAGCCGATGTCGCTGGTGATCATGGCCGGGCATCCTTGAACGCAGAAATCCCCCGTGCCATTCGACACGGGGGATTTCTGCACAATTAGTTCGGCGGTGTCCTACTCTCCCACAGGGTCCCCCCTGCAGTACCATCGGCGCT
>CBFGQM010000205.1:0-9634 GCA_965650905.1 uncultured Streptomyces sp. | reverse complement strand
TACAATTGCGGGAGGCTCGCTGAGGTGGTCGCCGCCGCCCTGCGGGAGACCGGCCGGGTCGCCGACGCCGTCTGGGGCTCCGCACCCGGGCGGCCCGAGGAGTCGATCCGGCCGGCCGCCGAGCTGGACGGCGCTCCGTTGCCGTATCTCTCCACGCTCATCGCACCCGCGCGACGCGACGGCGGACGCGGCGGCAAGCTGTGACAACCCAGGAAGGCGGGCTTGGGGAAAGAGGCGCCGCAGGCCACCACCCCAGCCGCATCCCAAGTCCACCGTTGCCGCCGGCCTCCGCCGATACCGGCCGATGCCGCTGATGCCGCCGACGTCGCTGATGTCGCTGATGTCGCTGAGGACTCGTAGCCCCGGCAGGACTCGTACGACCCGTAGGAGAGGACCCCATCACATGCCCGATGCCCCCACCGGCAAGGTGACTTTCGTCGGGGCGGGCCCCGGCGCCGCCGACCTGCTGACCTTCCGAGCCGCCCGCGCCATCGCCGAGGCAGACGTCGTGATCTGGGCGGCCAGCCTGGTGCAGGCGGAGGTCCTGGAGCACGCGCGCGAGGGAGCGGAGATCCTCGACTCGGCGGCCATGTCCCTAGAGGACGTCGTCACCGTCTACGAGCGGGCGGCCGGAGAAGGGCTGAAGGTGGCTCGCATCCATTCCGGCGACCCCGCCCTGTGGGGTGGTACGCAGGAGCAGCTCGACCGGTGTGCGGACCTCGGGGTCGGGACCGAGATCATCCCCGGTGTCTCCTCGTTCTCCGCCGTCGCCGCCCTCGCGCAGCGTGAACTGACCATCCCGGAGGTCGCGCAGTCCGTGATCCTCACCCGGCTCGGCGGTGGCAAGACGCCGATGCCGCCGGGGGAGGAAGTGCGCGAGTTCGCACGGCACGGCACGACCATGGCGCTGTTCCTGTCGGCCGCCCGAAGCGGGCAGCTCGTACGGGAGCTGCTGGAGGGGGGCTATCCGACGTCGACGCCCGTCGTGGTCGCGTACCAGGCGACGTGGCCGGAGGAGCTGATCGTGAAGTGCACGATCGGGACGCTGGAGGAGACGGTCAAGGAGCACAAGCTGTGGAAGCACACGCTGTTCCTGGTGGGCCCGGCCCTCGACGCGCACGGTACGCGCTCGCACCTCTACCACCCCGGCCACTTCCACGGCTTTCGCAAGGCGGATCCGGAAGCCCGCAAGGCTCTGCGTACGCGGGGTGCCACACCTTGATCACCGTCGTCGGTACGGGGACGGGGGCGCCCCTCACTCCGGACGCCGAGGCCGCGGTGGCCGGGGCGCAACTCGTCGTTGGCGCCCGGCGGCATCTGGCGGCGGCGCGGCTGCCGGACACGGCGCGGCGGGTCGTCCTCGGTCCACTCGCGCCCGCCCTCGACGCGATCGAGCAGCACCTGGAGAAGCACCAACGGGAACACCAGTCAGAGCACCCGGGGGAGCACCAGGGGGAGCACCAGCCGCAGTCGGCAGACCAGCGGCGGGTGGTCGTGCTGGCCTCCGGGGATCCCGGTTTCTTCGGGATCGTGCGGGCTCTCGCCGAACGTTTCGGGAGCGAGCGGCTGGATGTGCGCCCAGGGGTGTCGTCCGTCGCCACCGCCTTCGCGCGGCTCGGGCTCACCTGGGACGACGCGGTCGTGGTGAGCGCGCACGGGCGTGACATGCGGACCGCCGTGAACGTCTGCCGGGCCCACCCGAAGGTGGCTGTGCTGACCGGTCCCGGTGCCGGCCCCGCGGAGCTGGGGGCCGCGCTCCGGTCGAGCGGACGCGTCCTCGTGGTGGCTTCGGCACTGGGCGCGGGCCCGGGCGCGGAGTCCGACTCCGACTCCAACTCCGACTCGGACGAGCGCGTCGAGCGCGTCGAGCGCGTAACTCCCGCCGAGGCCGCCGCCCGCGACTGGGGGACGGCCGTGAACGTGGTGGTGTGCCTGGCCGAGTCACGGGTTCTCACGCCCGTGCGGACGGTCGCCGGGCCCACGCCCGGGCCCGCCCAATGGGCCCTGGACGAGAGCCAGTTCGCGCACCGAAATTCGATGATCACCAAGTACGAGGTACGAGCTCTCGCGCTGGCGCGGCTCGGGCCGCGGCTCGGGGACCACATCTGGGACGTCGGCGCGGGGTCCGGCTCGGTCGCCGTGGAGTGTGCGCGGCTCGGAGCCGCCGTGACCGCCGTCGAGAAGAGCCGGGACGGTGCGGAGCGCGTCCGCGCCAACGCCACCGCGCACGGCGTGGACGTGACCGTCGTGCAGGGCGTCGCGCCCACCGTGCTGCCCGGTCTCCCGGATCCCGACGCCGTGTTCGTCGGCGGCGGCGGGCGTGAGCTGCCGGCGATCGTGATGGACTGCGCGCGGCGGGCTCGGCGCGCGGTCGTGGTGGCGATGGCCGCGCTCGACCGGGTTCCGGCGGCGCGCGACGCGCTCGTCGCCGCCGGGCTCCACTGTGACGGCGTACTGCTGCAGTCGTCCCGGCTCGCGCCGCTGCCCGGGGATGTCACCCGGCTGGCGGCAACCAATCCCGTCTTTCTGCTGTGGGGCGTCCGGCCTCCGGCGCGTACCGAAGGAGTCGTTCAGTGATCGGCCTGATTTCCGCGACGGCGGCGGGTGCCCGGGCCCGCGAGCGGGTGGCCGCGGCATGGCCGGATCGCACGCGCGTGTACGACGGTCCCGTGGGCGACGCCGTGCGGCGGGCCTTCGCGGAGTGCGAGCAGCTCGTGTGTTTTCTTGCCACGGGGGCCGTGGTGCGGCTCGCCGCGCCTCTGCTGTCGGGCAAGGAGTCCGATCCGGGCGTCGTGTGTGTCGACGAGGGGGGACGATTCGCCGTCTCGCTGGTCGGGGGGCATGGCGGCGGGGCCAATGAACTCGCCCGTGCGGTCGGTGAGCTGCTCGGTGCCGAGCCGGTGGTGACGACGGCGACCGACTCGGTCGGGGTGCCCGGCCTCGACACGCTCGGGTTTCCGGTGGAGGGGAATGTCGCCGCGGTGTCGCGGGCCCTGCTGGACGGGGAGCCCGTCGCCCTGGAGGCGGAGCTGCCGTGGCCGCTTCCGCCGCTGCCGGTCGCGCCCTTCGGACAGTACGCGATTCGGCTCACGGACCGGCTGGTCGAACCCGCCGCCCGCGAAGTCGTCCTGCGCCCGCCCTCCCTCGTCGTCGGTGTCGGCGCCTCCAAGGGCGCGCCCGTGGACGAGGTGCTCGGGCTCGTGGAAGGCGCCCTGCGCGACGCCGGGCTCTGCGTGAAGTCCGTCGCCGAGCTCGCCACCGTCGACGCCAAGGCCGGCGAGCCCGGCCTCGTCGAGGCGGCCGCCCGTCTCGGGGTGCCCCTGGTGACGTACTCCGCCGAGGAGCTGGCGGCCGTGGACGTGCCCAACCCGTCCAACGCCCCACTGGCGGCCGTCGGTACGCCCTCCGTGGCGGAGGCCGCCGCGCTCGTACGCGGGGGTGAACTCCTCATGCCCAAGCGGAAGTCGGCCGGGCAGCCGGCGATGGCGACCTGTGCTGTCGTACGGCGCGCGGGCCGCGGCCGACTTGCCGTCGTCGGACTCGGTCCCGGCGCGCGCGACCTCCTCACCCCGCGCGCGAAGGACGAGCTGCGCCGGGCCTCCGTGCTCGTCGGGCTCGACCAGTACGTCGACCAGATCCGCGACCTCCTGCGCCCCGGCACCCGCGTTCTGGAGTCCGGGCTCGGCGCCGAGGAGGAGCGGGCCCGGACCGCCGTGTCCGAGGCCCGGCTCGGCCGGGCCGTGGCGCTGATCGGCAGCGGTGACGCGGGCGTGTACGCGATGGCGTCGCCCGCGCTCGCCGAGGCGTCCGACGACATCGACGTGGTCGGGGTGCCGGGGGTGACCGCCGCGCTCGCGGCCGGGGCGATCCTGGGCGCGCCACTCGGCCACGACCATGTGTCGATCAGCCTGTCCGACCTGCACACACCGTGGGAGGTCATCGAACGGCGGGTACGGGCCGCCGCGGAGGCCGACCTCGTGGTGACGTTCTACAACCCCCGCAGCCGGGGCCGTGACCGGCAGCTGCCCAGGGCGCTCGCGATCCTCGCCGAGCGCCGGGAGCCGACGACGCCCGTGGGTGTCGTACGCAACGCCTCGCGCGCGGACGAATCCAGCCGACTCACCACTCTGGCGGGAATCGACCCGGCGACGGTCGACATGATGACGGTCGTGACGGTGGGCAACACGGCGACCCGTGAGATCGCGGGCCGTATGGTGACGCCGCGCGGCTACCGCTGGCAGGAGGAACCCAAGTGAACCGAGTGAGCCAGGTGTTCCCGGAGTCCCGGATCGTGCACCCCATCGAGGTGGAGTCCTTCCGGCGGCTGCGTGCCCGGCTCGACACCTCGCGTTTCCCGCCGCTGACGCGTGCGGTCGTGGAGCGGGTGATCCACTCGGCGGCCGATCTCGACTACGCGGAGGACCTCGTCACCGACGAGGGCGCGCTGGAGAAGGCCCATACGGCGTTGCACGACGGGGCAAGCGTCGTCGTGGACGTGGAGATGGTCGCGGCGGGGATCACACGGCGCGAGACCGTGTGCCGGCTGGGGGACGCCAAGTCGGGTCCCGGGCTGACCCGTTCGGCACACGCGATCCGGCTCGCTTACGAGCAGGTCGGCCCCGGCGCGCTCTGGGTGATCGGCTGCGCCCCGACCGCGCTGGAGGAACTCCTGACACTGGACGCCGATCCGGCGCTCGTCATCGGCCTGCCCGTCGGCTTCGTCGGCGCGGCCGAGTCCAAGGCCGCGTTGCGCGAGAGCGGGCTGCCTGCCGTCAGCAACGTGTCCGAGAAGGGCGGTTCGGCGGTCGCCGCGGCCGCGCTGAACGCCCTGCTGTATCACCAAGTACACCCCGTACGCCCCGTACACCCGGTAAGCCCCGTACGCTCCGTACGCCCCGTACCTTCCGTGTCCGAGGCCTCAGAGCCACTGAAGGAGAAATCGTGACCACGTCCCAGCCGCCCGCCCTGCTCGTCGCCGGACACGGCACCCGGGACGACGCGGGCGCCGAGTCCTTCCGCGACTTCGTACGGGAGTTGGGCCGCCGCAACCCCGAACTGCCCGTCGCGGGCGGTTTCATCGAGCTGTCCCCGCCGCTGCTCGGCGACGCCGTGGCCGAGCTGGTCGAGCTGGGCGTACGCCGGTTCGCAGCCGTCCCGCTGATGCTGGTGTCCGCCGGGCACGCGAAGGGGGACATTCCCGCGGCGCTGGCCCGCGAGAAGGAACGGCACCCGGGGATCTCGTACCGGTACGGCCGTCCGCTCGGCCCGCACCCCGCACTGCTGTCGGTGCTGGAGCGACGGCTCGACGAGGCGCTCGGGGTTCCGGCGCGTATGCCCTCCGACCGGGCCGATGTGACCGTCCTCCTCGTCGGCCGCGGCTCGACCGACCCGGACGCCAACGCCGAGGTCCACAAGACGGCGCGGCTGCTGTGGGAGGGACGTGGTTACGGGGGCGTGGAGACGGCGTTCGTGTCGCTGGCGGCGCCGGACGTGCCGTCCGGGCTTGACCGCTGCGCGAGGCTGGGCGCCCGCCGGATCGTGGTGCTGCCGTACTTCCTCTTCACCGGCATCCTGCCGGACCGGGTACGACTGCAGACCGGGGCATGGGCGGCCGCGCACCCGGAGGTCGAGGTGCGGTCGGCCGACGTCATCGGTCCGGAGCCGGAGTTGCTCGACCTGGTGATGGAACGCTACCGGGAGGCCCTGGCGGGCGATCTCCGCATGAACTGCGACTCCTGCGTCTACCGCGTCGCGCTGCCCGGCTTCGAGGACAAGGTGGGGCTCCCCCAGCAGCCGCACTTCCACCCGGACGACGACGGTCACCACCACGACGGTCACCACCACGGGCACCACGGTCCTACACATACCCGTGCGCACTGAGGGCGAGGCGCACGACCTCCGTCACCACGGGGATGCCGAGGTCCGCGACGACGGCTCGGCGCTCGTCGACCTCGCGGTGAACGTCCGCGCCGGTACGCCTCCGACGTGGCTGCGCGAGCGCATCGCCGAATCGCTGACCGGTCTCGCCGCCTACCCGGACGGGCGCGCCGCGCGGGCGGCGGTGGCCGCCCGGCACGGGCTGCCCGTGGAGCACGTGCTCCTCACGGCGGGTGCCGCGGAGGCCTTCGTGCTGCTCGCCCGCGCCCTGAAGGTCCGTCGTCCCGTCGTGGTGCACCCGCAGTTCACGGAGCCGGAGGCGGCATTGCGGGACGCCGGGCACACCGTGGACCGGGTGCTCCTGCGGGCGGAGGACGGCTTCCGGCTCGATCCGGCGGCCGTCCCCGAGGACGCCGACCTCGTCGTGATCGGCAACCCGACCAATCCGACGTCGGTGCTCCACCCGGCCGCCGGGATCGCGGGTCTCGCCCGTCCCGGGCGGACGTTGGTGGTGGACGAGGCTTTCATGGACGCGGTGCCGGGTGAGCGAGAGGCCCTCGCCGGGCGTGAGGACGTGCCCGGTCTGGTGGTGCTGCGGAGCCTCACGAAGACGTGGGGGCTGGCGGGGCTGAGGATCGGCTACGTCCTCGCGTCCCCCGAGACGATCGCCGACCTGGAGCGGTCCCAGCCGCTGTGGCCGGTCTCCACGCCGGCCCTCGCGGCGGCGGAGGCCTGTGTCAGGCGCGAGGCACTCGCCGAGGCGGCCCACGCGGCGCACCGGATCTCCGCCGACCGGGACCATCTCGTCGCGGGTCTCAAAAAGTTCGCCGCCGACGGCCTGCGCGTCGTCGAGCCCGCCGAAGGTCCCTTCGTCCTCGTCCGCCTCCCCCGAGCCACCGCCGTACGGACCCACCTGCGCGGCGCGGGCTTCGCGGTGCGGCGTGGCGACACCTTCCCCGGGCTGGGCGATCAGTGGCTGCGGCTGGCGGTACGGGACTGCTTGACGGTGAACCGGTTTCTGCAGGCCCTGGACAGGGCGGTGACGGTGGTGGGGCGCTGGCGGTGGGGGAACCTGGTGGAAAACCTTCGGACGCGGGAGTCGGCCGCCGGCGCGGTGAAGGCCGACCATGCGTCGCGGGAGACGGCCAGGGCCTGCTTCCGGGTGTCGCCCTACCCGACCACCCTCCCGTTCAACACCACCCGCCGAGGCGCCGCCAGCACCCGGACGTCCGCTCGCGGATCCCCGTCGTACACGACGAGATCGGCCGGCGCCCCCTCCTCCAGACCGGGCCGCCCCAGCCACGCCCGCGCCCCCCAGGCCGTGGCCGACAGCGCCTCGACCGGTGGGATGCCGGCACTCACCAGCTCGGCCACCTCACCCGCCACCAGCCCGTGCGCGAGCGAACCGCCGGCGTCGGTGCCGACGTACACGGGGATCCCCGCGTCGTACGCGGCGCGCACGGTGTCGTAGCGGCGCTGGTGCAGCCGTCGCATATGGGCGGACCAGCGCGGGTACTTGACCTCGGCGCCGGCCGCGAGCTGCGGGAACGTGGCGATGTTGACAAGGGTGGGGACGATGGCGACGCCGCGCGAGGCGAAGAGCGGGATGGTCTCCTCGGTCAGGCCGGTGGCGTGCTCGATGCAGTCGATGCCCGCCTCCACCAGGTCCCGCAGGGAGTCCTCGGCGAAGCAGTGCGCGGTGACGCGCGCCCCGAGTCGGTGGGCCTCCGCAATGGCCGCCTCAACGGCGTCGCGCGGCCAGCAGGCGCCCAGGTCCCCCGTCCCGCGGTCGATCCAGTCGCCCACCAGCTTGACCCAGCCGTCGCCGCGCCGGGCCTCCTGGGCGACGTACGCGACGAGGTCGTCCGGCTCGATCTCCCACGCGAAGTTGCGGATGTAGCGGCGGGTGCGGGCGATGTGGCGACCCGCCCGGATGATCTTCGGGAGGTCGTCGCGGTCGTCGATCCAGCGGGTGTCCGAGGGCGAGCCCGCGTCCCTGATGAGGAGGGTGCCGACGTCGCGGTCGGTCAGGGCCTGCTTCGCGGCGACGTCGTCCGGCACCGGGCCGTGGGCGTCGAGCCCGACATGGCAGTGCGCGTCGACGAGACCGGGCAGCGCCCATCCCTGGACGGTACGGATGTCATGGACGCCGGCGGGGCGCTCGTACGAGATTCGGCCGCCGACCACCCAGAGTTCGTCCCGGGCGTCGTCGGGGCCGACGAGCACCCGTCCCTTCACGTGCAGCACCGCGTGATCACTCATGGACCGCACCCTAGTTCGTCCCGTCTTCGTCGTGCAGTGTGCAGCGGCCCACAGGCCCTTGTCGTGTGCTGCGTCGCCCATGCCGTGCCCTCTTCGGACCCTTCGCTTTCCGGCCCGCTCTCCTCGCATGTCACGCATTGCATGGCTGACGTCATCGGTTCCGCTTCCGGGCGAAGATCAGGACGGATCGTGTATGCGCGAAAGCGATAGGTAGCGCGACTCATGCCCGCCCCCTTCCAGCGGCGGCAAGCTTCTTGCTGTGGTTCGGATGCCGACTGATCAACACGTCACAGTCAGTGACTCGGCTCAGGTCTCCGGAGCGTTTCGCAGCTTCCTTCTCACGCTCCAGTCGGGCGCACTCCGCACACTCCGCACACTCCGCACTCATGACGCCTCGGCGGGGCTCTGAGCGGATCTCTCGCTGTCGTCCAACACGGACAAACGCCTGCCTCGACTCTCAGCGACCCGCAGAGCGTCAGTCAGGCACTCGGACAGGCGCGCTCCGACGTAGCGCAACTCAGAACCCGACGCGTTCGGGTCGTTGAGTACCCACGCCGCATGGTTCAGGACTTCCGTCCCCATACCGAGCTGTACGGCTTCCATCTCGTCAGCGAGTCGCGAGAGATACCCGCCTTCGCTACCCGGAGCCAGGAACGCCGGTTTCCCTTCTTCGGTTGGCCAAGGAAGCAACCGCTCAGGGAATGCCGAAGCGATGTCGGCAAGGTGTCGCCTACGCCGGCGTTCTTGTTCGGTCCGTCGTTTGGTCAACGCGTCCCCCGGGTTTCAGGGCGATGAGTAGGACACGTTGACCGTATGGACATGACGGGACATCAGACAAGCGTCGCAGCAAGCCACTTCGTCACTGGGTCAACAGGCTGATGTCGTTCTGCGGGGTCTTGGCGTTGGCTTGCTTCAGGGCCAGGCTCAACGGCACGAACCAGGAGACGTTCGGCTCCCCGACTTCCTCGCCGCAGGCTCCTTGCGGATCCTTTTCGTGAAAAAGCAAAGTCGAATCGTTGATGCCGACCCCCTCAACCGTGGTCGCGTTCGGGGTGGGGTCCGTGAAGAGCGGACCCCCGCTGTCACCATCTTCTAGGCACACGTTGGTTTGGATCAAGTCGTCCTCGATGATCCCATCCAATTCTCTCCTCACGCCCACCGCTGTCACTTCCCCACACGTGGTTTGTGTGGTAGTCCCGTGCTTGCACACCTTCATGTCAACAACCGGCTCACGCAACCCGGTTACCGGAAAGGTCTTGTCACCGAAGGCTTTCACCTGACCCAGCGCCTTATTGCGGATGGTTTCCTTTTTGAGGGCGACGACTCCCCAATCAGCGTCAGCAGGGCGGTTCGCGTACCTGTGTCCCACGCCGTCGATCATTATACGGTCGTCCGCCATTATGATGAACTTGCTCCTGGCGGCAGGCTTGGTCTCGTCGAAGCAGTGGGCGGCCGTGAGGAACCCGGTGGGTGCGTTCCGGCTTTTTTTGATGCG
>CBFGQM010000204.1:0-9663 GCA_965650905.1 uncultured Streptomyces sp. | reverse complement strand
CGCCGCCGGGCGACGGTCCCGCCCGCCGGGCGCCACGTGGTTTCCGAGGAGCCGTCACCAAGGCGCGTACCACACCGAGTGCACCCCGTGCGCCCCCCGGCTCTCCAGCCCGTTGTGTGCGCCCGTCGGCGTGGACGAGAACACCCGGCGCGAACGGGCGTACGGCGAGGGCGTCGAGACCGGGAGTCAGGCGCAACTCCGGATACGAGGTGGACAGGAGCCGGCCGATCCGGTCGAGTCGGAAGCCGTCGACCTTCTCGGTCGACATACGGCCCCCGACGTATGGGGCGGCCTCCAGGACTACGGTCGTTACTCCTGCACTGGTCAGCCGGTGGGCGGCCGACAGTCCCGCCACCCCGGCCCCCACGATGACGACGTCCGCCTGATCCGCAAGCTCAAGCACGTGCCCCTCCCCGAGGTCGCGCGGGCGCTTAAGACGTCATGCCCCCGACAAAGTCCGGAATACGCGATGTCTGGACGAGGGTAGGGCCGCACCGGGCCGGCCGAAGTCGCGCATGAACAGGGCATGGGCGCACGCCGGTCGCATTGCGCCCGGCGGATATCGCGCCGCGCGACGAACACGCCGCTGCTCGCCGCACCACCTGACGCATCGTGCCGCGGTCAGCCGCGGGCCGCCCGGATGGCTTCCTCGATTCCGGGGAACACGAAGGAGAAACCCGACTCCAACAGCCTGGTGGGCAGCACCCGTTGGCTTCCCAGCACATCCCCGGCCAGCTCGCCGAGGACGAGCCGCAGCACGGGGGCGGGCACCGTGAAGAGCGTGGGCCGGTGCAGCACCCGCCCCATGGCCGCCGTGATCTCCCGGTTGGTGAGCGGTTGCGGCGCCGTCAGGTTGACGGGACCCGACAGCGACTCCGTGTCGAGCAGATACCGCAGCGCGGCCACCTCGTCGTGCAGCGCGATGAAGCTCCAGTACTGCCGCCCGTCGCCCAGCCGTCCGCCGAGCCCCGCCTTGAAGAGCGGGAAGAGCCGTCCCCAAGCGCCGCCGCCGGCTGCCACCACCAGTCCGGTGCGTGCGAGGACGGTTCGTACGCCCGCCTCCTCCGCCGGGACGGTAGCCTCCTCCCACTCCACGCACATCGAGGGCAGAAACCCGTCGCCGGGCGGTGTGTTCTCGTCCACGGCCCGCCTACCGGTGTCTCCGTAGATCCCGATCGCGCTGCCGTTCAGAAAGACCCGGGGCCGCCGGTCGAGAACGGCGACGGCCTCCGCGAGCGCGGCCGTGCCGAGCACCCGGCTGTCGCGGATCCTCCGCTTGTACGCGTCCGTCCAGGGGTGGTTGCCGATCCCGGCACCCGCGAGGTTCACCACGGCGTCGCACCCGATGAGTCCGGCCGCGTCGACGTACTGTCGCTCTGGGTCCCACTCGACCTCGTCCTTCCCCCGGGGCGTACGGCGCACCAGGCGCACCACCTCGTGTCCGTCCGCGGTCAGTGAGCGCACCAGTGCCGTGCCGATGAGGCCGGACGCCCCGGCCACGGCGATGCGGGAAGCTTCCATCCTTTGATCTTCGCAGGGAATCCCGGCGTTTACGCCGGGAGGGAATGCGATCCTTGGCCCGCAGGCGCGGAGCGCCAAAGTTCGGTTCAGGAAGTGACCGGGTCGCCGGTGTCCACGGGAGTCGTGGCGTTCGCCGCCCGCCGCGCGTCGCCCGCGACCTCGTCGGCGGACAGGACGTAGCCGGTCTGGTGGTCGCTCGTGGAGCGGGCGAAGACGACGCCGTACACCTCGCCGCCGGTGGTCAGCAGGGGGCCGCCGGAGTTGCCGGGGAGGACCGTTGACCGGATGGAATAGATCTCGCGCGTGACGGTGTGGGTGCCGTAGATGCTCTGGCCCGTGGCGTTGATCCTGTTCGCGACGGTGGCCGCCCGGAGGTCCAGTTCCCCGTCCTGCGGGTAGCCCGCGACCACGGCCGCGTGCCCGCGGGTCGCGCCGGCGTCGAAGGGCAGGACAGGGGCCCGAAGGCCCGGTACGTCCAGAACGGCCACGTCCTTGTCGGGGTCGAAGAGGACGACCTTCGCCTCGTACGTACGGCCCGTGCCGCCCACGCGTACCGTCGGGTCGTCGATGCCCGCCACCACGTGGGCGTTGGTCATCACGTGCTCGGACGCGTACACGAAGCCGCTGCCCTCACGGCCCTGGGTGCCCGAGACGCCCTCGACCTTCACCGTGGAATGCCGCGCGGCCCGCGTGGCCGCCGCGGTGACGCTGCTCACGGAGGGCTTGGCGACGCCCGTGACCGGCTCGTTCTCGAACGGGTTGAAAACCTGCGGGAAGCCCGCCTCCGTGAGGGCCGAGCTGGCCCGGGAGAACCACGTCGGGGTGGTCTCCGGCATGACGCTGTGCACCGCGCCGAGTAGCGAGGAGTTGCGGATGGCCCGGCTGAGAACGGGGGAGGCCGACACGGCGAGAACACTCGCGGCGACCCACGACATCACCAGCACGGCGACGGCGTTGGCGGCGGCTCCGCCGACTCCGTCGACCACCCGCAGGGAACTCCGGTGCAGCTCGTGGCGCAACAGCAGGGCGAGACGCCCCGCCAGCTCGTGTCCGACCGCGGCCGGCAGCAGCACCGTGACCACCGCCGTGATCGTCGCCCGCAAGGTCCCCGCCGTCACCAGGTCCATGACCCAGGGCAGCAGCCATACACCGATGACGGCACCGCCCACGAAGCCGGCCAGCGACACACAGCCCGCCACGAGCCCGCGCCGGTAGCCGGACGCCGCGTAGACGAGCATCACCGGCAACAGCAGGATGTCGAGCAGGTCCACAGAGCACCCTTTCCCTTGGGCCCCTTAGTACGCGCCGGGCGGGCCCAGTGATCAGGCACGCACGGGTGGAGGGCGTGAATCACTGAAGGACCCCGGAACCACAGCCGGAAGCAGGCCGGAAGCAGGCCGGCCCGGGCACCCGGTGCGGACAGGGAGACGGAACGTAAGCAAATACGTGCCGGACCGGGATGTTGGTTCCACCGGGTGGCACAGCACACATCGCGGACAGCCCGGGTGTCGCGGAGAGTGGACCTCATGCGTGTCTTCCGTCCACCGCTGGCACAACGCGCCCGGGGGGCGCTGCGCAGGGTTCGCGCGGAGTGCGTACGGAGCGTGCGGCGGGCGTCGTCCACGTGGTGCCTGCCGCGGGCGCCCCGTGCGGTGCGTATCGCACTCGTCAGTCTCCCCGGCCTCGCGGCCGTCGCCGCGCTGGTTCTCTGGGCCGTCGCTGCCGACCGGACGCCGGCGGGTGCGCGGCGTCCCGTCGCCACCCGGGGCGCCGCCGAGCACCGGGCCGCGCGGCCTGCCATCGTGCCCCGGGAGCGGTGGCTGGGTGCCGCCGCCTACACCCGGCCCCCCGCCCGGTACGCCGACCGCGTCTCCGCCGTGTTCGTGCACCACACCAACTCGCCGAACGGCTACGACTGCGCCGACACTCCCCGCATCATCCGCTCCCTGTACGTCGGGCAGGCGGGCGCCCGGCACTGGGACGACATCGGCTACAACTTCCTCGTCGACCGCTGCGGCAAGGTCTACGAGGGCCGGGCGGGCGGGATCGATCGGCCCGTCGTGGGGGCGCACACACAGGGCTTCAACGTGGGGTCGACGGGGATCGCGGGGCTGGGGACCTTCACCGCCGGAGTGCCGGTTCCGAAAGCCATGACCGACGCCATCGCCGCCGTCGCCGCCTGGAAGCTGGGCCTGTCGGACATCGACCCGCGCGCCCGGGTGCGACTGGTCTCCACGAACAGCATGAGCAAGTACGCGGCGGGCACACCCGCGATCTTCGCCGCCGTCTCGGGCCATGCCGACGGCTTCCGCACCGCCTGCCCGGGCGCGGCCCTGATGGCCCGCCTTCCCGCGATCAGGGAACGGGCCGCCCAGCTCCAGGGCAGAGGCCGGGTCACCGATACGCCATAGCGTCACCGGCCGTCAGCCGGCGAAACGGTCCCACAGCCGCGGAAAGCGCTCTGCCAGCACCTTCTCGTTCTCCAAGTCGAGCGGCGCGCCCAACGGCTCCGGGGGCGCGGGCGGGATGCCGAGGTCGGGGACGGCCGTGCCGGTGAGCTGCTCGTACGCCTCGTCCGCCGCGTAGCCCAGTTCCTCGCCGTCCCCGTCGGCCTCCATGTCGAAGTCGGCCAGGAACTCGGCGAGCAGATCGGGATCGTGCACGGCACCCTCGTACAGCTCCCGCCCCTGCCCGATCAGCCAGCAGCGGAAGAAGTCGAAGGCGTCGTCGCTGGCCCCGTCGAGCAGGATCCATGCCGCGCCCCACAGGTCCCAGGTGTACGCGCGGTTGCAGCGGGCCTCGAAGTGACGGGCGAAGTCGAGGACCAACTCCGGGTCCAGCTGGAGGAGCCGTTCGACGAGCAGGTCGGCCTGCTCCTCGGGATCACCCTCGGCGGCCTCGCGGGTCGCGTCCACCAGCTCCCAGAACTCCGTCTCGTCCATCACGGCACAAGCATCGGGCCTGTGCCCGCCCCGCGCACCTGGGGGCGGGCAGATCGTTATGCGGGCACGACATCCTTGTCCACGACCTCGGGGGCGGCGACGTCCACCTGGACTTCTCGACGACGCACGGCGGCCGTCAGCCGCCGCGCCCCCCTTTCACCGAAACCGAAACCCGGGCCTGCGCCTACAGCCCGTACCGCTCCCGGGCCTCCTTCACCGCCGAGGCCTTGGCCTCGCCGCGGCGGGCGAGCTGGGCCAGGGCGGCGACGACGACCGACTGGGCGTCGACACCGAAGTGGCGGCGGGCCGCCTCACGGGTGTCGGAGAGACCGAAGCCGTCCGCGCCGAGCGAGGAGTAGTCCTGCTCGACCCACTGCGCGATCTGGTCCGGGACCTGGCGCATATAGTCCGACACCGCCAGGACCGGGCCCTCGGCGCCGAGCAGCGCCTGACGGACGTACGGCACCCGCTCCTCGCCGCGCAGCAGTGCCGCATCCGCCTCCAGTGCGTCCCGCCGCAGCTCCGTCCAGGAGGTCGCGGACCAGACATCCGCCGCCACGCCCCACTCCTCGGCGAGCAGCTTCTGCGCCTCGAGGGTCCAGTGGATCGCCGTGCCGGAGGCCAGCAGCTGGATGCGCGGCGCGTTGGCGGCGGCCACGTTCAGTCCCGCCGACTCCGCCGTGTTGAAGCGGTACAGGCCCCTGACGATGCCCTCCTCGATGCCGGGCACCGCCGGCTTCGCGGGCTGCGGCATGGGCTCGTTGTAGACGGTGAGGTAGTAGAAGACGTTCGGGTCCTCGCCGGGCGCGGCCTCGCCGTACATCCGGCGCAGACCGTCGCGCACGATCGCCGCGACCTCGTACGCGAACGCCGGGTCGTATGTCAGCGCCGCCGGGTTGGTCGCGGCGATGACGGGCGAGTGCCCGTCCGCGTGCTGGAGGCCCTCGCCGGTCAACGTCGTACGACCGGCCGTGGCGCCGACCAGGAAGCCGCGGCCGAGCTGGTCGCCGAGCTGCCACATCTGGTCGGCGGTGCGCTGCCAGCCGAACATCGAGTAGAAGATGTAGAAGGGGATCATCGCCTCGCCATGCGTCGCGTACGACGTGGACGCGGCGATGAAGTCCGCCATCGAACCGGCCTCGGTGATCCCCTCGTTGAGGATCTGGCCGTCCTTGGCCTCCTTGTAGTACATCAGCTGGTCGCGGTCGACCGGCTCGTACGTCTGACCCTTCGGCGAGTAGATGCCGAGAGACGGAAACAGCGACTCCATGCCGAAGGTGCGCGCCTCGTCGGGGACGATGGGTACCCAGCGCCTACCGCTCTGCTTGTCGCGGACCAGGTCCTTGATCAGGCGTACGAAGGCCATGGTCGTCGCTACGCTCTGCGTGCCGGAGCCCTTGTCGAACGAGGTGAACGCCTTCTCGGCGGGCGCGGGCAGCGGCGCGATCGCGTGCGTACGACGGGCTGGGGCCGGGCCACCGAGGGCCGCGCGGCGCTCCTGGAGATAGCGCACTTCGGGGGCGTCGGCGCCCGGGTGGCCGTAGGGCACGACACCGTCGACGAACCGGCTGTCCGAAATGGGAAGTTCCAGCAGGTCACGCATCTGCTGGAACTCGTTGACCGTCAGCTTCTTCATCTGGTGGTTGGCGTTCTTGGACGCGAAGCCCTTGCCGAGCGTGAAGCCCTTCACCGTCTGGGCGAGGATCACGGTCGGGGCGCCCTTGTGCTCGATCGCGGCCTGGTACGCCGCGTACACCTTGCGCGCCTCGTGACCACCGCGGGAGAGGTGGAAGCACTCGAGGATCTTGTCGTCGCTGAGCAGCTTCGCCATCTCGACGAGCGCCGCATCGGCGCCGAAGAAGTCCTGACGGATGTAGGCGGCGTCACGCGTCTGGTACGTCTGCACCTGCGCGTCCGGGACCTCGCGCAGCCGGCGTACGAGCGCGCCCGTGATGTCGAGCTTGAACAGCTCGTCCCAGGCCGAACCCCACAGCGACTTGACGACGTTCCAGCCGGCGCCCCGGAACTGGGCCTCCAGCTCCTGCACGATCTTGAAGTTGGCCCGGACCGGGCCGTCGAGGCGCTGCAGGTTGCAGTTGATGACGAAGGTCAGGTTGTCCAGACCCTCGCGGGACGCCAGCGCGAGTGCGGCCGTGGACTCCGGCTCGTCCATCTCGCCGTCGCCGAGGAACGCCCAGACGTGGGACTGGGAGACGTCCTTGATGCCGCGGCTGGTCAGATAGCGGTTGAAGCGAGCCTGGTAGATGGCGGAGAGCGGGCCGAGGCCCATCGACACCGTCGGGAACTCCCACAGCCAGGGCAGACGGCGCGGGTGCGGATAGGAGGGCAGGCCGTTGCCGCCGGACTCCTGCCGGAAGTTGTCGAGGTGCTGCTCGGTCAGCCGGCCGTCGAGGAAGGCGCGGGCGTAGATGCCGGGGGAGGCGTGGCCCTGGATGTAGAGCTGGTCGCCGGACCCGTCACCCTCCTTGCCCTTGAAAAAGTGGTTGAAGCCCGTCTCGTAGAGCCAGGCCGCGGAAGCGAAGGTGGCGATGTGGCCGCCGACGCCGTGTTTGCTGCCCCGGGTCACCAGCGCGGCCGCGTTCCAGCGGTTCCACGCGGTGATACGGCCCTCCATCTCCTCGTCGCCGTCCACGGTGGGCTCGGCGGCGGTGGGGATGGTGTTGACGTAATCCGTCTCGAGCAGCTTGGGCAGCGCGAGTCCACCCGCCTCGGCGCGCTCCAGCGTGCGGCGCATCAGGTATGCGGCGCGGTGGGGTCCGGCGGCCTTCGTGACGGCGTCCAGGGAGGCCTGCCACTCGGCGGTCTCCTCCGGATCCCGGTCCGGGAGCTGGTCGAGCGCGCTCGGCTGGATTGCGGTGAGGTCGGTCATTGCGCCGCCTTCCGGAGGTGGAGGGGGGTCCCTCATCGGTAAGGGGTTGAAGAACGGTGCCCTTGGTCTTGGCAGGACAGGGCGGCGGGCTGTGGTGGAAGCCCGTCGATGACTGTAACCCTCTGATCGATGATCGATCAAAGGTCTGAGGTGCAAAACCTTTCGATCACGAGAAAGTCGGCACGGGGTGCCTGCGCCGGTGGCACCGGGTGACGCCATGGCGCCCGTGTTTTCGCAGGTGAGCCTGCGTTGAGCGGGGATGTGAGCGAGCGTGCGTGCCACGCCCCGCGAGCCCGGCGGGACACCCAGAACAGGCCCTGGTGGTCGGGGGGTCGGAGGGACTTACGGGGCTTGCGCGTTGCCGGTCGGATCCGCCCTCGTGGCCGAGCGCATCGCGGCACAACGAAGGGCTACGCCCTCGGCGCGCACCCCAGCACATGGGCCTTCACGATCTCGGCGATCCGGGGGTCCCGCCTCCTGAACGCGGCCACCAGTTCCTCGTGCTCCTCCGCGTACGACTGCTGCACCGTGCCCAGCCAGCGGATCGACAGCGCCGTGAAGACCTCGATGCCCAGGCCCTCCCAGGTGTGCAGGAGGACGGAGTTGCCCGCGGCGCGGACCAGTTCGCGGTGGAAGGCCACGGTGTGGCGGACCTGTGCCGTGCCGTCGGCGTGCCGGTCGGCGTCGTACAGGGCGGCGACGTGCGGCTCCAGCGCCGAGCAGTCGGCGGCGAGCCGGTCGGCCGCGAGCTCCGCGGCTATGGCCTCCAGACCGGCCCGTACGGGGTAGCTCTCCTCCAGGTCGGCGGCGCTCAGACTCCGTACGCGTACGCCCTTGTTGGGCGCCGACTCGATCAGCCGCAGCGACTCCAGCTCACGCAGCGCCTCCCGTACGGGAGTCTGGCTGACCTCCAGCTCCGTCGCGATCCGCCGCTCCACGATCCGCTCGCCCGGCTTCCAGCGCCCGCTCACGATCCCCTCCACGATGTGCTCGCGGATCTGTTCGCGCAGCGAGTGGACGACGGGCGCGGTCATGAGGGCTCCTTTGCGGGGGGCGCTGAATCCCATACTGCGGCCCGAAGGGCCTCGCTGACGGGCGGCGGTCGGGCGACGGGCGGGACCCGAGGGCGTTGACGTCTAGACAATAAGGCCGCGTCCCCGCTGGAGAGAGGCGCACGGGGGCGCTTTCGCGCAGGTGAGACGAGACTTACACGCCACCGGAGCGGCTCGGTCCGTAAAGCGACAGTGCCCCCGCCCTTCGAAAGGGCGGGGGCACTGCGCCTGACGGGAGCCGCTTACAGCCCGAGCTCGACCTCGAACTCGCCCGCCTCCAAAATCTCCTTGACCGCCGTCAGATAGCGGGCGGCGTCCGCGCCGTCCACCAGACGGTGGTCATAGGACAGCGTCAGGTACGTCATGTCGCGGATGCCGATGACGGGGCCCTCGGCGGTCTCGATGACGGCCGGACGCTTCACCGTGGCACCGATGCCCAGGATCGCGACCTGGTGCGGTGGCACGATGATCGTGTCGAACAGGGCGCCGCGTGAGCCGGTGTTGCTGATGGTGAAGGTCGCACCGGACAGCTCGTCCGGGTTGATCTTGTTGGCCCTGACCTTGCCCGCCAGGTCGGCGGTGGCCTTGGCGATACCGGCGATGTTCAGGTCGCCCGCACCCTTGATGACCGGCGTCATCAGACCCTTCTCGGAGTCCACGGCGATGCCGATGTTCTCCGAGTCGAAGTACGTGATGGTGCCCTCTGCCTCGTTGATCCGGGCGTTGATGACCGGGTGGGCCTTCAGCGCCTGGGCAGCCGCCTTCACGAAGAACGGCATCGGGGAGAGCTTGACGCCCTCACGGGCCGCGAAGGAGCCCTTCGCCCGGCCCCGCAACTTCATCAGCTTGGTGATGTCGACCTCGACGACCGAGGACAGCTGGGCCTGCTCGTGCAGGGCCTTCACCATGTTGTCGCCGATGACCTTGCGGATGCGGGTCATCTTGACCGTCTGGCCGCGGAGGGGGGAGACCTCCAGGGCCGGGGCCTTCTTGGCGGCCGGAGCCGGGACAGCGGCGGCGGCCTTCGCGGCCTGGGCGGCGGCGATGACATCCTGCTTGCGGATGCGGCCGCCGACGCCGGTGCCCTTGACGGTGGCCAGGTCCACGCCGTTCTCGGCGGCGAGCTTGCGCACCAGCGGGGTCACGTACGCGCCCTCGTCGGTGGGCATCGCCGCGGCGGGCGAGGCCGGAGCCGGGATGACCGGAGCGGGCGCGGCGGCCGGCGCGGGAGCCGGCGCGGCGGGCTGGGCCGGAGGAG
>CBFGQM010000203.1:0-9721 GCA_965650905.1 uncultured Streptomyces sp. | reverse complement strand
TTGCGGTTCAGCAGGATCGCCAGCGCCAGGGCGAGGGCGGTCTGCAGCGGTACGACCACCGCGGCGAAGGTCAGGTTGTTGAGCAGGGCCCGCAGGAACGGGCCGGACAGGTCCGGGTCGGTGAACAACCGCCGGTACTGCTCCAGGCCGAAGAACGACGGCGCCAGTGGGGAGCCGAGCCGCACGTTGTAGAAGGAGAGCACCACGGCGTAGCCGAACGGCACACCGACGAAGGCGATGAGTCCGACGAGGGAGGGTGCGGACATCAGCAGTCCGTGCACCCAGTCGCGGTTCTTCCGCGCCGATCCTGTGGATCGTGCGGAGCGCCCCGGAGGGACGGGCTTCTCGGAGGTCACGGATGGGTCCTGCTCCCGGCCAAAGGGCTCGGACTGCACGGGTTCCACGGATTTCACGGATTTCACGGGAGGGTCCTGTTCCCGGCAGGGGCGGGCGGCTCGGGTGCGCCCGCCCCTGGCCGACGTGTCCTACGGGATCTTGTAGCCGGCGTTGTCCGAGAAGTCCTGGTCGATGGCGCGGGCGGCCTTCGAGAGGGTGCTCTTGGGGTCGGCGCCGCCGTAGATGGAGTTCAGGGCCTCGCTGAACTTCGCGGTCACCACGGGGTACCCGCCGGTGACCGGACGGGTGACGGCGACACAGGACTTGGTGATGTCACTGTCGCCGCAGGTCTTCGCGAGCTGGTCGGCGAAGAGCTGGAGCGGGCCGCCCTGCTTGTAGAGCTCGCTCTTGGCGAGCACGGTGTTGGTGGCGGGCACCGCCCCGTTGGCCTTCGTCATGGCGGTGACGTTGGTGTCGTTCAGGAGGGTGTCGAGGAAGGTCCCGGCTGCCTTGGCGTTCTTGGTGCCGGCGCCGATGCCCCAGGCCCAGGAGCCCTGTCCGGTCTTGGGGCCGTTGCCGAAGTCGGGCAGCGGCAGCACGACGAGGTCGTCGCCGAGGGCCTTGCTGTAGGCGGGGTACATCCAGTGGCCGACCCAGCTCAGCGCGACCCGACCCTTGGCGAAGGCGTTGCCGTCGGTGTTGGGGTCCACGTACGTCTTCCATGACTGGAAGGTCTTCAGGGCCGAGGCCACGGCCGGGGTGTCGAGGGCGCCTTCCGCCTTGCCGTCCTTGAGGAGGGAGCCGCCGGCCGACCAGACGATCGGGGCGAAGCCGTAGGTGCCCCACTCGGTGTTGTAGCCGTTGCTTTCCTGGAGGTCGAGGGTCTTGCCGTCGGAGTCCTTGGCCTTGAGTGCCTTGAGCGCGGCGGTGAACTCCGTCGCCGTCCAGTCGTCGGCCAGGCCCTTCGGGTACTTCACCCCGGCCGCGTCCAGCAGCTTCTTGTTGCCGTAGATCCCCAGGCCCGAGTCGAACATGCCCAGGCCGTAGTGCGCGACGCCGATCTCGCCCTGCGCCTTGTTGGCGTCGGTGGCGTTGTCCATGGTCTTGATGGAGACGTAGGTGTCGATCGGGGTGAGCTTCTTGTTGTAGGCGAAGTTCGCCATGGTCGGGCCGTCGAACTCCATGACGTCCGGCAGCTCGGAGGCGTCGGTGGCGGTGATGGTCTTGGTGTAGTCCTTCTCGGGTATCAGCTTCAGATCGACCTTGACCTTGCTCTGCGAGGAGTTGAAGGATTTCACCGCGTTCTGCAGCGCGGTGGACTCGCTCTTCTGCCCCTGGTGGGCCCACACGCTGATCGTGCCCTGGCCGCTGCCGGCCTCGGTGGAGGTGTCGGTGGTGTTGCCTCCGCCGCAGGCCGCCAGCGCGGCCACGGGCAGGACGAGGGCCAGGCCCTTACAGGCCGCGTGACGGTACCTTTTGTTTCCGGCGATCATGGTTTGGTGCCTCCGTGCGTCGTTGCAGGGTGAGGGTTCGAACTGCTGGGTGCGATCTGGCGTGGGGCGTGGGGTTCGGGGGCATACGGACGTGCAGGCGTCTACCGGGGTACGCGCGGGTTCGGTGGGCCGGTGGTCTCGCGCAGGACCAATCGGATGGGCATCTGCACATGCCCGGACGGTTCGGAGTCCGGCTCGTCGAGCTGTCGCAGCAGCAGCCGGGCGGCCTCGGCACCCTGTCCCGCGACCGGCTGGGCGATGGTGGTCAGCCCGATCACGTCGGCCAGTTCGTGGTCGTCGAAGCCGATGACGGACACGTCGTCCGGCACCTGCAGCCGGTGCCGCCGCAGGGCGCGCAGCGCGCCCATCGCCATCTCGTCGGACTGCGCGAACACGGCGGTCGGCGGGCGGGACGCGGCCAGTAGTCGGGTCATGGCCCGTTCGCCGCCCTTGACCGTGTAGTCGCCGTCCGCCTCCAGGGCCGGGTCGTGCTCGATCCCGGCGTCGGTGAGGACGTTCAGGTAGGCCTGCCTCCGGTCGATCGGGGTGGTCCAGTGCAGTGGTCCGCTCGCCCCGCAGATCATGCCGATCCGGCGGTGGCCGAGATTGACCAGATGCCGTACCGCGCTCTCCGCCCCGCCCCGGTCGTCGATGCCGACCACCGTGAAGCGAGGCAGCGGCCCACCGACCGTGGTGGCCAGCGGCACCCCGAGCGAGCGCAGTGCGGCGGACTCCTCCTCTTCGGGAATCAGCAGCGACAGCACCGCGTCCACGCGCTTACGGACCGGCAGGTTGGTGAAGAAACGCCTGCGTGCCTCCGGCGACCCCAGGTTGTACAGAAGGACGTCGTACCCGGCGGCGCTGAACACCTGCTCGGCGGCGTCCAGCACGGTGCCGAAGAACCAGCGGCCCACGTACGGGACGACCACTGCGACGGTGAAGGTACGCCCGCTGGCCAGACTTGAGGCGGAACGCGACGCGGTGTAGCCCAACTCCGAGGCGACCGCGGTGATCTGCGCCCGCACCTCGTCCGAGACGCCCGGCCGGCCACGCAGGGCGCGGGAGACGGTGGACGCGGAGACGCCGGCGGCCCGGGCGACATCGGTGATACTGACCGTCACGGCGCGCTCCTCCAGGTCGATTTCACGTCGGTGTGATCTGTGGATGACGCGACCGTAAACCCGCCTCCGCTGTTGCGCAAGCGTTTGTGTTCATATTTACTGGGGCCGATTCTCAAGAGATTCTATTGTTATCAAACGTCAGCGCACGCGTTTGCGCGCTATGAGCCGACAGGAACCTGCGCATGCGATACGCCCCGCCCGGCCTCTGCGTGAACGACTTCGCCCTCCTGCGTGACGAGGACGGCACGTACGCGGTGCTGCACCTACAGGGCCCGTGGACAACCGAGTTCGACCACCTGCGGATGGAGACCTCCTACGGCCGGGCGACCTCCACCGACCTGGTCAACTGGCAGCCGCAGGGCACCGCCTTCGGCAACGGCTTGCCCGGCCGCTTCGACCAGCAGGCGGTGTGGACCATGCATCCCCTCCGGTACGGCGACGGAATGGCGATGTTCTACACGGGCGTCTCCGGTCTCACACCGGGCGGCTGGCCGCTCCAGTCGGTCGGGCTGGCGTACTCGGACCGCACGGACGGCACGGGCTGGAGCCGCCACAGCTCGCGGCCGGTGGCCGAGGCGGACCCGCGCTGGTACCGCACCGGCGAACGCATGGGCTGGCGCGATCCGTTCGTCGTACCCGACGACGAGTCGGACGGCTGGGTCATGGTCGTCTGCGCCAGCGACGCCTCGCTCCCCGTCGAGGCCGGCGGCTGCGTCGCCTGGGCCACCTCCGACGACCTGGAACGATGGACCGTCCAACCACCCCTCATCGCACCCGGCGACGTCGACGAGTTGGAGTGCCCGGTCCTGGAACGCCTTGACGACGGCAGCTGGTTGCTGCTCGGTTCCATCGCCCAGACCCGCGGCTTCGAGGCGTGGACCGCGCCCCGCCTGCGGGGCCCTTGGACCCGCCGCGGCCCGCTCGGTCCCACCGGTTCCTACGCCCCGCGCGTCATCGCCACACCCGACGGCTCCCGTGTCGTCCTGCACACCACCCCGCGCCGCATCGGCCTCACCGACTCCGGCGACCGCTGCCGCGGGATGCTCGCCCAGCCGAAGCTCCTGGTCACACCCGAAGCCGCGGCACCTCGCCTGGAGTGGTGGCCGGGCCTGAACACCTGGCTGGGCGAGGAAACCGACCAACCCACTCTGCACGCGGTCGGCGACATAGCCATATCCGGCCGTGTCGAGGTCACCCTGCGCACCGACACCTCCGGCGGCGACCGACCCCACCTTGCCGTCGGCTGCGACGGCAAGAACCTTTGGGTCACCGGCCCCGACGGAACCCGGCTCGGCGAGACCGTCCTGACCGAACCTGCCGCCGCCTTGCGCGTACTCACCATCGGCGAGTATGTCGAGATCTACGCCGACGGCGTTTTCGCCCTGACCACGCTGTGCTACTCCGGCCACCTGGCTCCGTGGACCGCCGTCACCGACGGACACGAACGCACCGTGCGCGTCCGCCCGATCCGGCTGCCCGACCCGTCCCGCGATGACGCCTCGGCCATCTGGCCCGGCAACCTCTCGTACCGCGCCCGCTGACCAACCACCTTCGAACGCACCTTCAAGTGGTCCGCCGCGCGGCTGGGCGGACACGCCCGCGCTGGGACACGCCCACACTGGGACACAGCCGATCGTCGGCTCCTGACGGGCCCCGCGAATCCGCCCTCCAGGGCACCGTTTCGCCCGGGCGGCGGGTCAGCCCGGCGGCAGCGGCTGTTCCGCCCAGATCGTCTTTCCGGTGCCGGTCTGTCGGCTGCCCCAGCGCTGCGTGAGCTGGGCGACGAGCAGCAGGCCGCGGCCGCCCTCGTCGAAGACGTGCGCCCGGCGCAGATGCGGTGAGGTGGAGCTGCCGTCGGAGACCTCGCAGATCAGCGCGCGATCACGGATCAGGCGCAGCTGGATGGGGGGCTCGCCGTACCGGATCGCGTTGGTGACCAGTTCGCTGACGACCAGTTCGGAGACGAAAGTAGCCTCGTCCAGACCCCAGTCGGCCAGCTGCTCGGTAACGTCCTGCCGGGCGGCGGCCACATGTTCGGGGTCCGGCGGGATGTCCCAGGTGGCCACCTGGTCGGCGCCCAGCGCGCGGGTGCGGGCCAGCAGCAGGGCCACGTCGTCGGCGGGCTGGGCCGGCAGCACGGACTTGAGCACCGTGTCGCACAAGGAGTCCAGGGAATCGGCGGACACGGTCAGCGCACGACACAGCTCTGCGGTGCCACGGTCGAGGTCGCGGTCGCGCCCCTCGATCAGCCCGTCCGTGTAGAGGGCGATCAGCGAACCCTCGGGCAGCTCCATTTCCGTCGCCTCGAAGGGCAGACCCCCCACCCCGAGCGGCGGCCCAGCGGACATCGGGACGAGCCGCGCGGTGCCGTCGGGCAGGAGGACGACCGGTGGCGGAGATCCGGCGGCGGCCAGGGCCAGGCGGCGCGACACGGGGTCGTAGACCGCGTACAGACAGGTCGCACCCGACTCCGCGACGTCCTCGTCGGCCCCGTCCGTCGCCAGGTGGATCACCAAGTCGTCGAGGTGGGTCAGGAGTTCGTCCGGCGGCAGATCAACGTCGGCGAGGGTCCGTACGGCCGTCCGCAGGCGCCCCATGGTCGCGGACGACTGGATGCCGTGTCCGACCACGTCGCCCACGACGAGAGCGACCCGGCTGCCGGACAGCGGGATCACATCGAACCAGTCGCCCCCGATACCGGCCACCGCCCCGCTCGGGAGATAGCGGTGGGCCACCTCCACCGCCGCCTGTCCGGGCAGCCCCCGCGGCAGCAGACTGTGCTGGAGGGCCAGCGCGGTCGACCGCTCACGGGCGAACCGGCGGGCGTTGTCCACACAGACGGCGGCCCGGCTCGCCAGCTCCTCGGCGAGAGCGACGTCGTCACCGGCATACGGATCCGGGTTGGCGACCCGGACGAAGACCGCGACACCCAGCGTGGTGCCGCGGGCCCGCAAGGGTACGGCCAGCAGCGAGTGAACGGTCACGCCGTACTCACGGTCCTTGGCGTCTCGCGCCTCGTGGCCGCGCAGCCACTGGTCGAAGTCCGGTTCCCCGGCTCTGCTGAGCACCGCCCGTCCCTCCAGCAGCGCCCGCGCGGGCGGCGAGAACGGTGGATAGGTGTCCGCCTCGCCCAGCTCGACGGCCGCCTCGGGTGTCCCCGTGATGACGGACCGGTGCGCTACCCGGCGCAACAGGACGTCGGTACGCTCGGCCGTCGTCGGTTCGTCCGCCCGCAGGACCCAGTCCAGCAGGTCCACGCTGGCAAAGTCGGCGAAACGCGGCACCACGAGCCCCAGCAGTTCGTCGGCGGTGCGGACCACGTCCAAAGTGGTCCCGATGCCGGCCGCGGCCTCGTTCAGCAGGGCCAGCCGCTGCCGGGCCCAGTGTTGCTCGCTGCTGTCGAACGCGGCGATGGCGACCGCGGTCAGGTCGCCGGAGGCGGCGCGTACCGGCCACATCTCGATGTTCCACGCGTGCTCCCGGCTCCCGGACGGCGCGCGGGTGTAGCTCTCGTAGCGCACGGCGTCCCCGGTCCGGGCCACCTTGCGAATGTGCTCGAGAAACCCCCGGCTGGTCCGGTCCTCCGGCACGGTGCCCTCGTAGAACCGCCCCACCAGGGCATCCTCGCCGACTCCCATGACCCGGCAGGCCACGTCGTTGAGCCGCAGATAGCGCTGGTCCGTGCTGAAGGCGGACATCGACACGGAGGCCTGCTGGAACGCCTGCTCCGCCAGGGTCGGCTCCGGCTCGCCGGGGTACGCGGCGGTGACTACGAATCCGGACGGTCCGGCGTCCCGGCCCAGCACGGGTTGCGCCGTCAACGCGAGCGCGACGCGGTGACCGTCCCGATGCCGCACGACGACCTCACCGGACAGCACGACGACCTCACCATCCGGCGGGGCCACCGCCTCCCGCGGCGGGTCCTCGGCGAGCAGGTCCCCCGCCGCCCGCCCCAGGACTTCCTCGGCCGCATACCCCGTCAGCCGCCGGGCACCCTCGCTCCACCCCGTCACCGTGCCCTGTGCATCGACGATCGCGGCGGCGACATGCTCCATACGCCCCAGAATGATCCCTTCCTCGCTTCCCATCAACCGGTAATCGTTGACAGGGGCGCGACAGGGTTCCAGGAATTGCCGCATGGCCGGGCACTGGCTCGGCACGACGGGACTCTACGCGTCCGGGAGGACCGGACCGGGTGTGAGCGCTCGGGCCGCCGGCCGGGCTGCTGGATCCACACGCTCGCACTCGCACGTACTCGCACGCAGACAAGGAAGGCGCGCGCGTGACTCTCAGCGCGCCGTGAGTCTCAGCGCCCCGCGTAGCTGCGCCCCCACGTATCCGCGCCCCTGCCCCCCGGCGTATCAGCGCCCTCCGCGTTTCAGCCCCGTCAGATACCGCCACAGCGACGAGCGCTGCTGGGCCGCCTGGTTCGGTATGACCGGGGCGGCCTCCTCGGGTCCCGGGGCGGCCGTCGGCGGGTGCTCGGCCCGTGCGGCGAGTTCGTAGCGTACGGGCAGCGAACGCAGGCCGCGCATGAACGGGGAGGAGCGCCACGGCAGTTGGTCGGCCGGAAGGGCGAGGGCCAGGTTGGAGAACCGCTCGAAGAGCCGGCTCACACCAACCGCCGCGACCGTCGAGGCCAGCTCGCGCGCCGGGCACTGGCGGGGGCCCGCACCCCATGCCAGATGCGCCCGGCTGCTGATCATGGAATCCGACGCCATCTGCCCGACGAAGAGCGGGTCGGTGAGCGCGGCGGCGGAGGAGATCCATACCGGGTCGCCCCTGCGGATCTTGTACTTCCCGAGCGGTGTGTCCTTGGCCGCGAACCGCGGCACGAAGTTCAGCACCGGCGGCTTGCTCATGAGCACCCGGTTCATGGTCTCCCTGACCATCCCGGCGGAGAGAGTGGCCCGTACCCCGCCTCCGCCCTCGCCGGCGATGACCTCGACCACGGTGTTGGAGATGAGGATGCCGACGTGGTCGGAGGTCATGCCGAGCAGCATGAACAGTTCACGGGCCAGCTCGTCGAGTGAGAGATCCGGGTGCGCGGCCAGCAGATACGAGGGGAAGTCGTCCCCCGGCTCCCTGAGCTTCGCCGCCCCCAGTTGCGCCAGCGTCTCCAGCAGCCGCTCCAGCGCGGGTTCCGCGTACGGGCCGGCGTCCAGCACCCGCCACATGTCCATCAGCGCGTCGTCGCCCTGCGAGCCGGGAAAGCCGAGCAGATGGCTCGCCACCATCAGCGGCAGTGGCCGGGAGAACTGTGCGGACAGGTCAGCCACGCCCATGCGTCCGCCCTGCCCGATCAGGGTGATCAGCTCGTCGGCGTACGCGGTGACGGCCGCCTTCAGCCGCTTCGCCTGGGGATGGCGCGGGTCCTGGAACGGCCTGAGCGCCGCGTCCCATGCCGTCCGCAGCGTCCGGTAGCCGGAACCGCCCTGGATCAGCACATGGTTGACCTCCAGGGAGGGTCCCAGCGGCCAGTCGGAAGGGACCTCTCCGTCCGACCGGGCCCGCCAGTTCTCCAGGCCCTTCAGCCATACGCCGTCGTCCTGGAGCACTTCGAGCGACTCGCGATACCCCAGCACCAGCCAGGCGGGCACGCCCAGCAGATCGACCGGGGCGACGGGACCGTACCGCTGTCGCAGCCGCTCGTAGACCAGCGCGGGGCGCCTCTCGTAGTCCCGCGTCAACAGCGGCTCCAGAGACATCGCCTCCAGCCGTGTGTCGTCCAGGTCCATGGATCCGCCGTCACCGAGGTGGAATTCCATCGTCGTGCGCGCCCCTCCGACACTCGCCGTTCCAGCAGGTCACCGGTCGGTGACTACGGACCGTGGGGAGACCATACCTCAGGCCACCCGCGACGGGAGAAACGGGTGCGATCCTGAGGCAGATCCCGTGGGCAGGAGCCGGGGAAAGCGCGCAAGATCGCCTACGACGCCCGCGCCGGATCCCCGCATCCCCGCGCTCGTAGTGGAGTTCGACAACGCGGCCGGGGCCCGCGCCATCACCGGCCACCTGCTCTCGGCGGGCCACCGAAAGACCGTCGTCCTCGGCGGCCTGCCCGGCCACACGCCCCTGGACGCCCGCGTCGCCAGTCGTCTGCAGTCGTCTGCAGTCGTCAACTACAACGACGTCCCGCTCGCGGAGGACTTCAACCCACCCCAGACCAGTTCCGGCCCCGTCCGAGGAACTCGGCCGGGCCGCCGTGCATCGCCCTGCGCGACCCCCGAACAGGCCGCGGGTGCCCACCACTTGCTCGGCGCCCACATCGTCATACGCGACAGCGTCGCCGCGCCCCCCTGCGGGGCGCGGCTTCCGAGCGGACGCGCGCCCGCCACAAGTCGGAGGACTCACGCCCCCCGCATGACCGCGCCGCGTCTTTCGGCCGACTCTTACCACCTGCCCCCCCGGCCCCGGCCATCGGGGGCACCTTTCCGTCATCAGGCTCAGGCGGCGTCGAGGATTGCCTTTGCTTCCGCATCCAGCTTGTCTGCGTACTCCCGGGTGACGACACCGTCGGACTTCGCTTGCTGGATTGATGTTCTGAGTTCGGTGACGAGGCTGGCCGGGTCGCCCCCGTTCCGGATAAGGCTCTCAATATTCTTGCACTTGTTCTGCAGATCGGTGCCAAAATTACTTTTGATCGACCCTGATTTGAGCCCGTCGGCCACAACCTTCAGGAAACCGTCGCAGGGCGCGGCGTCCGGATTGCCAAAATCCGGTTTTCCGGGATCCGGTTTTCCGGGATCCGGTTTTCCGGGATCCGGTTTT
>CBFGQM010000202.1:0-9737 GCA_965650905.1 uncultured Streptomyces sp. | reverse complement strand
ACCGACGGCGACGGGCGACTGCGGATTCTCGACGGCGCCCTGGCCGAGGGCGCGTACCGCCTGGTCTTCGACACGGCGGCGCACCTGGGCCCGGACGCGTTCTTCCCCGAGGTGGCCATCGCCTTCCGCATCGCCGACCCGGAGCGGCACCTGCACGTCCCACTGCTGCTGAGCCCAACCAGCAGACTCCTGCCCAACGGCCCCGGCCGCCGTGGGAGACGGGACCCGGCGATCGACGCCGCGGAGCCGAAGGCCCAGGCCAAGCGCCAACTCGAATCGGCCGCACGAAAGTCGTCCCGGTGGCACGGGGGAAGCCACCGGGACGGCTCCGCTCAGTGTAGGACCGCTGGCCCATGCCGGTCGCCTACTCGGACGTCTTGACCATGTTCTTGCCGCAGCAGCACGTCGGGCTCTGCTGGCCGCCGCAGGTCGGCGGGGCCGACTTGGTCACGGTCAGCTCGCACCCGCAGTTCGCATCGGGGCAGCGGTATACCTCACCCTCGCGAAACGGCATGTCAGCCGCCTTTCGTCGCGTTCCATCCGTACACCGCGACGCTAGAACCCGGCCCCCGGGGCAAGGTCAAGAATGGGAGTGAGGAGGCAATGCCGCGTAGTTAAGAAGCTGCTGGTGAGCGTCAACTTGATCACTGGGGTGGGTGCGGCCTTACCAACACGGAGAACGGGACCTCTGCTACCTGCGGTGAAGCCGTCCAAGGTCTTCACGCCGAGCAGGGGTCCCGTGGTCCGAGCAGTCTGCCATGACCAGTTTCGTCCGCACCATCACCGTTGCGGAGGGCGTCTTCGCGCCGGGTCACCTCGGGGAGTTGACGCAGTACCTTCCCTTCGAACTGGTCGACGACGTGCTGACGCGGACACGGACGGCGCAGAGGAGACTACGTCTGCTGCCCTCTCGGGTAGGGGTGTACTTCGTGCTGGCGCTGGCCGTCTTCCCAGCGCTCGGATACGTACGGGTCTGGGGAAAACTCGTTGCAGGGTTGGGGCCGCTGCGTCTGGCCCGGCCCTCCGAGAAGGCCCTGCGTGATCTGCGGCGAAGAGTCGGCATGGCGCCGCTGAGGATGTTGTTCGAGTCGGTGGCCGGGCCGATGGCACAGCCAGGCACTCCGGGCATCTGATATCGGAAGTGGCGCACGGTCGCCTTCGACGGCTGCAGCTCGCTGCGTGCCCCCGACCATCCGCGCGTCCGCGCCTGGCTGGGCAAGATGTTGCACACCCACGGCCCGGAGGGCTACCCGCACCTGCGGCTGATGGCCCTGTGCGAGACCGGAACCCGAGGCCTGCTCGGTGCCGTCTTCGGCCCCACCCGGCACGGCGAGACCCACTACGCCTGCCGTCTGCTGCCCCTGCTCAACCACACGATGCTCCTGCTGGCCGACCGCGCGTTCGCCGGGGACGACTTCCTCATCCGCACCGCTGACACCGGCGCTCAGCTGCTGATCCGCCTGAACACCCGCCGCCGCCCCACCATCTGGACACCTCTGCCCGACGGATCGTTCCTGACCCGAATCCAGGACCGCACCTTCCGCATCATCAACGTCGACATCACCGCCACCTGCGACGACGGCACGAAGGTCGGCGACCACTACATGCTGGTCACCACCCTGCTCAACCACCGCACCGACCCCGCCGCACAACTGGCCCGCCTCTACCACGAACGCTGGGAAGCCGAATCAGCCTTCCTCGCCCTGCGCCACACCCTGCTCACCGGACGCGTCCTGCGCTCCACCGACGCCTACGGTCTGGAACAGGAGCTGTGGGCCCTGCTCACCGTCTACCAGGTCCTGCGCCGGGCGATGTGTGACGCGGTGGAGTCCCGCCCCGGCACCGACCCCGACCGCGCCGGCTTCACCATCGCCCTCCAGACGGCCGCCGATCAGATCACCGCCGCTTCCCACATCACCGCCGACGACGAAGACGGCCAGAGAAGCATCGCCCGAGCCGTCCTGGCCGGTCTCCTGCCCGCCCGCCGCCCTCGGCTCAGCGCCCGCAAGGTGAAGTGCCCGATGTCCCGATACGGTGCCACACCACACAAAACCCGGCCGCTGACCAGCCGCTCCATCACCAAGCTGGACATCACCGTCCTCGCCGCCGTCGAGCAACCCACCGCTCTGCCACCGCAGCCCACCGACACCGGACGACGCTCACAGGTCTTCCAGCTCCTAGCCGACGCCCCCGCCGGCCAGGACTGGACCCCCGCCCAGATCGCCGACGCCCTCAAGATCGAGCACGTGCGCAGCCTCGCCGCGCAGATGGGGCAGTGGATCACACAGAAGTTCCTCGTCAGAACCGGTCGCGGCCGTTACCGACTCCACCCCCAGTGGACCCGGGAACCACAACCACCAGCGGAAACCGCAGATTCGACAGCCGTCCATGCCGCCTAACTACGCGGCATTGCCGTAGTGGTGGGTCCCTTTTTGTTGGGGCCCGGTCGCTGGTGAGCGAGAAGCCGGGCCTTCGGCATGTGCGGGATGGACTGGGCCCTGTCGGTCTGGTGCTGGAACACCGGCCTGGTGGGGGCCGCTTCTAGGCGGCGATTGGCTTCGACTCGGTCGGCTTGCGCCGGAGCAGGGCTTTCAGGCGGTCCCGCTGCTCGGGGGTGAGTGGGGGCGCCTGGTCGGACAGTTCCTGGGCGTAGCGCCGAATGTCGGCGATCTCCGCAGCGGTCAACGCCATCAGTGAACTCCTCACCAAGGCGTACATCCCCAACGAAGTCTGGCGTGGAGGTCATCCAGACCAGCCCGGCCTCTACGGCTCTGCCTGCGCCAGCCGCACCGTCCTTTCCGCCAGCTCGCTGATGCGCACCCCGTCGAAGCCGAACACCGCGCTGCGGACCGTGTCCTCCAGCGGCTCCTTCCACTGCGTCGGAATCGCGTCCGCCCCAGTCAGCACGCCCGCTACCGAGCCGGCCGTCGCCCCGTTGGAGTCGGTGTCCAGGCCGCCGCGGACGGTCAGCGTGATGGTGCGGGTGAAGTCGCCGTCGCCGTACAGGAGCCCGGCGGTGAGTACGGCGGCGTTCGGGATGGTGTGGATCCAGCCGAGCCCGGCCGTCTCCTCGGCCACCGTCGTGAGCGTGTCCTCCCAGGCCATCCGCGTGTCGTGGAGGGAGACGACCCGCCGCACGGTACGGGCGAGCCGGCTGCCGGCCGGGATCACGGCGAGGGCCTGGTCCACCGCATGCCGCACGGTGGGCGCGGTGAACGCCGCCGCGATCAGCGCGGCCGCCCACGTCGCGCCGTACACGCCGTTGCCGGTGTGCGACAGCAGGGCGTCCCGGTGGGCGAGCAACGCCGCGCGCCGGGGCAGACCCGGACAGGTCCAGCCGTAGATGTCGGCGCGGATGAGGGCGCCGATCCACTCCTGGTAGGGGTTGTCGTACGTCGCGGTCAGCGGCGGCTTCAGCCCGTTGGCGAGGTTCCGGTACGCGGCGCGCTCCGCGGTGAACGTCTGCAGATAGGGCAGCCGCAGCAGCCACAGGTCGCCCACCTGCTCCGTACTGAAGCCGAAGCCGTGCGTCTCGAGGAGGTCCAGGCCGAGGATCGCGTAGTCCACGTCGTCATCCCGGCAGCTGCCGTGGATCCGGCCGCGTACGCACTGGCGCCACTCGGGACGCAGCACGAACTCCTCGCTCGGGCCGACGGGCGCGGGCAGGTAGTCGGTGAGCGGCAGCGCGGCGGTCTGACGCAGATAGCGGTCGATGCGGTCCCGCGTCCAGTGGTCGCCCTGCTCGACCGGTTTGCCGAGCATGTTGCCCGCGATCCGGCCCAGCCAGCCCCCGAGGACGCGGTCCGCGACGTCAACACCGACGAGGGTCATACGTCCGGTCTACCTAATTCCAGCCGCTCTTGCCTGGTTTATGTCCGGGGTGCGAGATCCGCCCTGGGCGGCGGCCCCTTCCGCCGGTTAAGGTCACAGCGGCGCGACTGCCTTGACGTGTACAAGGCCGGGAGAGTCTGAAGAGCCCGAAGACCAAGGGGAATGCAAAGGTGGCGGACGCTGCAGTGAATCGGACCCGACGGGTGCTCGTCGCCGCGGACAAGTTCAAGGGCTCGCTGACGGCCGTGCAGGTCGCGCAGCGGGTGACGGCCGGGCTCCACCGGGTCGCGCCGCATGTGGAGGTCGAGGCGCTGCCGGTGGCCGACGGCGGCGACGGCACGGTCGACGCGGCCGTCGCGGCCGGGTTCGAGCGGCGTGAGCTACGGGTCGCCGGGCCGCTCGGAGACGCGGTCACCGCCGCGTACGCGCTGCGCGGCGACATGGCGGTCGTGGAGATGGCCGAGGCCGGCGGACTGCAGCGGCTGCCCGCCGGGGTCTTCGCGCCGCTCACGTCGTCCACGTACGGATCCGGGGAACTGCTGCGGGCCGCTCTGGACGCCGGGGCGCGCACGATCGTGTTCGGTGTGGGCGGCAGCGCCACCACGGACGGCGGTGCCGGGATGCTGGCCGCGCTCGGCGCGCGCTTCCTTGACGCGGACGGGGAGCCGGTGGCACCCGGCGGCGCGTCCCTGCGGAACCTCGCCACGGCCGACCTGTCCGGGCTCGACCCCAGGCTGGCCGCGGCCGATGTCGTCCTCGCGAGCGACGTGGACAATCCGCTGACCGGACCCAAGGGGGCGCCGGCGGTGTACGGCCCGCAGAAGGGGGCGTCTGCGGACGACGTGGCGACCCTCGACGCGGCCCTCGCACACTTCGCCACGGTCCTGGAGAAGTCGATCGGCCCCAAGGCCGCCCAGTACGCCGCCGCGCCCGGTGCCGGTGCGGCCGGCGGTATCGGTTACGGGGCGCTGGTGGGCCTCGGAGCGAGCTTCCGACCGGGTATCGAGGTCATGCTCGACGTCCTGGGCTTCGCCCCCGCCCTGGAGCGCGCCACCCTCGTCATCACCGGTGAGGGCTCCCTCGACGAGCAGACCCTGCACGGTAAGGCTCCCGCGGGGGTCGCTGCCGCCGCGCGTGCCGCCGACAAGGAGGTCATCGCGGTCTGCGGCCGCCTCGCGCTCCCCGCGGAGGCGCTGGGGCGGGCGGGTATCCGTCGGGCGTACCCCCTGACGGACGCGGAGCCCGACGTCGCGCGGTGCATCGCCGAGGCGGGACCGATCCTGGAGTTGGTGGCGGAACGGATTGCCCGGGACTTCCTGGCCTGAGGTTTTATCTCAGGCTGAGACCGCGCGAAGCATCCTCACCGGCGCGCAAGCCGCTGACGGGACCCGGCCAGGACCAGGCGCCGGACATGCTGAAGGGCCCCGAACCAACAGACGCCCATGAGAGGCCGACAAAGGTTCGGGGCCCTTCAGCCACGTGCTTATGGCAACTGCGCCGCCCTGGCCTCGCGCCGGTTGTCGCGGAAGTTGTTCACCCTCCGCGCCGTGGCGAAGAGGGGGATCACCGCGCCGAGGACCAGCTGGAGCGCACAGCCCGTCTGGAGGAGTAGCTGACCGCCGGGGGCGTCGAAGGCCCAGGCCGCCAGCAGACCCATGGCGGCGACGATCCAGGAGAGCATCGCGACCGCGAGCGGACCCCGCGGCTTCGGGTACTCGACCCGGCTCACCATCAGCCAGGCGGTGCCGAGGACTGCCAGGAGCGTGGCGACGAACGGCAGCTCCAGGAGCACGATCGAGACGACCGTCAGCGCGCCGAACGGCGAGGGCATGCCCTGGAAGGTCCCGTCCTTCACCGTCACGCACGAGAATCTGGCGAGCCGCAGCACGACCGCCAGTAGGACCACGATCGCCCCCACCGCGGCCACCCGCTGGTGCGCGTCGTCCGCGACCATGCCGTAGACGAGCACGAAGTACGCGGGTGCCAGACCGAAGCTGATCAGGTCCGAGAGGTTGTCCAGCTCCGCGCCCATCGGTGACGAACGCAGCTTGCGGGCCACGAGCCCGTCGAAGAGGTCGAAGACCGCCGCGCACAGCATCAGGATCACGGCCGTGGCCGCGCTGTGCCGGGCCATGCCCGTCTCCTGGCTGCCCGTGAGGTGCGGGATCAGGATGCCGGTGGTGGTGAAGTACACCGCCATGAAGCCGCAGGTGGCGTTGCCGAGGGTCAGCGTGTCCGCTATTGAGAGGCGGAGCGACAGCGGCATCTCCTCCGCGTCGTCCACCTCCTCGGCGTCCGGCACCCAGCCGGCGCCGGCCTGAGTCTCCGGATCAATCACGGTCAATGCGAGTCACCCCAGCCACGGTCTTCTGACCGACCTCCACCGCGACCTCGACGCCTTCGGGGAGGTAGATGTCGACGCGCGAGCCGAAGCGGATCAGGCCGATCCGGTCCCCCTGCTCGACCTTGGTGCCCTGCGGAACGTACGGCACGATGCGTCGCGCGACCGCACCGGCGATCTGGATCATCTCGATGTCGCCGAGCTCGGTGTCGAAGTGCCACACGACGCGCTCGTTGTTCTCGCTCTCCTTGTTGAACGCCGGAACGAATCCGCCGGGGATGTGCTCGACCGACGTCACCGTGCCGGCGAGCGGGGCGCGGTTGACATGGACGTTCAACGGGCTCATGAAGATGGCGACGCGGGTGCGGCCGTCCCGCCACGGCATGATGCTCTGCACCACACCGTCTGCGGGCGAGATGACCCGGCCAGGGGCGATCTCACGCTCGGGGTCGCGGAAGAACCACAGCATGCCCGCCGCGAGCGCGGTTGCGGGTACGGCCACGGCCTTGGCGGCGCCGGAGCGGCGCGCACGGGCCAGGCTGAGTGCTGCGGTGGCGACGGTCGGGAGGAGCCACGGCGATGCTCCGCGCGCAAGGCGGGCCCGACCGCGTGGTGCGGAGGTTTGGCTGTGGGGCATGGATGACCTTCGTAGCGGATGATGCCGCGCTGGAACGGGGGACGGCGGCTTTCCCGGGATCGTACCGGTCGCGGGCCACAACTGGGCAAGCCAGGAAGCCGAGTCAGCGGCCGAAGAATGCTGACGTGGTGTGACCTTCTTCTCCAAGAAAACACCCCGTAGTCGGACATCTAACCCTGGAACCGATACTCTTCGAGCAGCCGGCGCCCGATGATCATTTTCTGGATCTCAGCGGTACCTTCGCCGATCAGCAGCATCGGTGCCTCTCGGTAGAGGCGCTCGATCTCGTACTCCTTCGAGAAGCCGTAGCCGCCATGGATCCGGAACGCGTCCTCCACGACTTCCTTGCAGTATTCGGAGGCGAGGTACTTCGCCATCCCTGCTTCGAGGTCGTTTCGCTCCCCTGAGTCCTTTTTGCGTGCCGCGTTCACCATCATCGCATGAGCCGCCTCCACCTTGGTGGCCATCTCCGCCAGCTTGAACTGGATCGCCTGGTGCTGCGCGATGGGCTTGCCGAACGTGTGACGCTGCTGGGCATAGGAGACGCCGAGCTCAAATGCACGCTGGGCGACGCCGCAGCCACGTGCCGCCACGTTCACGCGGCCGACCTCGACTCCGTCCATCATTTGGTAAAAGCCTCGGCCCGTAACACCACCAAGTACGCGATTGGCCGGAATTCGCAGGTCATCCATGATGAGCTCGGTGGTGTCGACGCCCTTGTATCCCATCTTGTCGATCTTTCCGGGGATGGTCAGGCCGGGGCGGACCTCACCGAAGCCGGGCTCCTTCTCGACCAGGAAGGTCGTCATCGACTTGTGGGGTGCCGTGCCCTCGGCGTGTCCTTCGTCACTCCGGACCAGAACGGCCACCAGCGTCGACGTGCCACCGTTCGTCAGCCACATCTTCTGACCGTTCAGGACGTAATGGTCGCCGTCCTTGACCGCCTTCGACGTAATCGCCGACACATCCGAGCCCAGCCCCGGCTCCGACATGGAGAACGCGCCGCGCACCTCGCCCGCCGCCATACGGGGCAGGAAGTGGTCCCTCTGCTCCTGCGTGCCGTGCTGCTTGAGCATGTACGCCACGATGAAGTGCGTGTTGATGATGCCGGAGACCGACATCCAGCCCCGCGCGATCTCCTCCACACACAGCGCGTAGGTGAGCAGCGACTCACCCAGACCCCCGTACTCCTCGGGAATCATCAGCCCGAAGAGGCCCAACTCCTTGAGGCCGTCGACGATCTGCTGCGGGTACTCGTCGCGGTGCTCCAGCTCGGTCGCCACCGGGATGATCTCCTTGTCCACGAAGTCCCGGACGGTGGAGAGGATCTCCTGCTGGATGTCGGTCAGACCTGCGGTCCGGGCGAGTCGGCTCATGGCTGCTTCTCCTGCTCCTTGAGCTGGGGCCGGCCGGGCTGCTCGCCGCCGCGCTCCTTGATGTACGTCTCGGTGGGAACCATCACCTTGCGGCGGAACACGCAGACCAGCGTGCCGTCCTGCTTGTAGCCCTTCGTCTCGACGTAGACGATTCCGCGGTCGCTCTTCGACGTGGAGGGCGTCTTGTCGAGGACCGTCGTCTCGCCGTAGAGCGTGTCGCCGTGGAAGGTCGGCGCGACATGACGGAGGGACTCGATCTCGAGGTTCGCGATCGCCTTCCCGGACACGTCCGGTACCGACATGCCCAGCAGCAGCGAGTAGATGTAGTTCCCCACGACGACGTTCTGCCCGAAGTCCGTCGTCCTCTCCGCATAGTTGGTGTCCATATGGAGCGGGTGGTGGTTCATGGTCAGCAGACAGAAGAGGTGGTCGTCGTACTCGGTGACCGTCTTCCCGGGCCAGTGCTTGTAGACGTCCCCGACGGTGAACTCTTCGTAGGTGCGGCCGAACTGCATGGTGTCTTACGCCTCCGGGGCCTCGAACTTGGACGTACGGGTCATGCCGGCGGCCCGGCCCTTGCCCGAGATGACGAGCGCCATCTTGCGGCTGGCCTCGTCGATCATCTCGTCGCCGAGCATCGCGGAGCCCTTCCTGCCGCCCGCCTCGGACGTGCAGTACTCGTACGCGTCCAGGATCAGCTCGGCGTGGTCGAAGTCCTCCTGGGAGGGCGAGAAGATCTCGTTGGCCGCGGCGACCTGGTCCGGATGCAGCACCCACTTGCCGTCGAGGCCGAGCGCGGCGGCGCGCCGCGCGACCTCGCGGTAGCCCTCCTGGTTGCGGATCTGCAGGTAGGGGCCGTCGATCGCCTGGAGGTTGTGCGTGCGTGCGGCCATCAGGATGCGCATCAGGATGTAGTGGTACGCGTCCGCCGGGTAGCCCGGGGGCTGCTCGCCCACCACGAGCGACTTCATGTTGATCGACGCCATGAAGTCGGCCGGACCGAAGATGATCGTCTCGACACGTGGAGAGGCAGCGGCGATCGCGTCGACATTGACCAGACCCTTCGCGTTCTCGATCTGGGCCTCAATACCGATCTTGCCGACCTCGAAGCCCATCGTCTTCTCGATCTGCGTCAGCAGCAGGTCCAGCGCCACGACCTGCTGGGCGTCCTGGACCTTCGGCAGCATGATGCAGTCCAGGTTCGGTCCCGCGCCCTCGACCACCGTGACGACGTCGCGGTACGTCCACTCCGTCGTCCAGTCGTTGACGCGCACGACCCGTGTCTTGCCCGTCCAGTCGCCCTCGTTGAGGAACTTGACGATGGTGTGCCGCGCCTCGGGCTTGGCGAGCGGGGCGCACGCGTCCTCCAGGTCGAGGAAGACCTGGTCGGCGGGGAGGCCCTGGGCCTTCTCCAGGAAGCGCGGGTTGCTTCCCGGTACGGCGAGGCAGGAGCGCCGCGGGCGAAGGCGGTTGACCTGCGGGGCGGGCGTGGTCATGCGGGGACCTCCAGGGGGTCGAGCTTGTTCGCTTTCCGGATCTCGTCGACGATGCG
>CBFGQM010000201.1:0-9739 GCA_965650905.1 uncultured Streptomyces sp. | reverse complement strand
CTCGAGGCGATCGCCGCCTCGTTCATCGGCGGAGCGTCGATGATCGGCGGCGTCGGCACGGTCCTCGGCGCCATCATCGGCGGCCTGGTCCAGGGCGTGTTGAACAACGGCATGAACCTCGTCGGCGTCGGCACCGACTGGCAGCAGGTCATCAAGGGCCTGGTGCTGCTCGCGGCGGTCGGTTTCGACGTGTGGAACAAGCGCAAGGCCGGTTCGTAGCCCTCATTTCCATACGGGGGCCCGCCAGGGCCCCCGTAACCATGTCCGCCCACGGAAGCAGGAGGCAGGAACCCGTGAAGGAGCTCTTCGGCAAGCTCGCCGACGGGACGGAGATCCACCGCTGGTCGCTGGAGAACGGCGGCACGCGGCTGAAGGTCCTGTCGTACGGCGGGATCGTGCAGTCCCTGGAGATCCCGGACCGGCACGGCCGGTACGCGAACGTTTCCCTGGGCTTCGCCGGCATCGAGGACTACGTCGCCTCCAGCCCGTACTTCGGCGCCCTCATCGGCCGGTACGGGAACCGCCTGGCCAACGGCGCATTCACGCTGGACGGCACGGCGTACCAGGTGAACGTCAACGACGGCGGGAACAGCCTGCACGGCGGGGCCGAGGGCCTCGACAAGCGTGTGTGGGACGTCGAGCCCCTCACTTCCGGCTCGGACGTCGGTCTGGTCCTGCGCTGCACCAGCGTCGACGGCGAGATGGGCTATCCCGGAACGCTGCGGACGAAGGTCACGTACACCCTCACCCGGCACGGCGACTGGCGCATCGACTACGAGGCCACCACCGACAGGACCACGGTCGTCAACCTCACCAACCATGTGTACTGGAACCTCGCGGGCGAGGGCAGCGGCACGGTCCACGACCACGAGCTGACGATCGCCGCGTCCCGCTACACCCCGGTCGACTCGGGCCTGATCCCCACCGGGGAGCCGGCCGAGGTAGCCGGCACCCCCTTCGACTTCCGCCGTACGAAGCCCGTCGGCGAGAACATCAGGGAGGCGAACCAGCAGCTCCTGCACGCCAAGGGTTTCGACCACAACTGGGTCCTGGACAAGGGCGTCACCCCTGAGCCCGAGCACATCGCGACACTGCGGGACCCGTCGTCCGACCGTACGCTGAAGATCTCGACGACCGAGCCGGGGGTGCAGTTCTACTCCGGGAACTTCCTCGACGGCACGCTCGTCGGCACCGGCGGCCACATCTACCGCCAGGGCGACGCGCTGTGCCTGGAGACCCAGCATTTCCCGGACTCGCCGAACCAGCCGGCGTTCCCGTCCACCGTGCTCCGGCCGGGTCAGACGTACCGCTCGACGACGATCCACTCCTTCGGCGCCTGAAAACCTACTGGGGGACCTCAATGTCCTGATTTCTTACGCTGGTTGAACCCAGACACATTTCCGTACGTATGAAGGGGCGGCCCGCTGTACCCCACCGCGGTCCGCCCCCCACGGACGGAGGGTCCATGGCCGACGATGTCACCTCGCTTTTCCGCAGCGGCGCGCACAGCCCGTCGATGGCCACACTGGCACGCGAAAGCGGGGGGGCTCGTCCGCTGGACTTCTGCTTCCCGAGCAATCCGTACTTCCCCACCCCGGCGATGTTCGACGAGCTGGCGAACCGGCTGCCCGACATCATCAGGTACTACCCGAGCAGCGCCGACACCATCACCGGTGAGCTGTGCAACCTGTTCCAACTGCCCCCGCAGTGTGTCGCGATGGGCAACGGATCCACCGAACTCATGACCTGGATCGACCACTTGCTGGTCCGCGAGTCCCTCGCCATCCCCGTCCCCACCTTCGGCCGGTGGACCGATCAGCCGATGGAGACCGGCAAGCGCGTCGACATGTTCCCGCTCCTGGAGAGCAGCGGCTTCGTTCTCGACCCGACCCGGTACATCCAGTTCATCCGTTCCCGGGGCACCCGGGTCGCCGTCATCTGCAACCCGAACAACCCCGACGGCGGCTTTCTACCCCGCCAGACGATCAACGCCTTCTGCGACGCCCTCGCCGATCTGGATCTGATCATCATCGACGAGTCGTACCTGGAGTTCGCCGACGCGGAGGCCGACCCGAGCGTCGTCGAGGACGCGGTGATGCGCCCCAACGTGATCGTGCTGCGCAGCCTCGGCAACAACTTCGGGCTGCACGGCGTGCGCTTCGGCTATCTCGTGGCCAACCCGAGCCTGGCGGGCAAGATCCGCTCCATGCTGCCCAAGTTGAACCTCAACTCCTTCGCGGAGAGCGTGGTGTTCATGCTCCGGGACCACGGCACCGAGTACGTGGAGAGCCTGCACCAGATCCACCGCGATCGGTTGGACATGGCCCGCCAGCTCTCCCAACTGCCCGAACTGACGGTGTATCCGTCGCAGGGCAACTTCCTCTTCGTGCGCCTCCCCGTGGGCGCCGAAGGCACCGTGGTCCGGGATCGACTGCTCGCCGAGCACGGGATCCTGATACGCGAGTGCGGCAACAAGATCGGCTCGTCCAGTCGCTTCCTGCGACTCGTGGTCCGGCCCCAGGAGGACGTGCGTCGCCTGGTGTCCGGCCTGGAGTCGGTGCTTTACGGGGCCAGGAGGGGAGCCGCCGTGCCCGAGATGGGCGGAGGAAACACCTACAGTTCGGGTACGGCGGCCGTGGACCGACTTGTCGGCGCGACCAACGGAGCGGGAATGCCGGGCGGGGCGGCCATGGCCCAGGGTTGGCAGCAGCCGGGCCCGCCCACCATGGCGCAGGGCCAGCAGCAGCCCGGGGTGGCCCCCATGGCCCAGAACCAGCAGCGACCCGGAATGTATGCCGCGGCGCAAAGAGGCCGGCAGCAACCAGGCCCGACCGCCGCCATGGTACGGGGCCGGACGCAACCCGGGCCCAGCCCCGTGGCACAGGGGCAACCCTGGCAGACGCCGATGGCCGCTCAGGCACAGCAGCAACAACAAGGCGGGATGCCTCCCGCGGCCCCCCCGGGACCGCAGCCGATGCCCCAGGCCAAGGGCTGGCCGGCGACCGGCGCCATGTCCAGCGGCACCGCGTGGCCGCGCCGCAGCGCTTCGTAGGCTCCCCGCAGGGTCTTCTGCCACGCCTGTGGGCCGACGTTTACCTGTGCGACGTTTACGTGTGCGACGTTGGCCTGTGCGACGTTCGCCGTCATGGTCGCAAGGTCGACCCGCAGCGGCGGGAGCGCTGTGGCATCACCGCGCATCCGGCGGGCGGGCTGATCGGGCGCGGCGGGTCCCGCCCCCGGCCCTGCTGTCAGGTTCCGGCCGGTACCGGGGCCCCGTGCGCTCAGGAGATCCGGTGGACCCGCTGGCTGGTCACTTCGTACCGCGCACCGACTATGGCCAGATCACCCGTGGCCACCCTGGCGGCGAGGTCGGGTTCCGCCGCGAGCCGCGAGCGGACGAGTCGGACGTTGGCGCTGATCGTCGCGTCGACGCGGGCGTCGCCCTCCCGACTGTGGTCGATGGCCGGACGGATCTGGTCGGCTATGTACTGGATGTGGGCGGGCAGTCCGCCACCCGACTCGTCCGCCCGGACCGCCGCCGTCACGGCGCCGCACGACTGGTGCCCGAGCACCATGATCAGCGGTATGTCCAGTTCGAGCACCCCGTAGGCGATGCTGCCGAGCACGGCCTCGTCCAGAACCTCACCCGCCGAGCGCACCGTCATCAGGTCGCCGAGCCCCTGATCGAAGATCAGCTCCGGCGGTACGCGGGAGTCGATGCATCCGAGCAGGACGGCGAAGGGTTTCTGACCCGACTTCAGCGCCTGCCGGACAGCCGCATTCTCGTCGGGGTGCCGCTCGCGATACGTACGCCAGCGGAAGTTGCCCGCCGCGAGTTCCCGCAATGCCTCCCGCGCCGTGGTCGGCCGGGGGCGCGTGCTGCCCGCAGTGGCAGCGGAAGCGGAGGGGACGCCGACGGCGAGACCAGCACCCAGCAGAGCGGTGCCGGTCACTGCGGAGCGGATCAGTGAACGCCGAGCGGGAGCGGCCCCGTCGGCGACAGCGGTCGACGTGAGGCTGACAGCTCTGTGACGTGTGGGTTCGGAATTCACAGGGAGGAACGTACGTCTGAATCCGGCGATACGCGTTCACATAGCCGCTTCTTGACACATCGTGACCCAACCTTGTGTGATTCCCTACCGAGTCATTGCCCGGCTTTGTGACAACCAAGGTGATCGCAGATTCTTCATCTCCAGGGCTGATCCAGAACCTGGCGGCGCATCCGGCGGGCGGCTGCGGCGGGTTTCGCCGAGCCGAGGTTGGCGGTCACGACCACGGGGCCGATGCGCTGGGAGAGGGCTGGGGCGACCACGCCACACTGCTGAGTGGCCTGCATCTTGGTTGCTGGCCCGTCCAGTGCCGGGCAGTGAGCCTGAGACAGGCCGTTTCCACAGGTCAGATGCTATGTACCTTGAGCAAGGTGGCTGCCAGCGGTGCATCGCAAGGCGGAGGGTCGCCCGCGTACTGGGCGTACGCGGGCGATCCCGACAACGCAGCGAGACGCCGTGCCGGACGCCGCAGCGCAGGCAGGAAACTCCAGACAGGCCTAGCCAGCGAACGCCGGCTGTGCCAGCCCCTTGCCCGCGCCCGGCAGCACCAGCAGTGAGCCGGACATCGGGTGCGGTGCCTCCAGGCCCGTACGGGCCGTGGTGATGTACAGGTCGGTCAGGTCGGCGCCGCCGAAGGCGCAGGCCGTGGGGCGGCGGACAGGGAGCGGGACGACCCGGTCCAACTCGCCGGAGGGCGTGTAGCGGCGGAGGGCGCCGCCGTCCCAGAGGGCCACCCAGACACAGCCGTCGGCGTCGACGGTGAGCCCGTCGGGGAAGCCCGCGCCTTCCTCGATGGCCGCCAACTGCCGCCTGTTGAACGGCTTTTGGTCCTCCCCCACGTCGAACACGTCGATGCGGCACGTCGGCGAGTCGATGTAGTACATCAGGCGTCCGTCGGGGCTCCAGCCCGTGCCGTTGCTGACGTCCACGTCGTCGAGGACGACGTCCAGCGTGCCGTCGGCGGTGATACGGGAAAGGGTTCCGCCGCCCGGTGCCTCGTCGTAGCGCATGGTGCCCGCCCACAGGGCGCCGTCGGGGGCGACCGCCGCGTCGTTGGCCCGGCGTCCGGGGACGATCTCGTGGTGCAGCCAGCGGAAGTCCTCGGTGCCGGGCCCGTAGAGCCCCACACCGTCCCGCAGGTTGACCACCAGGCCACCACCCGCGCGCGGCTTCGCGGCGCCCACGTGCTGCTCGGTCGCCATGACCGTACGGCGACCGGTGACGGGGTCGTACGTATGGACCCGGGACCCGAGGATGTCGACCCAGATCAGCCGCCCGGCGGCCGGATCCCAGGTGGGCCCCTCGCCCAGCGCCGCGTCTTCCCGGACCGCCACCTCCACGCCCGTCATGCCACGCTCCTGTATCCAAGGCGCTCGGACAGCTCGGCCGCGCCCTTCGCGGCGAGCTGCTCCAGCTCGGTGCGGCGCTCGTCGCTCCAGCGGATCATCGGTACGGAGATGGAGAGCGCCGCGACGACCTTCCCCGCACGGTCGCGCACGGGCGCGGCGACGCAGCTGACGTCGGGATTCGACTCGCGGTTCTCGACGGCGACGCCCCGGCTGCGGATGTCGGTCAGTGCCTGGCGCAAGGCGTCCGGGTCGGTGATGCTGTTGGGCGTCATCGCCTTCAGCTCGGCATCGTCGCGGATCCGCGAGGTCAGCTCGGGCTCGGGGAGCGAGGCGAGCAGCATCTTGCCCACCGAGGTGCAGTGTGCGGGGAGCCGGCGGCCGGCGGCGGACACCATCCGCACGGCGTGCGTGGAGTCGACCTTGGCGATGTAGATGACGTCCGCGCCCTCCAGGATCGCCACGTGCACGGTCTCGTCGCAGGTCTCCGCGACGGACCGGGCGACCTGCTGGCCCTCGGCGGCGAGGTCCAGATGCTCGGAGTACCGGCTGCCGAGCTGGTACGGCCGCACGCCGAGACGGTAGCGTCCGGGCTCACCCGGTACGGGCGCGATGTACGAGCGGGCGGCGAGTGTCGTCACCAACTCGTGCACGGTGGTGCGCGGCAGCTGGAGCCGGCGCACGATGTCGGGGGCGGAGAGCGTACCGTCCCCGTCGAGAAAGAGCTCAAGAATGTCGAGAGCCCGGGTCACGGCTGGTACGAGGCGTCCCACAGCCGACCCCCCTCTCCTGTGTTCGATATTTCAACGGACGATCGGCATGACGAACATAGGCTACTCGTAGTCCGTTGGGGCGGGCAATGGCCAAGCAGGCAGACCAGAGCGGAGAAAAGCGAACCATCAGGAGAAACCGTCAGCGCCGGGGGTGGATCGCCGACCCGGCCCCGCAGCCGGCCTGCTCCGCACCTCGCCCGTGACGGCCCTCAGCTCCCGACCGACCGCCGCCTTCACGATCGACCCCGCGACCACCGCCACCGAGTCCGTGTGCAGCGAGAGGATATTCGACGAGCCCGTAGCGCAGCACGGCCGCCGAGAGCGCCACCGCGAGAAGGATCAGGACGGCCAGGGGGGAAGCCCGGAGAGTCGGACGAGACGGCGCCTGCTCGCGCCGGAGGTGATCAGCTCATGGTGTCGAACCCGCGCCCCTCCTGTGGAGCCGTCGGCTCCCGCGCGTTCTGATCCTCGTCACGACCACCCGTCCAGCGGCGCCCCGTCCGGCCCACCCCACAGGGCGACGCGCCGTCAGCGGCCGCACGATGCGTAGAGGACCGCTGCCCGGCGGCCCCGGGGTCTGCGCTCTCGGGAGGATCTGCGATGACCGCCAGTCTGGAGCAGTTGCGCCGCTGTCATTTCGGCGTCGATCTGGGTGCCGCGCGGACCCGCGTGTACATCAGGGGGGCGGGTCTGGTCGTCGACGAGCCGAGCGTGGCCGCCGTGAACACGAGGACCGGTGGGCTGATCGCGGTCGGTGAGTTCGCGGAGCGGATGACGGGGCGTACGCCCGGGTACATCCGCGTGGTCCGGCCCGTGTCCGGCGGCACGGTGGTGGACATCGAGATGGCGCAGCGGATGTTGCGGCAGCTGCTCGGTGAGAGGATTCGCCGTGCGCTTCGGCGCAAGCCGCGGCTGCGCGCCGCCGCCTGTACGCCGCACGAAGCGGATCCGCTCGCCCAGCGCGCGGCGGTCGAGACCCTGGTCGGACTCGGCGCGCGGAGGGTCGAACTCGTGGACACGCTCATCGCGGCAGGCGTCGGCTGCGGACTACCGGTCGAGCGGCCCGAGGCGACCATGATCATGGTGTGCGGGGCGGCGACCACACAGGTCGCGGTGCTGTCGCTCGGCTCCATCGTGACCGCCCAGCGCATTCCGGTCGGGGGCGAGGCCGTCGACCACGCGATCGTCCAGCACCTGCGCCACCACCACGAGTTGATGCTGCCGAGTCAGTCCGTACGCCCCTTGCAGGTCGCACTGTCCGGGAACGGACTCACACAGCACGGCCCCGCCTCCACCGAGATCCACGGGCGGGACGTGGCCACCGGGCTGGCGCGCTCCGTGAAGGTCGACACCGCCGCAGTACGCGATGCCATACAGACCCCGCTCACGGCGGTGCTCGACGGCATCGGCAGGGTGTTGCGCGTCTGCCCGCCGGACCTGGTGGCCGACCTCGCGGACCGCGGGATCATGATGGTCGGCGGCAGCGCCCTGCTGCCCGGGCTCGACCAGATGCTGCGGCAGGCGACGGGCATGCCGGTGCGCATCGCCGAACGACCCGACGTGTGCGCGATCCTCGGCCTGGGCTCGATGCTGGAAGGCAAGATCGAGCCACTGATCCTCGACCCGCTGGCCGCCTGAGGAGGAGGGCGGAGCCGTGGGTATAGCCGTGGGTAAAGCCGTGGGCAAAGACCCGTTCAGCCGGTCTTCCCGCCCCACCGCATGTCGGCCTGCTCCCACTCGGCGGCCCACTGCCGCATGCGCAGCCGGTCGATACGCACGCGAACGCCCCAGGCGCCCAGCATGACGACGCCGCCCGCGCCCGTCGCGGCCAGCAGGCCGGCCGAGGCCACTTGCAGGGCGCCCTCCGTCTGATTGACGGGCTCCCGCATCAGGGCACCGTGCCGGTCGGTCCAGACCGTGGTCCGGGTGCCCTTCGGGCTTTCGGGCTGAACCTTGGCCCGGCCGGTGCGATTTGTGCCGTCCGGTGCCTTCCAGCGCACCGTCGCCCACACCAGGTCGTCGCCCACCGCGGGGGCTGGCATGCTCTCCGGCGCCTTCTCGGCGAGCACCGCCGGCACAGCGCGGCGCTCTTCCCGCTGCCGGTCCAGGCTCTGGGTCACCGCGTTCGCCGCCAGCAGCCCCGCGAGGAGGCCGCCCACCATGGCGAACACCCATGCGGCGAGCACGACCCAGCCCTCGATGACGTCCACCCGCCGTCGGAGCGGGTTGCGCCGCCACCGCCACAGCCTTACCTTCGTACGCCGTGTCAACGCCATCGGCCAGCACCCCCTTGTGAGCACCGACGGCAACACCTCTTCCAGTGTGCTCCCACCAGCGTCGCAGAGCTCCGGCGCAGTGGCACGCGGGCGGCCGACGCGTACCGGGGCACCGGCATAGATTCACCGGCGTACCCGTGGTGGGGACGGTTGTCCAACCTCGGTACGCCGGGCGCCGGCCCGGCCGACGGCGGGTCGAGCCGCGCCAATTGCCCGGTTTCCGTACGCTGAACCACTTCTGGGGCCACCGCACCCTCCCGGCGCCATCTGTCGCGACCGTGACCGGAAAGCCCTCGATGCCTGGGCCGAGCAGATCAACAGCGAACTCGACCAGGAAGTCAGGAAGTGAGGATGAGCCATGGCTGAACGGCAGTCGGAGCCGGGGGACGCGTCACAGTCACAACTCCATCCCACCCCTCCCCTCTCGCCCCTCTCTGCGAAGAGCCTCTTTCCGACGGACGAACCACGACCGCTGATCGAGGAGTTCGCGCGTGAACTCAGCCGAGGGCTGCGCACCAGCAGACTCAGAACGTTCTCCGCCCCGGGCTCTACTTCCCCAACGCGTGCAAGGACGTGACGGAGCTGCCCGGCGTCCCGGCAGACGGCCGGCCGGGAGCCGGTCGGGCGCTGCGCGGAAACCGGCTGCCCGGGCGAGGGTTCGGCCGTGCCGGAGTGGTTACACGGAGGGTGGATTCATTCCTAGTGTCAGTGAGCGGAAGGGGGTGGCCCGTATGGCCACGGGCTCATCCAGGATCGAGGAGCATCCGGACCTTGTGACTCTGCGCGCTCGGTACGCCGAGGCGTCGGCCAGCCCGATCGGCCAGACGATCGAGGGTCTCAGTCTGCTGGCCGGTCTGTACTTGGCGGCCTCCCCGTGGATCGCCGGTTTCAGCGGTCTCTCCAACCTGACGGTGAACAACCTGATCACCGGGATCGTCCTGACGGTCCTCGCCCTCGGGTTCGGATCGGTCTACGAGCGTACGTACGGCATGAGCTGGGCGGCCGTGGCGATCGGTGTGTGGACGATCATCGCGCCGTGGGTCGTCTCGGGCGACGTCGACACCACCAGGACCGTGACGAGCAACGTGATCGTCGGCGCGGTGGCGGTGATCGCGGGTCTCGCCACATCGGGACTCGGGCGCATGCGCCGCCGTACAGATCGGGTCTGAGCACCCTTGACGGGCGGCGGGCGGTGCCGCGCCGCCGCCCCTTCTTCCTGCTGCCACCACTGCCTCCGGGGCCGGCCACTTCGGCTGTACCCAGGTTGTACCAGGCTGTGCCTGGGCTATGCCTGG
>CBFGQM010000200.1:0-9764 GCA_965650905.1 uncultured Streptomyces sp. | reverse complement strand
ACCGGGTTCCTCACCGCCGCCCACTGCTTCGACGAGACCAAGCCCGCCGCCAGCAGCGAGTTCCGCATCAAGGCGGACAGCGGCATAATTGTCGAAGGCGTGGGACACAAGTACGGGAACCGCCCGTCTTCTGAGGCCGATTGGGGAGTCGTCGCCCTCAAAAACGAAGTTGTCCCCAATGAGGCGCTGGGGCAGGTGAAAGCCTTCGGCAACAAGGCCTTTCCGGTAACCGGGTTGCGTGAGCCGGTTATTGACATGGCGGTGTGCAAGCACGGGACTAAAACACAGACCACGTGTGGGGAAGTGACAGCGGTGGGCGTGAGGAGATCATTCAATAACATCATCGAGGACGGCTTGATCCTAGCCGACGTGTGCACAGGAAATGGTGACAGCGGGGGTCCGCTCTTCGCTGACTCCACCACGAACGCGAACAAGCTTGAGGGGGTCGGAATCGTCATCGGGGGTAACGGTTTTCCGGACCCGAGGAATCCGAAGGTGAAAGTCTGCGGCGAGAAAGTCGGGGAGCCGAACATCTCCTTCTTCGTGCCGTTGAGCCTGGCCCTGACGCAAGCCAACGCCCAGGCCCCGCGGAACGACATCAGCCTGCTGACCCAGTGACAACCTTTTTCTGAACCCCAGGCTCGCCGGACCGGGTAACCCTGCCCTGTGTCGGGGCGGCCAACAAGGACCCGAACGCCCGGTCGTGGCCCGCGTCGTCTACCGTGGCCGAAACGGCCGTCTCGTTCTGATGTCCGTCACACCACATCATGATCGAGACGGCCGTCCTCACGCCCGCACCACCCCAACACGCCGCCGACCAGCCGCGACGAGGTCGCGCAGAGCTATCTACACCTGCCGTAATAGATCAAGAACTACGGCTGCCGTGTCAGAGGCCATGACGCATCGGTGTGAAGTCCGTAAGGATCACTGCGCGTTCGCCTGGCTCAACTTTTTTTCCCTTTCGGATGGGACTCACGTAGTGGGTCACAAGGTGATCCGCCACACCGTAAGACTCAAGCGGATTCGTGAGTTCGAATGTCGCGATACGCTCCCCGCCGGGTACCTCTTCCGGCTGCATGCCACGGAAGCGGGGTGGCGCGATAATGTTGACGCCCCCCTCAGCGTTGCCTCGATATATTAAATGGGCGAAGGTGAAGGGTTCGCCGTCTTGATGGAGTTCATTCGGTGACGAAACAGCATCCATATCGTCCTTGTCGGTCGTTAACTTAATTAGGTGCACTCCCACGTGCAGAGGAAAGACCAGGTCCTCTGCATCCCAGTACGTCTGCTCGAAGTCGAACATGATCATTTTCAGGAGCAAGTCGTTTCTCCGGGCCTCCTGGCCGATGTCTGGAAGATAGCGCACCGTTCCGGCATGTTCTGGATTATAGGTCCCTTGGTAGTAGCCATTTAATCCAGCTCTGGGATGCCCTTCGAGCGGCGGAATCCATGTGAACTGCCGGGACCACGGCAGGATCAACCCCCGCGCATAGCACCGGTAGCGTCCTGAGCCAGGCGCATAAGAGTCTTCCGGAATACGGTCGAAAGCCGTCTTCAGAGCCATATAGTGCTTGTCGTCGTCGGTCACTCCGAAATGGCTGGCAAGGTCATGTCTGACGAAGCCGAGCCGTATGAAGTCTGAATCCGGCACAGACATTTTCAGTGACCTCCAGGGCGTGATAAATGGTGTGCGAGTGGGAATTTAGGTAACTACTCATGGATCTTTAGCGCCTTAGCCGTGCCTTGACTATCTGCGGGTCGCGTTCGGCCTGGTTGTTGTCGAAGCGGGATACGGAGGCAACTTCGTCCTGGAGCATGAGCGTGCCGTCGGCCATGCCGTGCACCAAGCTCGCGGAATCGTCCGTTTATGCGGACGATTCGCCGGTTGGGCCGGCCGTGACGGCGACGCTCCTTGCATTGAGTTACTGGGCTTCCCGTCACGGTGCAGGAACTCATCGAGTGCCGTCAGCGGGCCGTCAGCGGGATGCTTGCCGCTGTACGGACCGTTGTCAACTGAGGAGCATATTGGCCGTATGGAACATAATCTGTGCAGACCATTTCCAGCCAGGAGCTACACCGTTATCCGGAACCAAGCCACTTGACTCGAAGCGGCCTTGCCTCACTTACAGGACCGGTCGGAGGATAGTCCAGCCTCCTTTAGGTCACGTCACCTACCGGAAGCAGCGACTGGCTGATTCTCACCTTCTCATCGGTCAGACTGAACGAATACTATGCACCGTTGACAGCCCCGGAATTGTCGCACGTCCACACACTTCGCAATCATTCCGAAGCCTCTCCCAAAACACCTGCGACACTCAGTCGCCCATAGTTGGGCGTCTCTGCATGACGGCCGCACCGATGCGGCCGTGTCCTTTGTTCCACGTTTGTTCAGGAGGTCATTTGATGGAAAAACATGCCGATGTCGTGGGTGTGGGAGACGGAATCCTGGGGCTTTCGATCGCCTTCGCTCTGGCCGATTCCCCGCAGCGGCCCCACGTAGCCCTGATTGCCCGGCCCGGGCCGGCTGCTTCGCGTGCGGCGGGGGCGATGCGGGGAGTGCTGGGCGAGGTCACCGCGACCTCCCTACGCACCGAGAACTCCCTCAACCGCGTCCGCATGGCTATGGAGGCGGAGCGCCGTTGGGACCAGTGGCGCGCACGCGTCCATGCGTGCGCGGGTACCAACGCTGTTGATGACGGCTTCGGTTCGGGTACCTTCCTGCTCCTCAATGGAGTTTCTTCACACCTGGACGACGAGAACTTCGCCGCTGTTGAATCCTTCTCCGAACAGCAGCGCATCCCCGCGCAGCGGGTCAGTCCGGGCGATATTCCCGGGTACCTGCCCTTTGCCGGAGACCGCGCTCACAAGGCACTGTTTTTACCCGAGGAAGGATTCCTCGACGCCCGCCGCTGGCTGGAAAACCTCCAGACGGCGCTTGCGGCGATGCCGAATGTGACTGTGCACCGCGTCGAACATGTGCAAGGGCTGTCGGCGGATGCAAAGTTCACCGTGCAGGCCGGTGAGCAGCGGATCGTGGCAGACCAGGCCGTGGTCGCCGCCGGTGTGTGGACCTCCGACGTGGTGGCCGAGCTGCGCCCCGATATCGTCCTCATGCCCGTGATCTCCGGTGCCGGCGCCGCATTGCAGGTCCGCCCCCCCGTGCCTATGCAGGCGGTCGTGCGCACCCCCAACCGCTCCTTTGCCTGCGGCCTGCACACCGTCCCCATGACCGACGGAACGGTGTATCTCGGCGGCACCAACAACGTCTGCCTCGCCCCTGAGGAGGCACCGACCCTCTCCAATGTGCACTATCTCTCCGACACCATGACCAGCCAGTTCCACGAAGGCTTCATCACCGCGGCGGTCACGCAAACCCACTTCGGAAACCGGCCGATCAGCCTCGACACCTACCCCCTGCTGGGCGCCACCTCCGCTGCCGGTCTGTGGGTGGCGACCGGCACCTACCGCGAGGGCTTGCACACTTCCCCGCTCATCGCCCAGGAGATCGCGGCCGAGATGCTTGGCCAAACCCCCTCCGGCCTGCCCAGGGCATACGCCCCGGAACGCGACCCCATCATCGAATGGGACCGGCCCGCAGCCGTGGCCGAAGCGGCCCGCCACGTTCACTCTCTCGCCGTCGAAACCCGGATGCGCCCCCCCACCAACGGCGCCTGGCCCGCCTGGCTGCGCACCATGTACAGCCAAGCAATGAACCGCTGTTACGAGCACGTTCCAGCGGACTTCATCCTCCACCCCGAACTCGCGCCACTCGCCTACGAGTCCGGCCCCGCACTCATGACCATGATCCAGGACTATCTTACGGCCCGCTCCAAAGCCAGGGTTGTGACCACGTAGCGACCCTTGCGCGACAGAGAGCGGGCTGCCGACACCCTGCGACTCCGCCTCCCGCGTTGTCGTCGGTCCACGACGGCCCGCGTCGCCGCCCTCCTCCGCCTGGGGGTACCCACAGCCTTCGGCGGGAGGTACCCCCAGCCGCATGACGCCGCTCGCTGATCCACCTTGCCATCGCACACCAGGTCGTCATACTCCAGCTGTACGTTCCGGGACGCGTTCGAGGCCGTGATGGGTCAGATCGCGGGCCGCTTCGCGTGGGTCGAACCCCGGCGCAAGGCGGGGCGGTGACCGCACACCATCCCGCCCAGAACCGGACAGCGAAGCGAGAATGACGTTGGACACGAAAGCGGCGACTTGCCTTGTTCTACGAGATGCGGACGGCGACCGCGGTGAACACCGCGACCACCGGGGTCAAGGACGACCCCGCGCCCTTGGCGGATCGTCCCCGGCCCCTCCCCCTGCCGCCCGCAAAGCCGTTGACTGGCGCATCCGATTAGCCGCGCTCTCCACCATCTGGGGCTGCAGCTTCCTTCTCATCAAGGTCGGCACGCAGGCCTACCCGCCCTTCCAGGTCACCTTCGGTCGGCTCCTGTTCGGCACGGCGGTGCTCGCGGTGGCGATGGCCGTCCGCCGCGAACGGCTGCCCCGAGGGCTGCGCACCTGGGGCCATATGACGGTCGCGGCATTGCTGCTCAACGCTCTGCCGTTCTCCCTCTTCGCCTACGCCGAACTCAGGATTCCTTCGACGCTCGCCGGTATCTGCAATGCCACGGTGCCGCTGTGGGACCTGGCGCTCTCCCTCACCGCCCTGTCGGAGGACCGGCCGACGCGGCGCCGTGTCACGGGCCTCGGCATCGGCTTCCTCGGCGTTCTCACCCTCCTCGGCGCCTGGCAGGGGTTCCCCGGGCTGGACTTCGGTGGCGTGGCGATGGCGCTGCTCGCCTCCCTCTGCTACCCGATCGGCTGGATCTATGTGCGCCGCACGCTGGCCGGTTCCGGCTCCTCAGTCCTGTCGCTGACCGGCGCTCAGCTGTGCCTGGCCACCGTCCAGCTCGCCGTCATCGCTCCGCTGTTCACGAAACTTCCGGCCTCGTTCCCGATCATCCCGCTGCTCGCGGTGTTCGCACTCGGGGCGGTGGGAACCGGGTTTGCGGTGCTGATCCAGTATGGGCTGGTCACAGAGGTCGGCCCGACGACCGCGCAGATCGTCTCCTACTTCATACCGGTGGTCTCCACGGCGGCAGGCGTCATCATCCTCGGAGAACCCCTCGACTGGAAAACGCCGGTGGGGGCCCTGATCGTCCTTGCGGGTGCGGCACTCGCACAGAGCCGGCCCCGTGGCCGACCGCGGCCCGCGCAGACCCGGGACTCCCGGCAGTAGCTGCGGGCCGATACCACGGTGGGCGTCGGGCGGCTTCACGAAGAAGGATTTCCCCCACTTCCTGGCCCTGCCGCACCGCCGCCTGGACGGCCCGGTCACGGTCGTCTGGGGCAACCATTCCAGCCACATCAGCACGCATGTGAAACCGTACGCACAGCGGCAGCACTGGCTCACGATCACCAGGGAGAAAATGGCGAGCCGGGCGTTCCGTTCGATTGACGAGCTCCAACCGGTCAGTCCTGCCGGTCAGTCCTGCCGATCAGTCCTGCCGTTCAGTCGTGCCGGTCAGTCCTGCCCGGCGAGTTCCGTCAGGCGCCGCGCCTGCGCCCGCGTGGAGCGGGCGATGGCGTCCTCGTCGACGTGCAGAAGCCGGCCGTCCTCGACGATCTGCTCGCCGTTGACGAAGGAGGCGGTGACCGGCGCGGCTGCGCCGAGGACGAGCGCGGTGACCGGGTCGGCGATCGAGGCGTGGGCCAGCGTGTCCATTCTCCACAGCACAAGGTCGGCGAGCTTTCCCGGTTCAAGGGAGCCGATCTCCCGTGCTCTGCCCAGGACTTGGGCGCCGCCGTAGGTGCCGAGGCGCAGGGCCTGACGGGCGTTCAGGGAGGCTTCGCGGTGGGAGCCGAGGCGGTTGATGAGGAGGGCGTTGCGGAGTTCGGTGTGCAGTTCGCCGGACTCGTTGGAGGCGGTGCCGTCGACGCCGAGTCCGACCGGGACGCCGACGGCCAGCATGTCGGGGACCCGTGCGATCCCGGCCGCGAGACGGGCGTTGGACGAGGGGCAGTGGGCCACACCCGTCTTCGTACGGGCGAAGGCGGCGATGTCGGAGTCCTTCATGTGGACGCAGTGCGCCATCCACACGTCCTCGCCGAGCCAGCCCGTCGACTCGAAGTAGTCGGTCGGGCCCAGGCCGAACAGCTCCTTGCAGAACTGCTCCTCCTCGAGGGTCTCCGAGCCGTGCGTGTGCAGCCGGACGCCCTTCCGCCGCGCCAACTTCGCACCGTGCCTGAGGAGTTCGGTGGATACGGAGAAAGGAGAGCAGGGTGCGACCGCGATCTGTGTCATCGCGTCGAAGGAGTCGTCGTGGTAGGCGTCGACGGTCGCCTCGGTGGCCGCGAGGGCGCCTTCGAGGGTCTCGACGGCGAAGTCCGGGGGCAGACCGCCGTCCTTCTCGCCGCGGTCCATGGACCCGCGGGCGAGGGTGAAGCGGACGCCCGTCTCGCGCGCGGCGCGGATGAGGGAACCGGACAGGTCGCCGGAGCCGTTCGGATAGATGTAGTGGTGGTCCATGGCGGTGGTGACGCCGCCACGGGCCATCATCGCGAGCGACCCCTGCGCCGCCGAGTACGTCATCCGCTCGTCGATCCGCGCCCAGATCGGGTAGAGCGCCACCAGCCAGTCGAAGAGGTTGTGATCCGTGGCGAGGCCACGAGTGATCCACTGGTAGAAGTGGTGGTGCGTGTTGACCAGGCCGGGGGTCAGGAGATGGCCGGTCGCGTCGATACGGCGTGCGACGTTCTCCAGGCCCTCGGGGGCCTGGCCGGCGCCGAGCGACTCGATACGGTTGCCGGCGACGACGACGTATCCGGAGGCGTACTCGGTGTCGTCGGCGTTCACGGTCGCGATCGCGCAGTTCTCGATGACGATGCGCTGAGCCATCGTTCGTCCTCTACTTTCCGTGTCCGCTGCTTTCCGTGCCCGCTGCTTTCCGTGTCCGCGTCAGAGGTTGGTGAGATCCACCGGGATGCGCGCCGCGCAGCCGTCCCGCAGGACGGTGGCCTCGATCAGGCCGTACGGACGGTCGGCGGCGAAGTACACAGCTCCATCGGCGGTGTCGTTCTTGAGTCCGAACGGCTCCAGGTCCACCAGGAAGTGGTGCTTGTTCGGGAGCGAGAAGCGGACCTCGTCGATCTCGTCGCGGTGGTCGATGATGCGCGCGCCCATTGCGTACAGGGTCTGCTGGAGAGACAGCGAGTACGTCTTCGCGAAGGCCTGGAGCAGGTGCTCGCGGGTCTGCTCGTACGACGTCTCCCAGGCAGGTGTCCGCCGCTCGTCGTCGGTCCAGTTGAACCGCCAGCGCGCGGAGACCTCCGTGGCCAGGATGCGGTCGTACGCCTCCGGGAGGGTCGTGTACTGGTCCTTGGCAAACCCCCAGAACTCGGAGTTGGTCGAGTTCATCACGGTCAGGTCCTTCAGCCCCGAGACGACCTCCCACTTCTCGCCGTCGTACGTGATCTGAGCGAGACGGGTCTCCTGCCCCTTGCGGACGAAGGAGTGCGCCCCCTCCCCGGGGTTCTCGATGCGCTCCCAGACGTACTCCTCAATACGGATGCGGGCCGTTTTGATCGGCTCCTGGCTCGTCACGAAATGGCGGGCGAGGTGGATTCCGAACTGCTCGGCGGACTCGATGCCGTACTTCTTGGCGAAGGCGTACACCGTGTTCTTGGTGGTGTCGGTCGGCAGGACGCTCGCGTTGGAGCCGGAGTAGTGGACCTCGTCCATGTCGCCGGAAAGCGACACGGATACGTTCAGGTCCTTGATGTGGTGGGTGGCGCCGTCCCGCGTGATGCGTACGACCCGGTTCTCGGCCTTGCCGTACTGGTTCTGTCCCAGGATGGGCATGTGTGCTAGCTCCCTCGGTACACGGAGTAGCCGAACGGGTTGAGCAGCAGCGGCACGTGGTAGTGCTCGCCCGGTCGGACAGCGAAGGTGACTGCCACTTCCGGGAAGAACACTCCTCCGGCACCGCTGTCCCGATGCGCGGGGGCGCCCTGCTGCGCCTCGGCCTTCTTGTTCTCCAGGTACGGTTCGACGGCGAAGTCGAGCCGTACCTGGGTCGTCCCTGCCGGCGGGGCCGGGAGGTCCCCGCACCGTCCGTCCGCGTCGGTCGCGGAGCCGCCGAGCGGCTGCCAGTCCGCGTCGCGCCCGCTACGGGCGGCGAGTCGGACCGCGACGCCCTCGGCGGGGCGGCCGGCGCTGGTGTCCAGAATATGGGTGGACACGGAGGCGGTGGTGTCGGTGCTCATACGCTCTCTTCTGGTCCATGCCCTCTGCGAGGCCTCTACCGAAACCTCTGCGAGCCCTCGGCGAGGCGGGTCAGCCGAATACGGTTGATCTTGCCCAGTTCGGAGCGGACGATCTCGCGCTCCCGCTCGGGCGAGTTACCGATCCGTTCCCTGACCGCGTCGCGCATCTGCTCGCCGGTCCGGCCCGTGGCACAGATCAGGAAGACATGGCCGAACTTCTCCTGGTACGCCAGGTTCAGTGCGAGCACCTCCGCCCTGAGCTCCGCTGAGGCACCGGCCATGCCGCGCTGCTCGCGCGAGCTCGTCGGATCTCCTGGCTCCGGCCGCCCGATCGGCGGATGCCCTGCCATCGCCTCCTCCAGGTCGACGACGGTCAACTCGGCCATGGCGGCGTCGCTCGCGGCGAGAAGGTCGTCAACAGCGGCGTACGGGCGCTGCGCGACCAGCTTCCTTCCCCACGCCACCGAGGCGCACGCCTCGCGGAGCGCGGCTAGGGCCGCGCGCTCTTGCAGGCCGTTGAGCCGGGCGAGACCGCCAGGTGTCGTACTCGACGTCAGGGCAACCCTCCGTGACCTTGTGCTGACGGACACGGACAGCCAACGCCCTCAGAACGACCACGTCAACGCTTTGTGGAAAGGCCCGCCAGGGTGCCTCGCCGGCGCCGTCGATGAGCGACGGCGCCGTCGATGAGGCCAGTTGGGAAGGATTCGGCCGAGAGCGCGGTCGAGTTCGGGTTCAGCCATGCAGCCGGTTCGGCCCCGTCTTTATCCATCGCGGAACCCTGCCGTGGAACTCCTCGCCGATTGGCATGGGCTGAGTATTCAGCTCCCTGCCATGTGTCCCGCAAGAACTGCACCACGGGTTGTCTGTGCCGACGACGCCAGATTTCCTTGAAGTGGACTCGATAGAAAGGTGAGGGACCGCCTTCGCAAGGAAGAGGCCAAGCACCGCACCGTAGATGAGATGCCCGACAAGGCTGAGGGTGAAATTCACCGGGCTCATGGCGAAAAGCATGTTTGAACCATTGGGAATGACGACAACAGTGGCGCAGAGACCGAACCATATAAAGATTCCGTAGCCGATGGAAAGAAGCATCGGTTGTGCAGTGATCAGCGAGGGGCGGACCGCTGCCACCAGCCTGCAGAACACGAAGAAGGCCATCCCTATCCCGCCGCCGTCACCTAGATAGCGCCACAGGTATCCGATGAACAGATCACCTCGATCGATACCGAGAACCCATCCTCCGAGATGGGGAATGAAATCCGGCCAAACACCAGCAATAATCATGGGAATTCGCATCGCGTCATAGGCGGATACCGCGACCAGGCCGGCGATCAGGCCCTTGAGCGCCCACACCGATTCCGGTGAGCCGTGCGCCATGAGAACCATTGTCAAAATCGCCAGAGGGATCACCAGGAAGAGCGCCTCCTCAGTCATCGATATGACGCCCATGACCGCCAGCGGTATGGACAGGACCGGCATCGCGCCGGCGACTATAAGAA
>CBFGQM010000199.1:0-9815 GCA_965650905.1 uncultured Streptomyces sp. | reverse complement strand
CCCGGGGGGCCCTCCAGGAACAGATGGTGCCCACCGGCCGCGGCCACCTCCACCGCCGTCCGCGCCGAGAGCTGGCCGACGACATCGGCGAGGTCATGACCGTGGTCGTGCTGTGCGGCGCCCATGCCACGCATGCCGGTGGCCGCACCGGTGCCCGGCATACGCAGGCCCGCGAGGAGCGGGTCCGGCCTGCCCTGGTCGTCCGGATCCTCGTCGGGCACCGGTTCGTCCGTGAGGACGGCGATCAGCTGCCGGAGGCTGCGGACCCCGAGCACCGACACACCGGGCACCAAGGAAGCCTCGGCAGCCGCGCACTCGGGCACCACCACCTGCTCGTATCCTGCGTCCGCCGCGGCGAGCACCGCCGGCAGCACACCCCGTACGGGCCGCACCCGACCGTCCAGACCCAGCTCCCCGATCATCACGATGTCGGCGAGCATCCGCGGATCGATCCGCTCGGAGGCGCCCAGCACGGCGCAGGCGACCGCCAGATCGAAGCCGCTTCCGCCCTTCGGCACCGACGCCGGGCTGAGCCCCACTGTGAGCTTCTTCTGAGGCCACTCGCCGCCGGAGTTGACCACGGCCGCCCTCACCCGGTCCTTGCTCTCGATGAGGCTCTTGTCGGGCAGTCCGACCAGTGTGAACGCCGCGACCCCCGGTTCCAGGTCCGCCTGGACCTCGACGACGACGCCCTCGACGCCGACCAGGGCCACCGAGCACGTACGGGCGAATCCCATCAGGCCACCCCCCGGACGTGCTCCACGACGGGTGCGCCACGGTCGGGGAGGAGCACGCCGACGAGGTCGATGCGTACGCCACCGGGTGGCGCCCCTCCGTGTTCCTGCAGCCAGCGCTCGGCGAGGCCCCGCAGCCGCTCGGTCTTGAGCGGCGTGATGGCCGCCATCGGGTGTTCGAAAACGCCCGCCCTGCGGGTCTTGACCTCGCAGACGACGAGAGCGTCGCCGTCCTGGGCCACGATGTCGATCTCACCGGTCCTGCCACTGCGCCAGTTGCGCTCCAGGACCTTCATCCCAGCCTCGGCCAGCCGCCGCGCGGCCAGGTCCTCACCGTACTTGCCGAGTGCGCTACGTGCGTTTCCTGCGCTGCGTGCCCTGCCCGCGCTGCCTGCGTTCATGTCGGCACCACCTCCGGCGCCAACACTGAGGGCACATCCGCGAGCTATTGGATCTTGGTGGACAACTCTCCGTCTGTGGACAACTCAGTCACTCACACGAGTCTCCGGCCAGGTCCCTCAGCTGCTCGGCAGCTCCAGATCACTCTTGTTCAGCTCCTCAATATTCACGTCCTTGAACGTGAGTACCCGTACTTGCTTCACGAAACGAGCGGGCCGATACATGTCCCACACCCAGGCGTCCGCCATGGACACCTCGAAGAACACCTCGCCCTGGACCGAGTGGACCTGCATCTCGTAGTCGTTCGTGAGGTAGAAGCGCCGTTCGGTCTCGATCACGTATTTGAACAGACCGACGACATCGCGGTACTCCCGGTAGAGCTTCAGCTCCATCTCGGTCTCGTACTTCTCGAGGTCCTCGGCGCTCATGGCATGTTCCCCTTCAGCCGTGCGTCCCCCTATTGTGCGCCAGCCCTGTGAGCCCCTGGACAATTTCCGTGTCGAGGATCTCCGGTCTCAGGCCAGCCGGGGGACCTTCGCCGAGCAGCCTGCGTTTAGCAGCCCGGCGAGTCTGGTCGGATACACCGTCTCATGTGCCTCGGTGAGTTCCTGGCACGTCCACCAGCACGCTTCGGCGACTCTGCTCCTGTTCCAGCTCCGTCGAGTTCACGGGCGCGGTCGCCGTCCGGGTCGTACGGGCCAGCTCATACCACTCGTCCTGGTCCCACCGGCGTCCCGCGAACGGAAGGAGCAGGTCCCGCTGCCACAGCACCGGGCCCAGCTCGACATCGGTGCTGCCGGTCTCCTCCACGAGTTCCCGCAATGCGGCTTCCTCGCGCGTCACGTCGCACTCCGCCCCGCCGCCCGACGCGAACCACCAGTTGCCTTTCCCGTGTCTCCGGCGCATCAGCCGGCACGTGCTTGCTCCCTCGTCCCGGTACTGCTCTGCCGCCGAGCCGCCCTCTTGGCGACCGGCCCGTAAACCGCCCCGCCGAGGACGAGCACGGCGCCCGCCACGATCGCGGCGAGGATCAGCCGCAGGGGACCCGGCTGGGAGGTGGCGCCGAGCGTCTCGAAGCTGGAAGGGCGGTCCAGCATGCCGTTCACGGGCCACGCCACCGCGTCGACCCGCGCGCTCACCGCTCCGGTCGGCACCGAGCCGCTGCCGGCCTCCGTGAGGTGAGCTGTCGAGTCGAGGGAACCGCCGCGCTCGTCACCGAGCAGGAAGAGACGGCCTTCGGGGACGGTGATGGTCGGAATCCTGCTCGCCTCGGCCTTGGAGCTCTTGACCAGATACGGTTCTTCGATCTTCTTGCCGTTGACGGTCAGTTTGCCGTCCGTACAGCACGCGACCGTGTCACCCCCCACTGCGACGACGCGCTTGACCATGGGGAGACTGCCCCATCCGGCCTGCTTGAAGACGACGACATCGCCGCGCTTGACGTCACTGCCGTCGATCCGCTCGGCAAGGATCCGGTCGCCGGCCGCGATGGTGGGCGACATGGACCCGGTCGGCACGGTGTACGGCTGGTAGACGACCGCGCCCCAGGCAAATCCTCCGAGGAAGAGCACACAGCCGAGGGCCACGGCCAGTCCCGACAGCATGCTGCCGAGCCGTCCATGGCCCTCGTCCGTACACCATGTCCCGCTCATCCCAGTGCTCCCCCCACTCGGAGAATCGACCCCGGGAAGCTGTTTCCCGGCCCCCGGAAGATCGGGCCATCCGGGACGGCACCCTACCCGGCGGTACCACCTCCAGAGATCCTCCGGTTTCCGACGATGAGGCGACGCCTGTGCCACAACACCAGGGGCGCCGCGCCCGCGAGGCCGAGCGCGCCCGGTGCGGCGGCCGCGCCGAGGCCCTGGTCGAAGGTGTCGGGCACCGGCAGTGTGGACCAGCGGCTGGGGGGCCAGGCGACCACGAGGGCGCGGCCCACGACGTTGTCGACAGGGACGAAGCCGTTGTTCTTGTCGTACTGGTGATAGCGGGAGTCCATCGAGTTCTGCCGGTGGTCACCCATGACCCAGATTTTGCCTTCTGGTACCTTCACCTTGAACTGGCCCCCGATGGCGTCGACCGTGCACGGCGTGTCCCCGGGGTACACGTATGACTGCTCGTTCAGGGCCTTGCCGTTGACTTTCAGGGGGCCGGTGCCCTGGCACTCGACGGTGTCGCCGCCGACCGCGACGACCCGCTTGATGAGGTCCTTCTCCTCGGCGGACGGCATCAGGCCGATCCAGCTGAGGACCCTCTGAGCCGCGTTCTGCTGGGGTGTCGGCTCGCCCAGCAGCCAGTCGTCGGGGTCGTGGAAGACCACGACCTCGCCCCGCTCGGGCTGCGAGCCGAACCACGGCATCAGCTTGTCGACCAGGACGCGGTCCCCCTGCTGGAGGGTGTTCTGCATCGAGTCCGAGGGGATCGAGAACGCCTGTACCAGGAAGGTCTTGATCAGCAGCGCGAGGAGCAGCGCGATGCCGATGAGCAGCGGCAGTTCCTTCCAGAAGGACCGCTGCTTCTTCGGCTTCGGAGCGTCGTCGCCCCACTCACCCTTGTCGCCACCGCCTCCGGAGTCGCCCCCGGAGGCCGCGCCGTCCGCTGCGGCCGGGGGAGCCGTCTCATCGGGTCGCTCCGGCCTGTCCTCAGGGCCCTCGTGCCCAGACCGTGCGCCGACCGCCAAATCCCCCACATCCACTCCTCAGTCCGTACCGCCGCCTGCGCCTGATCCGGCGCAGAACCACTCCCATAACGAGCGGGAGTTCCGCAGGGCTCGGGAGCGGGATCGATTCGTGTCGATCCGCATTGGCCACCCTATGCGACGCTCCAAGGGCGGTGGTCGACCCGCCGGGCGCGTCGGGCACGGACGCGTAGGTGTCGGGTTCCTCCAGGCGGCTCCAGTGGCCGATGGGCCAGGCGATGACCATGGCCCGGCCGACGACCCCGTCCTCGGAGACGGTGCCGTCGAACCCCTCCGTGCGGTGGTAGCGGGAGTCCGCGGAGTTGGCCCGGTGGTCCCCCATGACGAACAGGCGGCCCGCCGGGACCTTCACCTCGAACGGGATCGACGAGGGTTTGTTGCCGGGGTGGATGTACGGCTCATTGAGTGGCATGCCGTTGACGGTGACGCGGTCCTGGGCGTCGCAGCACTTGACGGTGTCACCACCGACCGCGACGACCCGCTTGATCAGGTCCTGTTCGTTCTCGGAGGGCAGCAGGCCGATGAAGCTCAGCCCCTGCTTGACCTGCTTGACGACAATGGGGTCGTCCTGCTTCCCGGTCGTCTGCTCGTCCTCGAGCCACCCTCCGGGGTCCGTGAAGACGACGACGTCGCCGCGTGTGGGTTTCGAGCCGAACCACGGGGTGAGCTTGTCGACCAGGACGCGGTCGCCGATCCGGATCGTCTGTTCCATGGAGCCCGACGGGATCACGAAGGCCTGGACGAGGAACGTCTTCAGGACGAGGGCGATGAGCAGGGCGACACCTATGAGGAGCGGTATCTCCTTGATCGCCGAGCGCTGCCTGCGCCGCTTGATCTTGCGGGCGAGCTTGCGCCGTTCGGCCCGACCCGGCCGGGCTGCCCCGCCGGCGCGGCGGGCCCCGGTGGGCAGCAGGTTGCCGGCGGAGGTGCTCGAGACCCCGCGCGGTTTGCCGCGTTTACCCATGCGCACCGTCCACAGCAGGCACGCGCGCGTGGACGTCCACGTGATCCAGACGGGTCCAGTGGTCCACGGGCCAGGCGATCCAGTCGGCCCTGCCGATCACGTCAGCGACGGGGATCATGCCGCCGCCCGGCGAGCCCAAGTGGTCGCGGGAGTCTCTGGAGTCTCTGCGGTGGTCTCCAAGGACGAACAGGGTGCCGTCGGGCACGACGACGTCGAAGGGAGCCTCGGACGGCTTGTTCCCCGGATACAGAAACGTCGATTCGTCGACCGACCGGCCGTTCACCTCGAGCCTCCCCTGCCTGTCGCAGCAGACCACATGGTCTCCCCCCACACCGACGACACGCTTGATGTAGTCGGCGTCCCCGAAATAGCCGGTGCCGTCGAACACGACGACGTCACCGCGCTTCGGCTCGGCACCGAAACGGTACGCCAACTTACTTACGAGAACGCGGTCCCCAATCCTCAATCCAGGCTGCATGGAACCACTGGGAATCTGGAACGGCCGCATCACAAAATGACTCAAAAGCAACAGAAACAGAAGACACAACAACACCGCCAGACTGATCCGCCCGCCCGGCAGCCAGTCGGCGGCCTGGGACACCAACGCAAAACGCGACCGTCCCTCCGCCCTTTCTGCGGCCGAGATCTCCTCGGCTTCGGAAGTACGGGAGGAGCGGTCGCGCTCCGTCGGCTGTGCTTTGGTGTCCATCGGGGCCAGATGCTATCCGGCCCTCCTGTGCGGACCCGGCGCGAACTCAGCTCTCGCGCTTCTCCTTGATCTTCGCGGCCTTGCCACGCAGCTCGCGCAGGTAGTACAGCTTCGCGCGGCGGACATCACCGCGGGTGACGAGCTCGATCTTCTCGACGATCGGCGTGTGCACCGGGAAGGTGCGCTCGACGCCGACGGAGAACGAGACCTTGCGGACCGAGAAGGTCTCGCGGACACCGGCGCCCTGGCGACGGATGACCACGCCCTTGAACTGCTGCACACGGGAGCGGTTGCCCTCGATGACGCGGACGTGGACATTGACGGTGTCACCCGGGCGGAAGGCCGGGACATCGCTGCGCAGCGACGCGGCGTCGACGGAGTCGAGCAGGTGAGACATGATCGTCTGCTTTCTTCGCTGATGCCACAGGTCATCAACGGAAGTCGGTGTTCCTGGAGGGATGCTGTCCTCGTCGGGGCGGGCGTCGTATCCCCCTGTGGCAGGGGCGCATGGCCGGACGAAGTGCAACAGCAGCCTATTCTTCCATGCCCTCTGGCCTGCGCCAAAATCGGCCGTGCGGCTCGCCCTCCGGGTCCGGCGCCCAGCCCAGGATGGAGAGCGTCTCGCGGTCCTTCCTGTCGAAGGCGGCGGGGGCACAGCGCTCGATCAGGTCCGGCCGGTTGGCCGTCGTACGGCGCAGGGCCTCGTCCCGACGCCAGCGGGCTATCTTCCCGTGGTGGCCGCTGAGCAGGACGTCCGGAATCTTCCGACCACGCCACCGGGGAGGCTTCGTGTAAACGGGTCCCTCCAGGAGGCCGGCCATGGCCCCCGGCGCGAAGGAGTCGTCCCTGTGTGACTCGGCGTTGCCGAGGACGCCGGGCAGCAGCCGTGCGACGGCCTCCGTGATCACGAGTACGGCAGCCTCACCGCCGGCCAGCACGTAATCACCGATGGACACCTCGTGGACGGGCATCCGGGTCGCGTACTCATCGATGACGCGGCGGTCGATGCCTTCATAGCGGGCGGGCGTGAAGAGCAGCCAGGGCCGCTCGGAGAACTCGACGGCGAGTTCCTGGGTGAAGGGGCGCCCGCTGGGCGTCGGGACGACGAGAACAGGCTCATGAGAGCCGGTCTCGTAGCCGTCCGCGAGCACAAAGTCCAGGGCGTCACCCCAGGGCTCGGTCTTCATGACCATGCCGGGGCCGCCGCCGCAAGGGGTGTCGTCGACGGTGTTGTGCCGGTCGTACGCCCAATCCCGCAGATCATGCACGTGCACATTCAGCTGTCCACGCGCGCGCGCCTTGCCGACGAGGGAGACGTTCAGCGGCTCCAGGTACTCCGGGAAGATCGTGACGACGTCGAGCCGCATTAGGCCTCTTTCCCTGAGGACTCCCCTGAGGACTCCTCCAAGGATTCACCCGCGGACTCCCTGGAGGACGCGATATCAGCGCCATCGTCGATCAGACCCGGGGGCGGGTCGACGACCGCCCGCTGTTCCTTCAGGTCGATCTCCACAACGATCTCCTCCACGAACGGGATCAGCACCTCGCTGCCGTCCGCCCGCTCCACCACGAAGAGGTCCTGTGAGGGCAGATGCGCGATCTCGGTGATCCGTCCGACGTCGGTGCCGTCCTTCATGACGACGTCCAGGTCCATCAGCTGGTGGTCGTAGTACTCGTCCGGGGCCTCGGGCGTCTCGTCCGGGTCGACCTCGGCGATCAGCAGGGTGTTGCGCAGCGCCTCGGCGGCGTTCCGGTCCCGTACGCCCTCGAAGCGCAGGAGGAGACGGCCGCTGTGCACTCGGCCCGTCTCGATGGTCAGCGGACCGGCCGAGGCTGGATCCGTGGCGAGGACGGCGCCGGGCGCGAGCCGCAGCTCCGGCTCGTCGGTACGCACCTCGACGGTGACCTCGCCCTTGATGCCATGGGCACGGCCGACGCGAGCGACTACCAGCTGCACTGTGCTCGATCTCCTGTCGTACGGCTACGGGCCGGGAACGGCTCGTACGACTACGGGCCGGGGACAGCCCAGGGGGCCCTCCCCGGCCCGAGCCGGTGGTGCGTTGTGGTCAGCGAACCTGGTCCACGTCGACGAGGTCGACGCGGACGCCACGTCCGCCGATGGCTCCCACGACGGTGCGCAGGGCGCGCGCGGTGCGGCCGTTGCGACCGATCACCTTGCCGAGGTCGTCGGGGTGGACCCGGACCTCGAGGACGCGCCCACGGCGCAGATCGCGCGAGGTGATCTGCACATCGTCAGGGTTGTTCACGATGCCCTTCACGAGGTGCTCGAGAGTTTCCTCGAGCATGCTCAGGACCCGGTCGACTCAGACGAAGAGGACTCGGCGGCGGCCTCGTCCTTCTTCTCAGCCTTCTTCTTCTGGGTGATGGCCTGACCCTTGCCCTCGTCGTCGCCACCCAGGGCGTCGAACGACGGACGCGCGGCCTTCTCGGCCGGCTGCAGCAGCGGAGCCGGGGCGGGCTCGCCCTTGAACTTCTGCCAGTCGCCGGTCTTCTTCAGGATGGCGAGCACGGGCTCGGTCGGCTGCGCGCCGACACCCAGCCAGTACGCGACACGGTCCGCGTCGACCTCGATGACCGACGGGTTGTACGTCGGGTGGTACTTGCCGATCTCCTCGATCGCACGACCGTCACGACGGGTACGGGAGTCGGCGACGACGATGCGGTAGTGAGGCGAACGGATCTTGCCCAGACGCTTCAGCTTGATCTTGACTGCCACGGGAGTGGTGTCTCCTGGTCTTGACGTGGTTGGGCACGGCGAGGCTGCCGCGTGGGGTTGCGGTACCCGAGTGCCCGATGGACGCGTCAGCCGGAGGAGAGAGGGGTCCTATGCGGCTGTCGAGTACAGCCAGCCATTCTGCCATACCCCGCCGGGCGGCTGGACCACGGTGGCACCTTCACCTGGGCACGACGGCATCCGTCGCCGGCGCCGGGCACCTCGGTCGGCCGCGCGGCCCGGCGCCGACGGATGCGCTGGGCTCACCCTGTGTCACCCAAGCGGCACGACTGCCCGCCAGACCGCGAACGGCTCAGCCGGCCGCCGCGCCGACCGCCTCCGGGATCCGGAACGGCTTCCCGCAGCCACCGCAGACGATGGGGGCCTGGGCCAGGACCGACGGGACGACGCGGACGTTGCGCCCGCAGTCGCAGACCGCCTTGACGCGGACCCCGCCTCCGGAGGAGCCGTGCCGGGCGGCTGGGCCCCGGAAGCTGCGGGCCGTGTCCGCGGCGGTCGCTGCGGAGTGCGCCTTGAGGGCGCGCTGCAGCCGCTCGATCGTCGGGCGGTAGCGCCGCTTCGCCTCGGGGTTGAGCGTGACCAGCGAGAAGCCGCTGCTGGGGTGCGGCTCCTCGGGGTGGTCCAGTCCCAGCTCCTCGGCGATCGCGAGGAATCTGCGGTTGTGGTACCGGCCGGCGCGCGAGGTGTCGCGGACGGCTCGGGCGGCGGCGATGCCATGGACTGCCTCGTGGAGCAGTCGCTCGAAGGAGAGCTCGTGTCCGCAGGCGGACGACGACTCCCCGATCAGGGACTCGGGCGCGGCAAGGTCCGGCAGTTCGGGGTGGTGCCGCTGAATGTCGGCCCACGCCCCTGCCAGCTCTGCGGCGAGAACAGGTGGTGTCGTGCTCACGTCGTGACAACGAGCCGGAGTGCCTCTGTGTTCCTATTGCGGGGCATCGCAAATAATTTGCACGTTCCCGTCAGTTCGCCCGGGTCGGCCCAGGAAATGCGCGCCCAGCCGCCGGCAGACGCCCTGCCCGGCCCGGCAGACCCGGCAGACCCGGATACGTCGGAAAGACGTACGGCAAAGACGTACGGGAAACCCGTCAGCCTGCAGAAGCCGTCAGCCCATGAACTTCTTGAATTCGTCGGGTAGTTCGAAGTCCTGCGCTTGCCGGCCGCCCGGCAGGCCGAAGGCGCCGTCGGCCTGGCTCGCGGCCTCGCGGCGGGCGGCGGCCTCCTGCTCCTGCTGCCTGCGCTTCATCGGGTTGCCGGAGCGCTGCTTGCCCTTGGCCTTCTTGGGCTGCTTCTTCTGCCGGCCGGGGCCGCCGCCCATGCCCGGCACCCCGGGCATACCCGGCATACCGCCGCCCTGAGCCATGCGGGACATCATCTTGCGGGCCTCGAAGAACCGCTCGACGAGGTTCTTCACGGCGCTGACCTCGACACCGGAACCGCGGGCGATACGGGCGCGGCGCGAGCCGTTGATGATCGTCGGGTCCTGGCGCTCGCCCGGGGTCATCGACTTGATGATCGCGGCGGTGCGGTCGACGTCCCGCTCGTCGAGGTTGGCGATCTGG
>CBFGQM010000198.1:0-9848 GCA_965650905.1 uncultured Streptomyces sp. | reverse complement strand
AGCCATGCCACCATCCAAGGCCAGTTGATGTACCACCACAGACTGTCAGTGAAGACGGGCATAGATTCGCACCTCTTTAGTCTTAGTCCGACACGACTTCCGGGCAGTCCTTGACGGTAGCAATCATCTTCTCCAACATCGGCAAATCCGGCATTTTGGCCGCGGTCTGATCGCGGCCGGATGTCTGCGGAGCTGGGAGATCCCGAACCCGCAGATATTCTTTCATCTTGTCGGTGCCGTCAGTATCCGTTAACTGGTAGCCAAGCTGAGTCGCGCGGTGGCGCAGTTCAGTATCTTGTTCCAGTAGCTCGCCAAGCGGGTCGGCCTCCGGGTTCAGTGCGATGAATTGTGGCTGCGACATCATCTGGGGCCTGGGGTAGAGCAGTACGCGTTCGTCATCAATCCTGTGGTGCTTGCCAAGGTATTGGTCTTGATACGCAAGAAACTGGTGTTCGTAGGCCACCGCGATCGGGGCGAGATTCCTGCCACCAGATCCCTTATAGTCGAGGAACGCGCTGGTGCCGGGGCTGCCCTGACCGACAAGCAGCGGCTTGATCTTCCTCGCCAGAGACTGCGCCGCCTCCGAATCTTTGGGCACGGCGTTGCCGTTGCGGATGAAGGCGACCAAACCTAGGTAACTGTCCGCCGAATTAGACTGGCAGATATCGGAGGTGTTAGCGAGTACGAGGTTGCCGTTGCGGACGCCATGACGAGCGATGCCAAGCGCGTTCCAAGTGCGGCTTCGCTCGGTCAGGCGCAGAAACTTATGCATGTCGAGCCAATAGTAGAGCGGCTTCTCGCCCTGCGGAGTCGGCTGGGGGACGGCCACACCCGCGTCCACTAGTGTTTCGGCGTACTCACGGAAACTCGCAAGAGTCAGCGGGCTGTTGAACGGCCGATAGTCATTGCTGTACCCGTTATGGGCATGCCTTTCATAAATCTGACTCGCGGCGGACTGCCCTGAGGGGAAGACGAAGTCGTAGCCATTCAGACTTCCCATCGCCAACTCGCGGGACCCCGCCCAGACTATCTGCACCCGCAGGTTGTGCTTGCGTAAGATCCGAATGACCTGAGGGTCCTCGAAAAAGCCACCGACGGACGCCATGCGACCCTTCAACGTGGTCATGCGCTGGAAGGGCAGCAGCAGGTTTCCCGTTGTCAGCAGAACCATGACCATGCCCAGCGTAAGCGCCCAAGATATACGCGGCAACCAGGAGCGCGGAGGACGGACGACGTCTAGAGCCGGTTCTTGCGCCAGCGAAACCCCTACGGCCGGATTGTCCACTGTAGCCCCCCATATAGCCCGTCCATGTCATCCCCTGACCCGCATAGCGAAGCAGTATCTGTTGCCGACCCAGTCACGTTCAACGACAGCCTGACCCAGCTGCACGGACTACCCGGTGACCACGGCCAGCGCACCTTCTGGCTCGACCACATCGCAGGGTAATGTCCATGACGGCTCTCCGGCACCCACATGCATCACCTGCCCGAGCGAGAAAGCGTGGCGACGGCGCCGATCCGTTGTCCGGGGGTGTGGGTGCGGTGCGTTGCGGCACGAGGAGTTTTCAGCGGATTCCGGTGCGTACGGCGTGGGCGGCGTGCCCGACGCCGGCGATGTTGGTCCGGGACCGGCTGGATGTGCTGTTCGAGGATAAGGAGTTCGCGGGCCTGTACCCCAAGGACAGGCGGCCGGGGTGGCCGGGCTGCTGAAGGCCGGGGGTTGGCAGCGCACCGATGCCACCCATGTGGTCGCCTCGGTGCGCACGCTCAGCCGGCTGGAGCTGGTCGGGGGGAGTTTGCGGGCCGCCCTGGAGGAACTGGCCGAGGCCGACGGGGACTGGCTGCCGAGCAACGCGCGGCCCTGCGGCGGATCCGGGAACGGCTCGCCGCCGAGGTGCGGGCCCTGCGAGGGGCCAACGCCGACGCGGTGATCGCCAAGCTCAACCCGATCATCAAGGGCTGGGCTGCCTACTACCGGATCGGGGTGTCCAAGCGGGAGTTCGACTCGCTGGACGCTTTCTTCCTACACGTGGAGGCTGGTCTACAAGTGGGCCAAGTTCTCCCACCCGAACAAGTCGAAGCGCTGGGTGACCGACCGGTACTTCGGCATGTTCAACCCGTTCAGGCAGGGCAGGTGGGTGTTCGGGGACCGCACCAGCGGTTTCTACCTCTTCAAGTTCGCCTGGACGCCGATCGTCCGGCACCGGATGGTGCCAGGAAAGGCGTCGACCGACGATCCCGCCATGGCCGACTTCTGGGCCAAGCGGCGTCGCCGCGGCAAACTCCCGCTGGGCAAAGGCACCCTGCATCTGCTGCAGAAGCAGGACGCCGATGTCTATTTCTGCGGAGGGCTGCTGCTGCACGCCGACCAAGAGCCGCAACCCCCGATCAGTGGGAACAGTGGCTCAAGGTCACCCGCACGGCGATCCGCAAACACGCGATCACCGCCGATGCAGGCAACGGCAAGCCGGACAAGCCCGCCGCCCCACGCCTGATCCACAACCGCACCGGCGGCGAGATCGTCCGCGCTGCCCGTCGCTGGCGGCAGGAGCATCCCAGCGGTTGAACTGTCAGCCCCGCCCGGCCCGGTCGAACCGGGCTGCCCAGTCGCGGAGTTGGTCGACCAATTCGGCCGGTTCGAGCACGCGGAACTCGGCGCCGAGAGCGCCGAGGGCCAGGACCGGCCAGTCCAGGGAGTCGGTGGTCATGCGGACCCGGCAGTGTTCGCCATCCACCTCCTCGACCGTGCTCCACCGCCCGATCCGTTCCAGTACGGTCGCGGCCGGGGCGTACACCAGGGCCGCCACCCGGTACGGGCGGGGCAGGTTGCCGATCCCGGCGCGGACGAACTCGGCGGCGTCGGCGGCGGGCAGGGTGCGCGGGCGGAACGGAGCGCCGGTGCCCTCCGGCGCAATAAGCCGGTCGACCCGGAAGCTGCGCCAGTCCTGCCGGGTGAGGTCGTACGCGACCAGATACCAGCGGCGTTCGAGGCAGACCAGCCGGTGCGGCTCGACTTGCCGGTCGGTGCGGCGGCCGTTGGCGGCGGTGTAGCCGAAGCGCAGCTGTTCGCTGTCCCGGCAGGTCAGTGCGAGTGTGATGAGCACGCCCGGGTCGACGCCAGCCCGGGCCGGGCTGCCCCAGCCGGCGGGTACGGTCATGGCGCGCAGCGCCTCGACCCGGCGACGCAGCCGGGTGGGCATCACCTGCACCACCTTGGCCAGCACCCGGACCGAGGACTCGGCGATGCCCTCCACCGCGCCCTCCGCGGCGGTGTGCAACCCGACGGCCAGGGCGACCGCCTCATCGTCGTCGATCATCAGTGGCGGCAGCGCGGCGCCCGCGGCGAGCTGGTAGCCGCCGTCGACGCCGCGCTGCGCCTCCACCGGGTAGTCGAGCTCACGCAGCCGGTCGACGTCCCGGCGCAGAGTGCGGACCGAGACACCGAGCCGGTCGGCCAGTTCGGTGCCTGGCCAGTAGCGATGGGTCTGCAGTAGGGACAGCAGTCGCAGCGTCCGGGTGCTGGTGTTCGCCATGTCTCCGATTCTCCCGGAATTCAGGACAGAAACTGTCCGCTATGGCTCCTACCGTCGTTCTTGACCAAGGAACACGGCACCAACCAAAGGCGGAGATCATGACCGAGACCCTGAGCCTGGGCGAGTCGGCAACCCTCACCAGCGAGCGCGCCGACCTGCTGCGGACGCTGAGCAAGCACCGGCACTTCCTGCGCTTCACCACCCGCGACCTCACCGACGAGCAGGCCGGGCTGCAAACCACCGTCAGCGAACTGTGCCTGGGCGGCCTGGTCAAGCACGTCTCCGCGATGGAGCGGATCTGGGTGGACTTCATGCAGGACGGCCCGTCGGCCATGCCCGACTTCACCGCCATGGCCGAGGCTGACTTCGCCGAGCGGGATGACGAGTTCCGGCTGCTGCCCGGCGAGACGCTGGCTGGCGTGCTGGCTGAGTACGCGGCGGTGGCCCACCGGACCGACGAGCTGATCACCGCCCTGCCCGACCTGGACGCGACCCAGCCGCTGCCGAAGGCGCCGTGGTTCGAGTCAGGCGTACGCTGGTCGGCCCGTCAGGTGCTGCTGCACGTCATCGCCGAGACCGCGCAACACGCCGGGCACGCCGACATCATTCGCGAGTCCCTGGACGGCGCCAAGACCATGGGCTAAACGGGAAGTTGAAGGGCCCACGATGAACGCCGTCGCGCCGATCTCGCTGGCCACGGAAGCCAACCACGGGATCGGGCCCGGCGACTGTCCGCCAACTCGCCGGTTCCAGGCACATGGTGCTGCTGTGTGTCTGCCGGCCCGCGGACGCCGAGTCCGCCACCGAAAGCCTGGTCGGCCAACCAGCACGTCGGCCTCGAACAGCTCCAATTCGCCTCCTTGCCTTCGACCAGACCGCGGATCGGTCGCACGCACTGAGAACCCTTGACACTCGCGGTGTACTTGATCGGCTTCGAACTCGCGCGGATAGGCGCCCAACACCGCTCCGCGCGAGCTCATTACTCAGCTTGAACTCGTAGACATCGCGGGGTCGTGACGCTTCATGATCCCTGCGGTACGACACGACCATGCGGTAGGCACAGCGCGGTGGATACACCCCCGAAGAGCAGGAGCGGCGCGAACGGCTGAGGATGCGGGCGGCCGAGTGGTTCGAGCACGGGGAGAGCGTCGAAGCAATCGCCGAGGAGTTCCGCGTCACCGTGCCGACGGTGCGCAGATGGCGCAGGCAGTGGCGGGAGGGCGGAGTGCAGGCGCTGGGCTCCAGAGGCCGGTTCGGTCGAGCGGCTCTCGGCTCGTCAGTGGGCGTGTCTGGAACAGGAGTTGCACCTATCTGGCGCGACGGGCAAAACGGCGCGACCGGCAAACGAGCACGGCCTCTGTCACCCGATGTGCCACTACACTGCGCCGTGGCACCACAGGACACACACAGCAACCGGCCGACAGTGAACGGGGAGCGGCATGGCTACGGGGGGATGGGGCCCGGGAGGCGGCCCGGGTCAGCCTGGCGGCAACGGACCGGGAGGCCAGGGCGGCTGGGGCGCTCCCTACGGACCACCTCAGGGCGGCCCGTACGGTCCGCCACCACCGAATCCGGGCCCGTACCCGAACCAGCCTCCGTATTCCTACGGCCCCCAGCCCACGAGGCCCGCCGCCCGGCGCCGCCGAGGCTGCCTGTCGTTCGGCTCTCCCTTCGGGCTCATCGGCGCGATCCTGCGCTCCGCGCACCGCGTTGCCACCAGGCTCTTCGCGCATGAGGGCGACGGCCGGATCGAGGACCGCACCGTGGACCGCGTCCAGGTGGCCCGCACGGTTCTCGGTGCCGCCGCCACCATCGCGCTGATCCTCGCCTACAACGTGGACCCGAACCGCTGGGAGGACGCGGCGAAGGGCGGTGCCGCCCAACTCATCGTCGCTCCGTTCGTGCTGATCATCGCCGCGCCCCTGGTCATCATCGGATTCATCTACTACGCGCCCCCGCACCTGCGGCCGCATCTGCGCTCCCGGCTGCGCGCTCCGCTCAAGGCGGTCGGCTGGTACGTGCTGACGTTGGTCGTGATGGGCGCAATCCTCGTCCCTACGGCCCTGACCGTCGACGCCGACGACGGGAAGAGCTGGTGGGAGTACGTATTGGCCGTCGCCTCGCTGATCGTGATCGTGTGGGGCTTTCCCTTCTTCTTCATGGCGTCGCTGTACTCGGCCCGCAGTGCCTTCAACAGCGCCCAGGTCCACCCGATGCTGCCGCCCGTCCTCACCTTGACGCTGGTGTGGGTGTTCGTGGCCTTCAGCCTGATCGGCGACGGCATGCCGGGGGGCCCGCCCGTTGTCCAGTTCTGCTCCACGCTGGGCGGGCCGCTGTCGGTGACCGCCGTCTCGTTGTGGGAACTGCGCCGGATGAAGACCCGTTTTGGCGTCACCCTCCGCGCCTGACCCGGGGCCGGCCGGCCCTCATCGAGGCGACACGCGGACCTCCGGCGAAGGTGGTGTAAGGGTTCGCCGACGATCCGCGGGAGTCAGGTGTAAGGACGTGGAGCCCCGCATCAGGAAGGCCGTAAGAGGCGGTCAGCGTGGATCGGTGAACGAGACGAAGACCTGCGTCTGCGCGAGGGGTCCCCGCCGTCCGGTGCCGCGTCCCGGTGGTGGCCACGCGCCGGAAGGAAGAAGCTGCCCGCTCCGCTACCCGTCGAAGCGGTGGACAGCTTCCTCCGGCAGGCCACGCACCGTTACGAGGTGCAGTGGGCGTGAACCGCGGTGGGCCCGGTCAGCTGACGTAAAGGTGCCGTTAGGGAGCGGTGGCCAGGGGTACCGATGACGCACGGCGCGTCCGGCGTCGTCGCAGCTCTCCCGGAGGTAGGCATGGACGCTTCGGTGGACCGGATCGCGCTGCCGTGGGGCAACCGTACTCCGTACGGTCGCCATGAGCCGTGGCCCGAACGGGTGGACACCTGCCTCGAGGACGGTGTCGACGCGGGCAGGGTGCAGCGGTGGGTGCAGGCCGCGTCAATTCTGCATTCCGACGGGGACGCGATGGACATCGCGGTGGTGGACGGGCGCATGGTGGGGGTGCGCGGCCGGGCGCAGGACCGCGTCAACCATGGCCGGCTGGGGCCCAAGGACCTCTTCGCGTGGCAGGCCAACGCCTCCGCCGACCGGCTGACGAGGCCACTGGTGCGCCAGGACGGGCGCCTGGTGGAGTGCGACTGGGCGACCGCGATGGACCGCATCGTGGCCCGCTCCCGGGAGCTGCTGGAGGAACGCGGGCCGGGGTCGATCGGCTTCTACACCACCGGGCAGCTGTTCCTGGAGGAGTACTACACGCTCGCTGTGCTGGCCCGGGCCGGGATCGGCACCAACCACCTGGACGGCAACACCCGTCTGTGCACGTCCACCGCCGCCGAGGCGCTGAAGGAGTCCTTCGGCTGCGACGGGCAGCCGGGCAGCTTTGACGACTTCGACCACGCCGACGTGATCACCCTGTTCGGGCACAACATCGCCGAGACGCAGCCCGTGCAGTGGATGCGCATCCTGGACAGGCTGGAGGGCGGCGCCCCTCCCCGCCTGCTGTGTGTCGACCCGCGCCCCACGCCGGTGGCCCGCGCGGCCACCGTTCATCTGGCTCCGCGCGCCGGTACAAACGTGGCACTGCTCAACGCCCTGCTTCACGAGATCATCCGTACCGACCGCGTCGACCATGACTACCTCGCGGCCCATACCGTCGGCTTCGAGGAACTGGCGTCCCGGGTGAAGGACTGCACCCCCGAGTGGGCGGCCAGGATCTGCGACGTACCAGCCGCCCGGATCGGCGAGGCAGCCGAGCTCCTCGGCACGGCCGAGCGGCTGCTGTCCACGGTGCTGCAGGGGGTCTACCAGTCCCACCAGGCCACCGCGGCCGCCGTACAGATCAACAATTTGCATCTGGTCCGCGGCATGCTCGGACGGCCCGGCGCCGGCGTGCTGCAGATGAACGGACAGCCCACCGCCGAGAACACCCGCGAGTGCGGCTGCGACGGCGACCTGCCGGGCTTTCGCAACTGGCAGAACGACAGCCACGTCGCAGACCTGGCGCGGGTGTGGAACGTCGAGCCGATGACGATCCCGCACTACGCTCCGCCCACCCATGCGATGCAGATGTTCCGCTACGCCGAGCAGGGCTCGATCCGCATGTTGTGGATCAGCTGCACCAACCCCGCGGTGTCGCTGCCGGAGCTGTCCCGGATCCGCTCAATCCTGGCCCAGGACCGCCTCTTCGTGGTGGTGCAGGACCTGTTCCTCACCGAGACCGCTCAGCTGGCGGACGTCGTGCTGCCCGCGGCGACATGGGGCGAGAAGACCGGCACGTTCACCAACGCCGACCGCACCGTGCATCTGTCCGACAAGGCCGTCGACCCGCCCGGCGAGGCCAAACCGGACCTGAACATCTTCCTCGACTACGCCGCCCGCATGGGCTTCCGCGACAAGGACGGCGGCCCGCTGATCACCTGGCGCGACCCGGAGTCCGCGTTCGAGGCGTGGAAACGGTGCAGCGTCGGCCGCCCCTGCGACTACACCGGCCTCACCTACGACAAACTGCGCGGCGGCAGCGGCATCCAGTGGCCGTGCAACGAGCAGGCCCCGGAGGGCACAGATCGCCTTTACGCCGACGGGATCAGCTGGGCCCATCCCGATGTCTGCGAGACCTACGGCAAGGACCTGGCGACCGGCGCGACGGACGATGTGGTCGAATACCGCTCGCTCAACCCCGACGGCAAGGCCATGCTCAAAGCGGCCGCCTACCTGCCGCCGCACGAGGCGCCCGATGAGGAGTACCCCTTCCAGCTGACCACAGGCCGGACGATCTACCACTTCCACACCCGGACGAAGACCGGGCGCGCGCCCCAGCTGAACGACGCGGCCCCCGACGTCTGGGTGGAGACCTCTGCCTTCGACGCGTCCGCGCTCGGACTCGGTGAAGGCGACCTGGTGGAAGTCACCACACCGCGGGGTGCTGTGCGGGGGCGGCTGCGCGTGACGGACATCCGGCCGGGACTACTGTTCATTCCCTTCCACTACGGCTACTGGGACACCAAGGCCGGACACGCACCGGACGCCGACACACCGGCACGCGCCGCAAACGAGACCACCATCACCGACTGGGACCCCGTCTCCAAGCAGCCGCTGTTCAAGACGGCCGCAGCCGCGCTCCGCCACGTTGAACGCGCTGACGGCCGCCACGCCCCCGCGCCGACCACCACCGCATCCGCCCCCTCCCGCACCGACGCGGTGCCGGAAACGACCGGCGGTCCGTCCGCCCTCGTCACCGAGTCGGCCGGCGCTGCCCGGGACAGCCGTGACCGCCGTAAGGAGGACGCCGAGTGAACGGCATCACCCTCATCCTGCGCGCTCTGCACCACGGCGAGAAGCACCTGGCCAAAGAGCTGACGGCCGTGGCGGAACGCCACCGCACGGAGCACGAGGTCCACCACGTCGCCACCGACCTCGCCCACTGGTCCCGCGAACACGTCCAGCGCGTGGCCGACACCGCCCACGACCACGACATGAACCTCGGCGAACCTTCCGAGGCCGCCTCCTCGGGCGCGCTGTCGACACTCAGGTCGACTCTCGGGGAGAAAGTAGCCGAGGCGATGGGCCACCGCCCCGAACCAGGGCTCCTCCTCCTGCGTGATCTCCGGGAGCTGCACCTCGATGCCACGAAGAACTCCCTGTACTGGGAGATGCTCGCCCAAGCGGCACAGGCCACCAAGGACGACAAGCTCCTCGCCCTGGCCTCCGCATGCCACCCGCAGACACTCCGACAGATGCGCTGGACCAACACCGTGATCAAGAACATCTCGCCGCAGGTACTGACGAGCCTGTGAGGGACAGGCCCGGCGGCTGACATCGGCAGGGCCGTCGGCGGCCGCGTCGGGCACTGATCAGGACGGCCACGTTCGTGAGGGCGGCGCACGGGCCGCAGTACCAGCACTCGTCGACGTGCATGTACGCCTTGCCGGTGTCGGGGTGGATGGCCAGGGAGTCGAGCGGGCACATGTCCACGCAGAGCGTGCATCCGTCGATGCACTTGGATTCGTCGATCGTGACCGGTACGTCCACCCGGTTCGCTGCTTGCGCCATCTGGGATCTCCTTCAACGGGTCGTATCTCAGGCGTGTGATGTCCGTGGGGTTCGTCGGTGTCCGGCGGCCGCGGCCGCCGGCGTCACTCGGCGTCGGAAGCGGCCAGTGCCATGCGGGCGAAGGCACGGACGTCGGCGTCGGCGTCGGCCAGGGCGGCCTCCAGGGCCGTCCGGATCTCCGGGCGGCCCGGCAGCCGGGAGCCCAGGGCCCGGACCGCCGCCTTGC
>CBFGQM010000197.1:0-9864 GCA_965650905.1 uncultured Streptomyces sp. | reverse complement strand
CGCGGATCGGGGACTTCGTTGTGCCGGGGACTCCGATGTTCGCCGTACACGGCGTACACGGCGGACACGGCGGACACGGCGGACACGGCGGGAACCTTGCGAAGGGGCTGGGAGTGCTGCACTTCCAGGTGTCGGTGGGCGCCGAGCGCACGTTCCACCAGGATCTCGGGTTCGGGCTGCGGCAACTGTCGGACATCGCGCTGCGCGCGCTGTCGCCGGCCGAGAACGACCCCACGACAGCCGTGCAGGCCGTGGACCGCATCGTGCAGTTCCTGTCCGCGGTGGCGCAGCGCCCGCTCGGTGCCTCACTGCACCGGGATCGGCAGGGCACGGTACGGCTGGTGCAGCCCGTGCCGGGCTGGACCGAGCTGATCGATCTCGCCTTCGCCGAGATCCGGGCGTGCGCGGTGCCCAGCCCTCAGGTCACCCGCCGTGTGCTGGCCGGGCTCGACGATCTCCTCGGGGCGGTTCCCGAGGACCGTCGTGAACCGTTGATCCGGCATCGCACCCTGCTGACCCGGGCAGTGGTACGGGCGGTGCCGGAGACCGCGGACCGCGCCTTCGCCCTCCAGCCGGATCGGCAGGGCATCGGGTAATCGAGGCACTGTCGTCCACAGGTCAGCGAGCGCAACGTCCAGGACCCGGGGAGTTGACCTGTCACACCGGTCCGGCAGTGCGCTCCGCAGTGCTTCTCCGGCAGCCCGCGGCAGCCCTCAGGGGCAGCGGACCACCTGCCCCGCGTACGACAGATTCCCGCCGAACCCGAAGAGCAGCACCGGGTCGCCCGTGGAGATCTCGCCCCGCTCGACGAGCTTCGACAGCGCGATCGGGATGCTCGCCGCGGAGGTGTTGCCGGACTCGGCGACATCGCGCGCGATGACGGCGTTCACGGCGCCGATCTTCTCAGCGAGCGGCTCGATGATGCGCAGGTTCGCCTGGTGCAGCACGACCGCGGCGAGGTCCTCCGGAGCGAGGCCCGCGCGCTCGCACGCCTTGCGCGCGATGGGCGGGAGCCGGGTGGTCGCCCAGCGGTAGACGCTCTGGCCCTCCTGCGCGAAGCGTGAGGGGGTGCCTTCGATGCGTACGGCATGGCCCATCTCCGGCACGGAACCCCACAGAACGGGCCCGATGCCGGTCTCGTCGGAGGCCTCGACCACCGCGGCCCCCGCCCCGTCACCGACGAGTACGCAGGTCGTACGGTCCGTCCAGTCGGTCACGTCGGACATCTTGTCGGCGCCGATGACGAGCGCCCGGGTCGCGCCGCCGGCTCGTACGGCGTGGTCGGCCGTGGCCAGTGCGTGCGTGAAGCCGGCGCAGACGACGTTGAGGTCCATCAGGGCCGGGGACGGCATGCCGAGGCGGGCGGCGACCCGGGCGGCCATGTTCGGCGAGCGGTCGACCGCGGTGGAGGTGGCCACCAGGACGAGGTCGATGTCACCGGGGGCGAGCCCGGCGGACGCGAGGGCCTTGGCCGCGGCGTGTGCGGCCAGTTCGTCGACCGGTTCGTCGGGCCCGGCCACATGCCGTGTGCGGATACCCACTCGGCTCCTGATCCACTCGTCGCTGGTGTCGACCAGAGCTGCCACGTCCTCGTTGGTGAGTACCTTGGCGGGCTGGTAGTGACCGACAGCGGCGATGCGTGAGCCCTTCATGGGCGGTCCCCCTCGTTGCTGGGTGCGGACCCACCAGTCTGATCAGGTACTCACGGGTACGAGAACAGGTGAAGCCACAGGAAAGGCGTGTCAGGCTTGTCGGCTTCGGTCACTCCCACCGACGCCCGAGCACTTACGCTGCCTGCCGTGACCACGCTGATGACTGCCGTCCGGGGTGGGCGCAGCCGACCGTGGCGCTGCCCGCGGCCGGCCCCACCGGGCGCGGGTCAGGGCGCCATCCCGAACCGTTGTGGCGGTTGGCCGCAGGTCGGGTCGCAGACGGCGGAGCGCCACGCCATGGGGCAGGTCAGCATCTCGCGCCCGTGGTGAGCGACCGTATTCCGACGTATTCCGAGCCGATCCGGTACTCGCCCGGCGCGGTCGCGGTCAGCCGGGTGAACTCGCCGTCCCGGGTGAGGCAGGCGCCGTCGGTGTGCAGCCAGGGTGAGTACGCGATACGGACGGTCGTCGTGCCGGGCCGCGGCATGCGGACGTCCATCGCGGCTCCGCCCGTGCGCACCACCGTGGCGGGCGGTGAGACCAGGGGGACGGCGTCGCGCACACGGTAGACCTGCCAGTGGGCGTCGTGCCACACCGGCTCCAGCCAGGCGGGCCGGTGTTCGCGCACCAGCCGGGCCTCGTCCCTGGCGTACCGGTCCGGTTCGGCGGAGGGCAGGACGACCAGGCCGACGGCCCAGCGGTCGAGCCAGGCCCGGTAGTGGGCCGCCGAGAAGGTGCCGTCGTAGAAAAGGGGGCCGCGTTCCAGGTCGAGTTGGGTGTTGTAGCCGCGGGCCAGGTTGACGTACGGGGCGAGGAGGGACGACTCGCGGTGGTCATCGGCGGGGACGGCCTCCACCCGGGTGCGGTCCGCGCCGAGCCCTTTCAGGGCGCGTACGACGCCCTGGGTGTCGGCGGCCCAGGCCGGCACGGGAGCGCCCCCCAGGCGGTTGACGACCATCTTCGGCACCACCCAGCCGACGGACAGCACCAGCGCCGCGACGAGGGTGTTACGCCGCCACCGCGCCGCCTCCGGTGAGGCGAGCAGGGCCGCGAGCAACACGGGCGCCGCGAAGATCCACGCGAACCGCTCGACGTTCGTGCCGATCGGCGAGGGGACGAGATACACGAGGACGACCCCGACCGCGTACACGGCCCCCGCCCACCGAGCCACGCGCCAGGCCCGCGGGGCCAGTGCGGTGACGGTGAGGCCGAGCAGCACGGGCACAAGCAGTCGCGCGAACGGCATCGGCTGCCGGCCGGAGTACGGGAACAGCAGCGTGGTCGTGGCGACGACGACCGCGGGCGGCGCCAGCAGGGCGAGGGCCCGCCTCCAGTCCCGTACGGCGAGGAAGCCGGCGCCCACCACCGCCAGGAACAGCCCCGCAACCGGTGAGGCGATCGTGGCCAGTGCGGAGCACACCGAGGCGAGCACCACCCGCCGCCCGCCGGTCAGCAGCACGCAGGCAGCGAGACCCGGGGCGACGCCGAGCGCGAAGGTCGTGCGTCCCGCAGCGACGTTGAACCACAGCATCAGCGAGGCGAGCAGCGCCGGGCCCAGCGGCCGGCGCATCCCACTGCGGACCAGGAGCAGCGCAGCCAGCCAGGAGGCCACCAGTCCGGAGACGACGCTCACCGTGTTCGCCCCGAACGCTGCCATCAAGTAGGGGGAGAGCACGCTGTAGTTGGCGGTGTGCGTCCCGCCGTACCAGGACAGGTTGTACGCCGACCCGCCGTACCGCGCCGCGAAGCCCGCCCACGCCTCCTGTGCCGCGAGATCCCCGCCGCCGGTGGCCAGGAACGCCCACCACACCGCGTACAGCGGAAGGGCCGCCAGGGTGGCGACCAGCGGAACCTGGTGATGCCGCCAGAAGGGGGAAGCAGGGCGCCCGGATCCGGGGGATCCGGGCGAAAGCGGCGGGGCGAGCTTCGGCTGGAGGGGATCTGCTGGGTGTGTCACGGGAATCCTGCTGGCGAGGGGATCGGGGTACGGTCGGCGTGGTGTGGCCGCACAGGCTATCGCTGCTCCCCTCGGCAGGGGCAGCGGCGCGTCCTCCATGGCCCCGTCGAGGAAGGCCCTCAGGCAGACGTGCGACCTCCAGGCCCCGTTCGGCGGCTCCCGCCGGTCCGGCCAGGGGCGCGAGGGCGGCACCCGGAGCTTCGACTCGCTCTGCACGTGCAGGACAATGAGATGGTGAACGTCACCTGCCCGCACCTCACGTGCCCGCACGACCACCCGGTGACCCACGCCAACCTCCGCATAAGTGGCCGTTTCGGCCACCAGCACGTACAGAACCGGGGCTGATCAGGACATGGGACGAGTCACGGAACGACGCAAGGTGATCCGTATCCGGGACGGTGCGGTCTCCACCCGCCCGGACACGCTCGTCGCCGAGGAACCCCTGGAGATCCGGCTGAACGGCAAGCCGCTCGCGATCACCATGCGAACCCCGGGCGACGACTTCGCCCTGGCCGCGGGCTTCCTCGTCAGCGAGGGCGTGCTGGGCAGGGCCGACGAGTTGCAGAACATCGTGTACTGCGCGGGTGCGACGGTGGACGGGTCCAACACGTACAACGTCGTGGACGTGACGACGGCGCCAGGCGTCGTGATCCCGGACATCACGCTGGAGCGCAACGTCTACACGACCTCGTCCTGCGGCCTGTGCGGCAAGGCGAGCCTGGACGCGGTCCGTACGACGGCGCGGTGGGCCATCGACGACGGGGACGCTTCCGCGATCCGGCTCGGACCGGAACTGCTCGCGTGCCTGCCCGACCGGCTGCGCGCGGCCCAGCGGGTATTCGAACGGACCGGGGGTCTGCACGCGGCGGCCCTGTTCACGGAGGGCGGCGAGCTGCTCGACATCCGCGAGGACGTGGGCCGGCACAACGCGGTCGACAAGCTGGTCGGCCGGGCCCTGCAGAACGGCACGCTTCCGCTCTCCCGCACGGTCCTGCTCGTCTCGGGCCGGGCCTCCTTCGAGCTCGCCCAGAAGGCGGTGATGGCGGGCATCCCGGTCCTGGCCGCGGTCTCGGCGCCGTCGTCCCTGGCGGTCGACCTCGCTGCGGAGGCGGGCCTGACCCTCGTCGGCTTCCTGCGGGACGCCTCCATGAACGTGTACACGGGCGAGCACCGCATCGCCCTGGGGGCCCGGGCCCCCCAGGGCTGACCGGCTCCTCAGGGCTGGACGCGACCGGGACCGCGGCGCAGGCAGAACCTCAGTCGGAACGTGTCCCTGTACCGACCTCGCATCGTGACTCCGCGCCCGGGGCCTGGGTGAGCTCCGGCCCCAGGTCGCGGGAGCGGCGCTTGGCGATCACCGCGCAGACAATGAGCTGCATCTGGTGGAAGAGCATCAGCGGCAGCACGGCCAACGAGGCCTGCGCCCCGAACAGCACGCTCGCCATGGGCAGACCGGACGCCAGGGACTTCTTCGACCCGGCGAACTGGATGGCGATCCGGTCCTCGCGGCTGAAGCGCAGCGCCTTCGACCCGTACCAGGTGAGCGTGAGCATCACGGCGAGCAGCACCGCCTCGACCGCCAGCAGGCCGGCCAGCCGTACCAGGCCGACCTGGTGCCAGATGCCCCGCACCATGCCCTCGCTGAACGCGGTGTAGACGACCAACAGGATCGAGCCGCGGTCGACGAGGCCGAGGACCTTCTTGTGGCGCGCGATGAACTCCCCGATCCAGCGTCGCAGCACCTGACCCGCCACGAACGGCACGAGCAGTTGCAGCACGATCTTGAGCATCGAGTCCGCGGAGAAGCCGCCGCCTGTGCTGCGGAGCAGCGTCGCCGCGAGAAGCGGGGTGATCACGATGCCGGCGAGGGAGGAGAACGAGCCCGCGCAGATCGCGGCGGGCACGTTTCCGCGTGCGATGGACGTGAACGCGATCGAGGACTGGACCGTCGAGGGCACCAGGGTGAGGAAGAGCAGGCCTATGTAGAGCGAGTGGTTCAGGAACACCGGTTCGAGCCCGCGGGCCGCCAGGCCGAGCAGGGGGAACACCACGAAGGTGCAGGCCAGGACCGTGACGTGAAGCCTCCAGTGGCGCAGGCCGTCCCACGCCTCACGGGTCGACAGGCGTGCCCCGTACAGGAAGAAGAGAAGAGCGATCGCGCCCGTCGACGCTCCGGACGCGACATCGGCCGCCGTCCCCCGGGCGGGCAGCAGCGCCGCGATCCCCACCGTTGCGAGCAGCAGCAGGATGTACGGGTCGATCGGAAGCCAGGACGGCCACTTCAGGCGTTTCACGGTGCTCCGTCGCTGAGTCGGTTCGTGTACTGGGGCGGTTCGTGTACGGGTGGACGGTTCGTGTACTGGGGCGGTTCGGGCGCTGGGGCCACTCATGTGCCGATTTCGGTTCATGTAGCTGAGCCGGTGCCTAGCTGAGCCGGCTCATGATGTCGGTTTTCGGCGCGGGGACGTGCCTCCCCATCCTCACCCTTTGACCCTTGATCGGGAATCAGGCATACCGCTCTGACCGTCATCGCGTATCACGATATCCTGGACCGCGTGTACGCCCCTTCGCAGCTGCGTACCTTCCTGGCCGTGGCGCAGACGCTGAGCTTCACGCAGGCCGCGCGGCGTCTCGGGCTGCGCCAGTCGACGGTCAGCCAGCATGTGCGCCGCCTGGAGGCCGCGACCGGGCGGCAGCTGTTCTCGCGGGACACCCACTCCGTGGAGCTCACGGAGGACGGCGAGGCGATGCTCGGGTTCGCGCGCCGCATCCTGGAGGCGCACGAGCAGGCAGCGGCGTTCTTCACGGGGACGCGGCTGCGCGGCCGGCTGCGCTTCGGCGCGTCCGAGGACTTCGTACTGACCCGGCTCCCCGAGATCCTGGAGGGCTTCCGGCACGACCACCCCGAGGTCGACCTGGAGCTGACGGTGGAGCTCTCGGGCACTCTGCACGAGCGACTGGCCAACGGGAAACTCGACCTGGTACTGGCCAAGCGCCGCCCGCAGGACCAGCGCGGCGAACTGGTGTGGCACGACCAGCTGGTCTGGATCGGCGCGGAACGCCTACGGCTCAGCCCCGAGCGCCCGGTGCCGCTGATCGTGTACCCGCCGCCGGGGATCACCCGCGCCCTCGCCCTGGAGGCCCTGGAGAAACAGGGGCGGGCCTGGCGCATCGCCTGCACGAGCGGCAGCCTCAACGGCCTCATCGCGGCCGCACGGGCGGGTCTCGGCGTGATGGCCCACTCCCGGGGGCTGATCCCGCCGGGGCTCGTCCGCGTCCCGGACCGCGCGGATCTCCCCGAACTCGGCGAGGTCGACTTCGTCCTGGTCCACGGAGGACGCCGAACCCCGGCGCAGGGAGCGGCGGACGCACTGGCGACGAGGATCCTGGCGGGCGGGGTCCGGCTGCACCGCGACCCATAGGGGCGCGGTGAGTGACACCATGCGGCTCCGCCGCGTGGGGGATCCGGGGGCCCTCGAAGCCACCCCACCCGGCCCCCCGGCGGGAGAAGCACCGGGGTGGCGGCGCGCCGGGGCGGCGGCGCGGCGGCGCGGCGCAGCAATACGTACGTGTCAGGAATGCATGGCCGCCCTTGATCGTTGCCAAAGGGATGAACGACCGACGACCGAAGGATCGAGAGCTCGTGAGCAAGGTCCCCCCGATCATCCTGAACAACGGCGCCGAGATGCCTCAACTGGGCTTCGGTGTCTGGCAGGTGCCGGACGACGAGGCGGAGCAGGCTGTTGCCACCGCGCTGGAGACCGGGTACCGCAGCGTCGACACCGCCGCGATCTATGGCAACGAGGAGGGCACGGGCAAGGCTCTCAACTCCTCCGGCCTCGCCCGCGAGGACCTCTTCGTCACCACCAAACTCTGGAACAGCGAGCAGGGGTACGACTCGACGCTGCGCGCCTTCGACACGTCCCTGAAGAAGCTCGACCTCGACTACGTGGACCTGTACCTGATCCACTGGCCGCTGCCTGCCAGGGACACGTACGTGGACACGTACAAGGCCTTGGAGAAGCTTCTCGCCGACGGTCGCGCCAAGTCCATCGGTGTCTCCAACTTCCTTCCGGAGCACCTGGAGCGGCTGATCGACGCGACCTCCGTCATCCCGGCCGTCAACCAGATCGAGCTGCACCCGCAGCTGCAGCAGCTCGCCGCGCGTGAGTACCACGCGGAGCAAGGCATCGCCACCGAGGCCTGGTCGCCACTCGGCCAGGGAAAGGGGCTGCTGGAGGTACCGGCTGTCGTCGCCATCGCCCAGAAGCACGGCCGTACGCCGGCACAGGTCGTCCTGCGCTGGCACCTCCAGCTCGGGAACGTGGTGATTCCCAAGTCCGTGACGCCGTCCCGGATCAAGGAGAACATCGAGGTGTTCGACTTTTCCCTCGACACCGAGGACATCGCCGCGATCAGCGCCCTCGACGAGGACCGCCGCCTGGGCCCGGACCCCACGACGTTCAACATGACCTGACCCCCGCATGGTTCGCCCACGGAGCCGCCACCCGATGACTCGGGCGGCGGCTTTGGCGGTGGGGGGCCGTCAGCACGTCCGCCGGTACGCTACGTCGACCGGCCCGCCGGGACCAAGCCGCCTTCAAGGGCGAAGCCTGCTACCTCGGGGAGCATTCCCCGTACGCGCTCGCGGCCGCGGCGGCACGCGGCTCACCGCCACGGGAGGCGTCGCAGCACTCCGCTTCCTTGTTGTAGTCGAACACCAGCGCGTTCAACTCGCACCATGCCCGGGAGCGAGCTCCTCGACCCGGCGCGCCAGGTCGAAGTCCCGCTCGGTGACCGCGCCGCCCACACTGTGCGTGCTCACGGTGAGCGAGACGGAGTGGTAACCGAGCCTGAGGTCGGAGTGGTGGTCCAGCTCCTCCTGCACCTGGGCGATGTGCACGACCATCGCGGCCGCCGCGAAGTGCGAGCCGAGCCGGTAGGAGCGGGCGATCCCGTCCCCTTCGAGCGACCAGCCCGGCAACTCCGCGAGCCGGTCCTCGATCTCCTTCTGCGACAGCGGTTCCAGCGGCATGACTGTGCTCCCTTCCGTCATCCCGTAACCTCCGGCGCTCTCAGCGTGCCACAGCCCGGACGGTTTGGTCCTGGTCAGGCGGTCGGGGGCAGGGTCGCGGACTGGCGCAGTAGCTGCCAGAGCCCCGTAGCGGCCTGGCGGCCTCCTCCTCAAACGCCGGACGGGCTGAATACCAGTGCCCCCGCGCCCCGGAAGGGACGCAGGGACGCAGGGGCGCGGGGAACTGCGCGACCAGCCACAGAGAGCCCGCAGACACCCAACCGTCTGTCCAGCGGAGCGCTCAGGCGGCGCCGCCCTTCGTGTCCTTCTCGTCGTCGATGATCTCCGCGTCCACGACGCCTTCCTCGTCCGAGCTGCCCGAGGCACCCGCGGCGCCCGCGGTGTCCGAGGCGGGCCGCTCGGTGCCGGGCTGTTCCTCCGAGGGGGTCTGCCGGGTCTGGGCGTACATGGCCTGGCCCATCTTCTGGCTGACGGTGGCCAGCTTCTCGACCCCGGTCCGCAGGGCACTCGTGTCGCCGCCTTCGCGGTCCTCCAGGAGCGTCCTCAGCTCGGCGACCGCGGACTCCACCTCGGTCTTCGTGTCGGCCGGGATCCGCTCCTCGTTGTCCCGCAGGAACCGCTCGGTCTGGTACACGAGTTGCTCGGCCTGGTTGCGCGTCTCGGCGGCCTCCCGCCGCCTGCGGTCCTCGTCGGCGTACTGCTCCGCCTCGCTCATCATCCGGTCGATGTCCTCCTTGGGGAGCGCGGAGCCGCCGGTGACCGTCATCTTCTGCTCGCGCCCAGTGGCGAGGTCCTTGGCCGAGACGTGCATGATTCCGTTGGCGTCGATGTCGAAGGCCACCTCGATCTGCGGCACCCCGCGCGGCGCGGGCGGCAGGCCCGTGAGGTCGAAGACGCCGAGCTTCTTGTTGTAGGCGGCGATCTCGCGCTCGCCCTGGAAGACCTGGATGCCGACCGAGGGCTGGTTGTCCGTGGCGGTGGTGAAGATCTCCGAACGCCGCGTGGGAATGGTGGTGTTGCGCTCGATGAGCTTCGTCATGATGCCGCCCTTGGTCTCGATGCCCAGGGACAGCGGAGTGACGTCGAGCAGCAGTACGTCCTTCACGTCGCCGCGGATGACGCCCGCCTGGAGCGCCGCGCCGAGGGCCACGACCTCGTCCGGGTTGACTCCCTTGTGCGGGTCCTTGCCGGTGAGTTCCTTGACCAGTGCCGTCACCGCG
>CBFGQM010000196.1:0-9906 GCA_965650905.1 uncultured Streptomyces sp. | reverse complement strand
CGGAGTCCTGCCTCACCAGCTGCCGGTCTTCTTGAACTCCTCGAGGGCCTGCTTACGCCAGTCGTCCTGGTTCAGCCGGACTGTGTCGTCGACGTACGTCTTGAAGGCAGGGACGTCCGTCATCATCTTGTCTACAGGCAGGTTCATGGGACTGCCGCTGTTTCCCAGGTAGTGCGCCATGTGGCGGGATGCGTCCGTCATGCCCTTCCAGTCGGCGCCCTCCGTCAGCAGTTCCATCTTCTGCTTGGTGACCCACTCGTCGAAGCCCGGCGACTCGGAGCCGTGCTTTCCCGAGCCTGCGTCCGGCGCGATATGCGGCATGGTGGGGCTCTGTATGCCTGCTGCCATCAGGTCGTCCTTCTGCGCCAGCCAGAGCTGTGCCCGTGCCTCGGGGCTCAGGGACTCCCACAGGCGCCGCAGTTCGGCCCGCTGTTTCGGGTTCGCGTCCCCACCGAGTCCTGCCAATTCCTTCGCGCGCGGCAGTTGTTCCTCGTCGAGGGACGTGTACCTGGTGTGCCCCGCGTTGTGCGGTTCGTTGCCGTGGCTCTTACGCAGCGCGCGTACGGCCGCTGCGTCGACCTCGGCGGCGTGTTGGACGATTCCGGTGAGGGTGTCCGCGTACCACTGGATGCGGTCCTTGGTGCGCTGGTCAGGGCCCTCGGGAGTGCACATCGCCTCCGAGACGCGGACCGTGCCGCCCGGACCGTCAAAGACGAGGAGTCCCGGGTCCGGTGGAGTGCGTGCCGGGTCACCCTTGCGTGCCGAGTCGGTGAGGCTCTGCGCCTGCTTCTGGTACCGCGTCAGCTCGGCGTTCGCGTCGCTGAGGACGTTGGCGATGCTCTCGGCCTCCGTCTGGAGGTCCGTGAACTCCTTGGCCGTCTTGCGCACGAAGCCCTTGGTCACGGTGGCGTTGACGCCCTTCCAGCGGGCTCCGTCAGACTTCCTCGTCAAGCCGTCCCGTACGTCGGTCGTGAGCTTGGCCAGTTCGCCGGCCATCGTTCTCCAGTCGGACGCGGCCGTGCCCAGTTTGGTGAGGTCCAGAGCCATCAGGTCCGAGTACGAGAAACCCCCATGGTGCTTCCTACTTGAAGTAGTCGTTCAGCGCCGAGACGGGCAGCGGCCCTGTGCGGCCACGGATATCGGCGGCGATCCTGGCGTCCTCCTGCGCGTGCAGTTTCTTGCTGTAGTCGAGGTGGTTGGAGATGTGCGCGCAGGCTTGCAGGACGTGCTTCATCTGCGAGGTCCAGATCTCGACGGTCGACTCCAATTCCGAACCGAGCCCGAGGTTGTGGCCCTTGAGCGCGGCGGCCGCCTGCATGGTGGACCCGGATCCGTTCTTGTCCGCGCCCGTCCCGGCGATGTCGGCCTTCTTCTTCAACTCGCCGTGGAGGATGAATGCCTCGTGACCGACGGCCCCAAGGCCGTCCTGGTGCACCACGAGATCCGAGTCACCAGCACCTCCCGGCCCGGCCTGATTCAGCTGCATCCGGCCAGCCCGGCCCTCCGCCGCCGCAGCTTTGGCCCTCTCCCACTCTTCCCAAGCCAATTCATCCCCCGTCCCCCGGCATCCTGCGACGGGCCTGGCAATGGCTGCCACCTGTCGCTCACGCAAATCTATCAACTCCTCTGCGACGGACGGAAGTTCAGCTCGACCCGCGCCTCGGTTCCCCGGGCGGGCCCCCACTCGAATCCTTGACCACAACACGCTGAACAGCGGAAACCCCACACCCACAGCACTGACATCACGATCGGCGGGAAGCCGACCGGGCGCCGGGCGGAGGCTGTCACACCCCTCGCCCGGCGCCCTGAGCGTAACGAGGTCCGGGCAGGGGCCGGCCCCGGCTGCTGTCCCACGGGGGAGAGGTCGATCGAACCCTCAGGCCTCCACGGTCTGGCACCGGCTTCAGACCCTGCCTCGTCAACCGACAGCAAGGAGACTCGGTTTACCGCGGTAAACAGCGAGCCAGCCGGTGCGGCACTCACTGGGGAACGATCCGCAGCGCCAGCGGAGCTGTTTACCGCGGTAAACAGCGAGACGGCCCCCGCTGACGGATCGGAAGCCGAGGAACCGGCTTCTGTCGCGGAAGAAGCCCACTCTGAGCAGGACAAGTACGCTCGCAGGCCCCTCAGCCGGTCGAGCCCGACGAAGAGGCCCCGACCAGCAAGTCGTCGTCCTGCCCAGCCGCCTCCTGCTCGTTCCGCGTCAGGTCCCCCTCCGATGAGGCGTCCGGAACCGGCATCTCCTCGACGGGGGCTTCTCCTTGGGCGGAGTCGCTCAGGTCTGCCTGCCACTTATCGCCCGGACGGGGGCGCCGACCGAGGACCGTCCGCTCCCTGGAGCGGTACGCCCGCCCCGGCGTCGACGCGGTCGCACGTCGCCGAACGCGACCCAGCCACCCGCCGCCGGGGCTGAGCCGCACACCATTGCCTCGGCGTACGGTGGAGATGTGACCGTCGAGTGCGCCTTGTAGGTGACCAGTAGACTCGACAGCTGTGGCGGACACCCAGTACGAAGACGTGTGAGGTCGGGATGCGGTGGGCGTAGCGGCGTACGGACAAGCAACAGGGCCGGACAGGGTGTCTCCGATGCTGTTGGCGAATCCGGTCAGCGGCTCCAAGTGGCGTGGGAGTCTCAGCGAACGCCCTGCTACACGGCGTTCGCTGAGACTGCGAGCCCATTCGGCCCCGCCCGCTTCCCGCCCGGGGGATTCGCCAACGGCGTCGGGTGTCTCCTACCCGGCCCCGCTGCCGTAGAAGTCAGCCTGAGACCTCCTCGAAGGTGGCTGCGATGAGCCCCGGGAGGCGAGCCGGCGCACCACACCCCGGCACATCACACGTCCTGCGGCAACATGACGAGCGCGGTGGTGCCGCCGGAGTCCGACGGGCGCAGCTGGATCCGGATGCCGTGTCGCAGGGACAGGCGGCCGGCCACGAACAGACCCATGCGGCGGGAGACGGAGACGTCCACGGTGGGCGGCGAGGCAAGCCGCTCGTTGATCGCCGCGAGATCCTCGGGGGAGAGGCCGATGCCGGTGTCGTGGATCTCGATCAGTACGCGGCCGTCGGGCAGCGCGTGACCGGTGACGCGGACCTTGGTCTGCGGCGAGGAGAACGAGGTGGCGTTCTCCAGCAGCTCGGCGAGCAGGTGCACCAGGTCGTTGACGACGCGGCCCGCGACCTCGGTGGTCGCCACGGCGGCCAGCTCGATGCGCTCGTACTGCTCCACCTCGGAGGCCGCGGCGCGCAGCACGTCGACGAGCGGCACCGGGTGCGTCCAACGGCGACCTGGCTCCTCACCCGCGAGGACGAGGAGGTTCTCGCCATTACGCCGCATTCGGGTGGCGAGGTGGTCGAGCTTGAACAGCAGGGACAGCTGGACTGGGTCGCCCTCGCGGGACTCCAGCTCGTTGATGAGCGAGAGCTGACGCTGGATCAGGCCCTGGGATCGGCGCGAGAGGTTGGTGAACATCGCGTTGACGTTGCCCCGCAGCAGGGCCTGCTCGGCGGCGAGGCGCACCGCCTCGCGGTGCACGTCATCGAAGGCCGCGGCTACCTGGCCGATGATGCCCCGGCCGTGGACACCCACTGACATGACGGAGGTGTCGACGTCCAGCGGGCTGGCCTCGGACAGCTGCTTGACCAACCCGGGCAGACGGTCCTGGGCGACCTCGATGGATACATCCCTGATCTGGCGTAGCGCCTGTGCCTTCGTCTTCCCGAACAGGGGACGAATCGAGCGCCGTCTGCGGCGGGCACCGAGAACGATCTCGGATGCCTGCACCTCCGCCCTTTCCAAGGTCTCGCTCGCTGAACGGAGCATTTCGTCTCTGCGGGCACTGGCTTCCAGATGCAGATCGGCCGCTTCGCGTCGGGCTTGCTGTCGAAGGTCCTGAACTTCGCTGTCGATGCGAAAGCTCAGATCCTGGACATGCTCTTGCATCGCCTCGGCATCACTGCGCGCCTGAGAGATGATCAGCGCCGCTTCCGCTTGCGCCTCGGCGCGGAAATTCTCTGCCTGCGCGTGTGCCTGGGTTCGGAGTGCTTCCGCCTCTCGTAGCGCCTCCGCGACTATCCGCCTACTGGCCTGCCGGACGCGGCCTATCGGCGCCTGGACCTGTCGCTGCGCGTACTTGACGGATGTCCACCGTGCGCGCCACTTGTCGATCAATTCAGGATGAGCGGTGAAGGCTGGAAGGACGTCGGCGGCGGGCGGTATCGGGTTCGACACCACACGCACGAACTCCAGCAGGGAAGGCATCGGGGGCAGACGTTTACCTGTAAGGGCTTCGGTAATCCCAGCTCTCGAGAGCTTGGGTCGCACGGATGCCTTGGCTATCTCGCTGTACGAGGGGGCGCCGTGAGCAATGTGCAGCCGGTTCAGCTGATCCGTGAACTCGGCATACGAGGCATCGAACGCTGCGGCTGCCTCAAGATCTTCTTGATCCGGCTCGTAGCCGCTGCTCGTCACCCCGTGGTCCCTTCAACTCCAACGTGACGCAACAGTAGTGGCGGCGTCTCTCGAACGTCTACGTAGTCCGCCGAACGATCCCGAACGGAACTCCCACTTGTCGCTCGGCGCTGACTGTTCGACACATGGTACGTGTCGTGCGGGTGCCCGCGACGTCATTCGGATCGCTAGGACCCCAGGGGATCAGCCCTTTTGCTGGTTTCATGGACAACATCGACAACGACTCAGACAGCGCTCCCCAGACGCTCGGCCACTCCTCCACGAACGGCCTCCATCCAGATTGCCGCCGCACACTCGACCTGATCGGCATGGTCGCGCTCCTCGGTCTCGCCGCAGGTGTATACCTCGTCGTCGGCGACGCCGGCTTCTCCACGGTCATCGGAGCAGTCGTTGGGCTGTACGGAGCATGGCGCACGCGCCAGTGACCCGGCACGGCAGCCCCACACACAAGCCGCCCGCGTCACTTGAACGGAATCACGCGGCGCAGGTCTGCCATGGCAGCGGGCCCGGGTTGGGGGTCGGCGCCGTAGACCCGGCCACGCAGCAACTCCTCATCCATGTCCATGCCTCCCAACCGCCACCGACAACGGGGCTTGCCAGGGCCGCCTTGGGCTTGCCCGCACTGTGGGAAACGCCACGAGGACGGCCGGGCCGCACTCATGCACGAGGCCATGCAACGCCTGGTCGACCAGGCGACAGCACCCCCAGAGGCCTTCACGGAGGCGCACGCGGAAAGCACCCAGCGCACGTGGGACGAGTTGCGTGCCTACACCGACTTCGTCCTGACACTCCTCGCGTTCTTCGCCGACAAAGAAAAGTTTCCGGACCAGCATGCCTTCACGGACGTGGGATACGACGGAATGCTGCAACGACTGGCCGAGGCACGCCTCGAACTGGCCGTCTCACCGGCCGGTGCCCAACTGCTGCTCAGCCGGTTCCGCGCCGCCTGGGGCCTGCCCCACGTCCCCCGCGACACCGCCGCATGACTCTCTCTCCCGCAGCCGAAGGGCGGCCTGGGCAAGGACCCGGAGCGCGGAGACATCGCCCGTGAGAGTGCCCAGAGGGCCTGTCAAATGACACTCCCAAAACCGGCTTCAGAACCGACCGGTGGATCGAGGCTTATACGTCCGGCGAAAGTTGGCACGGGTGACTCAGTTCGCGCATGATCTCTCCTGTAGCAAGCCGACGCTGGCAACGCCGCGTTCGCCGAGCACATCGCCGCCGGACACGACTGTCTCTACCGCACCGACGCGGCACACATCGCCCGCCACACAGCGATCTTCACGACGGCGTTGAGGCAAGAGCGGTGAACGCTGGTCACCAGGAGGAATAGTGCACAGTCGGAATGACTTCCTCCCGCCAGTAGCCCAGTCGCTGCTCTGCGTGGTGTTCCGACTCCATGGCATCCGGCTACGGAACCCGAGCAAGAACCCGTTTGGCGGTCCACCGTGACCACTGCTACGTTTCCGGAGGCCGTGCGAGAGATTGAGGAGGTGGTACCCGTGAACGCAGTATCGACATGGGTGCTCTCCTCCGGGGTCACGGTCGGGCGGTAGGTCGTCCGGGAGCGCCGCTCAAGCGCACTCCCGAAAGGCACGACCATGCATTTCACTTCTGAACAGCGTCTCGACGACGATGTCCTCGAGCGCGAATTCACCCTCGGCGAGATCCCCGGCATCCTGTGGACGCCCGCATCCGCGTCCGCACCGGTGCCGCTGATCCTGCTCGGCCACCCCCCGCTCGGACTGCGCAAGATGTACCCCCGGCTGGCGGGGCGCGCCCGGCACGCCGCGGCGGACGGCTTCGCCGCGGCCACCATCGAGCTCCCCGGGAGCGGTGACCGGCCCCGTTGGGCCGCCGCCGAGCAGGCCCGCGCCGACCTGCGCCGGGCCATGGAGGCCGGCGAGCCGGTCGGCGACGAGATCATCGACGCGCTCATCCTCCCGCTCGTCGAAAAGGCGGTCCCGGAATGGCAGGCCGCCCTGGACGCCCTCCTTTCGCTCCCCGAGATCGGCGGCCCGGTCGGGTACTCGGGGGGAGTGATCTCCATCGGCGTTCGCCTTGCGGTGGTCGAGCCGCGCATCGCGGCCGCCGGTCTCTTCGCCGGGAGTCTCGTGCCTCGCGTCATGTTCGAGGAGGCCCGCCAGGTCACCATTCCGCTGCACGTCCTGCTGCAGTGGGACGATGAAGGGAACGACCGGCAGGCGGCCCTGGACCTGTTCGATGCCTTCGGCTCCAAGGAGAAGTCCCTGCACGCCAATATGGGCGGGCACACCGGCGTCCCGCAGTTCGCGGGGGACGCCGCGGCCCAGTTCTTCACCCGGCACCTGAAGTGAAAGCCGGGCCGTCAGGCCACCAGCAGACAGTAAGCCGCGCTGACCAGGATGCTGCTCGTCGAGGGAAGGTCCCGGCGCTCCTCAGCTGCTTGTGCCGTGGATCCCTGCCAACTCGGCAGGGGCCCACGCTGCCCGAAGCCATGACCAGTTCGATTTCTGCAGTACTTCGAGTGCTGCCCAATCTCGTGTCCAGGTGCTGTCGGTTCTCGTGAACAAAGCCAAGGGCCCTACCCGCGGGGCCGCCCCGATCGTTATCACCCTGGGGCGGCCCCGCATCGTTCTCAGGCTCCAGGAGCAGTCAGCCGAGCTGAACAGAAGCACTTGACAGGGAAGCCGACCGCAGCGCGGACGCGCTCCAGGCGCGTACGGGGTCGGCCGGTCACCGGTCGGTGGCCTTGCTGGTGGCGATGAGGGCGGCGACGGCTCCCAGCCGTGGTGCCAGGAGTGGTCAGTTGACTGCTCTAACTGTGATCGGCTCGACTTGGCAGCGCTGCCTCAAGAACATCTGGGCATGTCGTTGTCGCATGAGTTCTCCCGTGTACATCGAGATCTGATGGACGGCCGTGTACGGCTGTCGCCGATCGGGGCAGTTGTTGCTGGTACGTCGATGTCGTTGCCGTGGCTGGTGGTGGGCAATGCGTGGCGTGAGGTCGAGCCGGTCAGCAGCTATCTACGGGATCGTCTGCTGGGGGACGTGAGTCCGTTGACCTGCCGGAGCTACGCGTACTACCTGCTGCGCTGGTTCCGGGTGCTGTGGACCTTGGACGTCAGCTGGGAACAGGCCACCGAGGCCGAGGCGGCCGCGAGGGTCGGCTGGCTGCGGTCCGCCCGCAACCCGCAGCGGCACAGACGGCGTGAAGGCGGATACCCGCCCGGGGCGGTGAACCCGAAGACCGGCAAGCGGGTCCTGGCGGCGGGTTATGCCCCGGCCACGATCGCGCACAGCCTGTCGGCGGTGCTCGGCTTCTACGCCTTCCACCTGCACTTCGGGCGTGGGCCGGTGCTCAACCCGGTGCCCGAGAATTGGGCCCGCCGCGCGACACTTGCCCACCGGTCGCCTCTGGAGGCTCCTGCCCGGCATCGCCGGGGCCGTCTGCGGCCGAAGGTCTCCGTCCGTCAGCCGCGGGCTATTCCCGATGCTCAGTGGGAGGAGCTGTTCGCGCGGATGCGGTGCGCCCGGGACCAGGCTCCTCTGGCCTGCTACGTCTCCTCCGGGCCCGGGCCACCGAGTCGCTGGGCGTCGGGCTCGCCGATGTCGACTGGCAGAAGGGCCGGGTGCGGGTCATTTCCAAGGGCACCCGGGACCGTCAGCCAGTGCCGGTCTCTCCAGAGGCTCTGACCTACCTGGCGGCATACCTCGATGATGCCGGCCTGCCTGCCGACGGCGGGCCGATCGGCCTTTCGCGCCTACCGCTTCTCCAACTACCTCCGGTGGTTCCGCAGCATTCACCAGGACCCCGTTCTGGAGGCGTTCTGCGAGCGGACTCTGTCCCTGACGATCAGCCGTCAGTCGATCCGGCGGGCCCAGTTCGATGCGATCGTCCCATTGACCGTCTTCGGGATCGACATCGCCTACCTGACGCCGGAAGCCCTGCTCTACTACGCGATGGAGTCCAGGAAGTACGGCGTCGTCTCCGGAGAGGCGGGCGGGGACGGCTGCTTCGCGGCCACCCAGGCATGGCCGCTGCCGCTGCGCGCCACTGACCACCCCACGTACCTGGCGTGGGCCACCGAGGCGTTCCGGCTCAGCACCAGCGGGGTACGGCCGGACACCCAGATCCACACCCACATGTGCTACGCCGAGTTCGGCGACGTCGTCCAGGCCATCGACGACCTCGACGCCGACGTCATCAGCCTGGAAGCCGCCCGCCCCCACATGCAGGTCGCCTCGAACTCGCCGCCCACGGCTACCCTGGCGAGGCCGGACCCGGCGTCTACGACATCCACTCCCCCCGCGTTCCCAGCGCGCAGAAGGCCGCCGAACTGCTCCGAGCGGGTCTGAAGGCAATCCCCGCCGAGCGGCTGTGGGTCAATCCCGACTGCGGTCTGAAGACCCGCGGCTGGCCCGAGACCCGCGCCTCGCTGGAGAGCCTGGTCACCGCCGCTTTATACGGTCCGCGAGGAACTCGCCTTGTCCTGACGGCAAGCCCCATCGGCCGGGGAAGGACGCACCTGCCGTCCTTCCCCGGCCCGGCATCGGAGAACACACCAGACATGGCCCTCGGTATGCCCAGCACAAGGGCCGAGCGACTACCCGACCACCGTCCTGTGGCGGTTCCGGCTCGCCGCACTGGCCATCCAGGCCACCTTGTGGGGCGGGTTCGGCATGCTGTTCGGCGAGTCGGCCGAGCGTCTGCTGCATCCCAAGCCCGCGACGGCCGTCTCAGGCCGACCGGTCGCTGCTCCCCACTGATATGACCCGCCAGACCTGCGAGGGCCCGCTCAGCTGAAGATCGCCAAAGGATGAACGTCCAGTATGGCGTCTTCGGGGTGCCAGTTGACGACTTTGCCCAGGCACAGGACGCGGAAGCGCCCGAAGGCTCCCTCGGCTGAGCGTAGCCCCGTCGTTCGACACGATATTCGGATACGGGCATTCGAGGTGGGGCCATAGGCGGCACCGAGGACGGTGTAGTCAAGAGAAGAGGCGTTGTCGTCCTTTTCGAAGTCTCCAGTGAGTAGGAGGAACTGGGAGGAGGTGGCGCTGAGCCTGACGGATCCGTTTGCGAACCCTGCCTTCGCCAAGGCGGGGTTGCGCCGGACGGTTCCCTGAAGAAGGTCAGAGTGAATGATGGCGTGACTGCGCTCGAGGGCGTTGACGATGACGCCGATTACCGAGATGGGCTCGGCCCGCTGGATGTACTTCGTGATGACCTCACGATTGTCCTCGACGTCGACACCGGGGCTGAATAAGGGCAGCTTCGACAAGAACCGGAATTTCTTCCTGACCGCGGTCCGTTGCTCGACCTCCTTCTGGACAGCCGGCGCGTACTGGTTCGTCCAGTACACGTCCATGATCGCCTGGTCGTCGAGGTAGACGCAGGTTTGTTCGAACACCAGTCGCTCCGCCGGGCGTCTGCGGCGATGCCGGGCGACCAAGACCAT
>CBFGQM010000195.1:0-9961 GCA_965650905.1 uncultured Streptomyces sp. | reverse complement strand
AACCAACTGAGCTAGCGGCGCATGACCCCCGCCTCCCGCTTGCGCGGGCGGCGACAGGGAAAATACTACCTGGTCCGCAGGGGTGCTCCGGACCACCCCTTCCGACGCCCGTACCGAGATCGGTGGTGCGTTCCGGCCCGCTCAGCAGGAACGCACCACCTTGGCATAGAGCAAGGAAAGACGTCACAGGACCGCACTGAGGAATTCCCGGGTCCGCTCGTGTTCCGGATCGCCGAAGATCTTTTCCGGCGATCCCGACTCGAGGACCCGCCCCGAGTCGAACATCAGGACCTGGTCCGAGATGTCCCGGGCGAAGTTCATCTCGTGGGTCACGCAGAGCATCGTGATGTCGGTGGTGTGCGCGATGTCACGCAGTACGTCGAGGACGCCCGCGACCAGCTCGGGGTCGAGCGCGGACGTCACCTCGTCGAGCAGCAGCACCTGCGGGCGCATCGCCAGCGCCCGGGCGATCGCGACCCGCTGCTGCTGCCCGCCGGACAGCTGCGTCGGATACGAGTCGGCCTTGTCGCCGAGCCCCACCAGGTCCAGCAGCCCGCGCGCCCGCTGCTCGGCCTCGTCCTTGGACAGGCCCAGGACGGTGACCGGTGCCTCGGTGATGTTGCGCAGCACCTTCATGTTCGGGAACAGGTTGAACTGCTGGAAGACCATCCCGATGTTCTTGCGGACCTTGCGGACGTGCTTCTCGCCGGCCGGGACGAGCTTGCCGTTGCGCTCCTCGTGGGTGAGGTAGTCGCCGTTGACCTTGATCGTGCCCTCGTCGGGCATGGCCAGGGTCATCAGCAGACGCAGGATCGTCGTCTTGCCCGAGCCGGACGGGCCGATCAGCGTGACGTGCTTGCCGGAGGCCACCGAGAAGTCCAGCTCGTCGAGGACGACATTGCTGCCGAAACGCTTGGTGACCTTGTCGAAGCGGATCAGCTCGCTGCCGTCCACCGGTGGGTTCTCGTTGCCGTGGTGATCATTCTTCAGAGAGGTGTCAGCGGACAAGACGTCGCTCCAGGGCTCGGATCAGGAGGGAAGCGGGGTAGGCGATGACGATGAAGGCCACACCCACCACGGTGAGCGCCTCCATGGTGAAGGTCTCGTTGCTGAAGGCCTGGGCCTCGCCGAGCATGTCGAAGGCGCCGATGGTCGCGATCATCGGGGAGTCCTTGAGCATGGCGACGACGTAGTTGCCCAGCGGCGGGACGACGCGGCGGATCGCCTGCGGCAGGATCACGGCACGCCACGTACGACCCTTGGGCAGGCTCAGCGCCGTGGCCGCCTCCCACTGGCCGGCGGGGACGCCGTCGATGCCCGCGCGGTAGACCTCAGCGGTGTACGTGGAGTAGTGCAGCCCGAGTCCGATGATGCCGGTGGTGAGCGGCGACATCGACGGGCCGAAGTTGGGCACCACGTAGAACAGGAAGAAAAGCTGCACCAGGAGCGGCGTGTCACGGATGAACTCCGTGACGGCGACGACCGGCCAGCGCACCCAGACCTGCGAGGACCGCTGTGCCAGAGCCCACACCAGGCCCAGTGCGAAGGCGATCAGAGTGCCGAGGGCCAGGGCCTGCAGCGTGACGAGCACGCCGTCCCAGAAGCGCGGCATGAAGGCGTCCACTACTTGCCAGTTCATCCCGCACCTCCTGCGGACTGCGCGCCCGCCGGCAGGCTCTCGCCGCGCGGGCTGAGCTTCCCGGTGGTCCCGCCCGTCTTCTGCGGCCGTTGCCCGATCCCGGCCTTCGCCCTGCGCTCCACCAGCCGCATGCAGCGGGTGATGAGGAAGGCGAGAACGAAGTAGAGGACCAGCAGCAGGCTGTAGATCGGGGTGGTCTCGTTGGTGCCCAGCCGGACCAGATTGCCGGCGAAGGTCATGTCGGCCACCGTGATGACGGAGACGAGGGCCGTGCCCTTCAGCAGCTCGATCAGCAGGTTGTTGAACGGCGGCACCATCTCGGGCCAGGCCTGGGGCAGTTCGATCAGGCGCAGCCGCTGCCGGCGGGTGAAGTTGAGCGCGATGCCCGCCTCCCTCTGAGCCGGGGCGACGGCGGCCAGGGAGCCACGGACGATCTCGGAACCGTAGGCGCCGTAGATGAGGCCGAGCGCGCTCACGCCGGCCCACATGGGCACCAGCTGCCAGCCGAAGAGGGGCAGCGCGAAAAACATCCAGATCATCAGCACCAGGGCTGACATGCCGCGGAAGACCTCGAAGTAGACCCCGGCGAGGAAACGGACGATCCGGAACCGCGAAGTGCGTGCGACACCGATGCCGAACGCGATGGCCGCGCCGAGGGCCGCGGAGTACACCGTCACCTGGATGGTGACCCATATACCGGGCAGGAACCAGGTCGTGAAGAACTCCGAACTCATCATCAGCCGCACAGCTCCTTCGCCGTGAGGTCAGTCATCTCGGCCATGCTGAAGCCGAAGGGGCTGACGATCTCGAGAAGCTCCTTGTAGGAGTTCTCCTTGAGCTTCAGCAGTTCCGTGTTGAACGCGTCACGGAAGTTCTTCTCGGACTGCCGGAAGGCGAATCCGCCCGCTCCGTAGGCGGGCTTTCCGTCCACCACGGGCTGGAAGGCCCCGGTCGCCTGGACCCGGTTGGATCCCGCCACCGCGGTCCTGACGGTGATGTTGGTGCCCGCGAAGGCGTCCACCCGCCCCTGGGCCACCGCGTCCAGGCCGGCCACCTGGTCCGGCAGGACCAGGACGTTGTCGATGCCCGCGGCCTTGGCGTAGTCGATCTCGGCGTAGGCCTTGCCGGAAGCGAGTCTGAGGCCCTTCTTCTTGACGTCCTCGTACGCCTTGAGGCCGTGCGGATTCCCCTTCTTGACGATGAAGGCGTCCAGCATCAGGTAGTCCGGGTCGGAGAACAGCACTTGTTCGCATCGGACGGGATTGATGTACATCCCGGCGGACACCACATCGAACTGACGGGCTTTCAGTCCGGGAATGAGCGCGCCGAAGTCCACCGGCACCGGCTTGACCTCGTCGACACCGAGCCGTTTGAAGATCACCTTTGCGATCGCGGGCGCTTCTCCGGTGGCCTGCCCGTCGTCTCCCACATAACCGAAGGGCGGCTCGCTGGCGATGCCGATCTTCGCGACTCCCCGGTCCCGCAGAGTGTCCAGCAGGTTGCCTCCCAGTACCTTCCCCTCATCGGGGACCCGGCTGCAGCCGGCCACCCCGAGACCGCCCGCCGTGCCCAGCGACACCGCTCCGGCGAGCAGCGAGCGGCGGCTGAGTCCGCTGTGGGATCTGTTGTCGGTTCCTGATCGGTTTGCGTGTGGTGGAGCCATGGGCGCGTGGCTACCCGGCTTCAGGCGAGTTATTCAGACTGCTTTTGGCCCCGGTCGATGCCGAGGCACCCTTGATCGCGGGTGGATCATGGGAACCATGGCCGACCGTTACCTCGACGTCTCCCTGGTCAAGCGGGGAGTCCACTGCACGGCAAAGCTCCTCGACGACCGGGCGCCGATCACCTGCGAGGCAGTGTGGAACGCGCTCCCCCTGGGCGGCGACGTCTACCACGCGAAGTACGCCCGCAACGAGATCTACGCCCTCCTGCCCGCCTTCGCCCCCGCAGAGCCACCCCTGGAGAACCCCACCGTCACCCCCATCCCCGGCGACCTCTGCTACTTCTCCTTCTCCGGCACCCAGTTGGGCACGCGGTCGTACGGCTACTCCGGCACCGCCGGGGTCCGGGCGGGCACCCCGGTGATCGACCTGGCCCTGTTCTACGAACGCAACAACCTCCTGCTCAACGGCGACGTGGGCTGGGTGCCCGGCATTGTGTGGGGTCAGGTGGTGGAGGGCCTGGACGCGATGGCGGAGGCCTGCAACGACCTGTGGCGCGCCGGGGCGCTGGGGGAGACGCTGAGCTTCCGCAAATCCTCGGGCGTGTTTCGAAAGTAGCGCCGTCCGCCAGAAGGGCGGGCCCCGCGGCGCCCGCCCTTCGGGCGGACGACGGGAAACTCCGGACAGGTCCTGGAAACGGGAGGACTCGGTCGGGGTTACCGGGCCCGGGCCGCGGGGAGCGGCGGGGGAGCCACTTGGGCCACCCCCGCCTCGTACAGCGCATGAGCCGTCCGCAGGACGAGGTCGTCCCGGTGGCGGGCCGCCACGATCTGCAGCCCCACCGGGAGACCGGCCTCGTCCACGCCCACCGGTACGGAGGCCGCGGGCTGCTGAGTCATGTTGAACGGGTAGGTGAACGGCGTCCAGCCGGTCCAGCGGCGATGGCCCGAGCCGCGGGGAACCTCCGCGCCCGCCTCGAAGGCCGTCAGCGGGAGCGTCGGGGTCACCAGGAGGTCGTATGTCTCGTGGAAGCGCCCCATGCGGCGGCCGAGTTCCATACGGACGTCGACGGCCGCGAGGTAGTCGAGGGCGGAGCACCGCGCCCCCAGGCCGCAGATCTCCCGCAGCCCGGGGTCGAGCAGCTCCCGCTGGTGCGGGCCGAGGTGCTGGGTCACCCGGGCGGCCCCACTGAACCACAGCGTGTGGAAGGCCTCCACGGGATCGGTGAAGTCCGGGTCGGTCTCCTCGACGTACGCGCCGAGGGACGCGAGCCCCTGCACCCCGTGGCGTACGGCCGACGCGACGCCGGGCCGTACCGGGACCTGTCCGCCGAGCGAGGGCGAGTACGCGACGCGCAGGCCCCGTACGCCGCCGTCCAGTGCGTCCACGAAGCGGCCGCCCGTCGGCGCGAGTCCGGACCAGTCGCGGGCGTCGGGGCCGCTGATCACGTCCAGCGCCAGGGCGGCGTCGGCCGCGTTCCGGGTCATCGGTCCGACGTGCGCGAGCGTTCCGAAGGCGCTCGCCGGGAACAGCGGCACCCGCCCGTACGTCGGCTTCAGCGCGAAGATCCCGCAGAACGCGGCGGGGATACGGACACTGCCGCCGCCGTCCGTACCGAGCGCCAGCGGCCCCGCGCCCAGCGCGACGGCCGCGGCGGCGCCTCCGCTCGACCCGCCCGACGTACGCGACACGTCGTAGGGATTGCGCGTCACCCCGGACTGCGGGGAATCCGTGACGCCCTTCCACCCGAACTCGGGCGTCGTCGTCCTGCCCAGGAAGACGGCGCCGTGCTCACGCAGCCGGGCCACGGAGGGCGCGTCCTCGTCCCAGCGCCCCTCCGGGCGTACGGTCCTCGAGCCCTTCAGGGTGGGGCCGCCCCGCATCAGCAGGATGTCCTTCACCGTGACCGGCACCCCGTCCACGAGACCGACCGGCTCACCCCGCCGCCACCGCTCGGCCGACTCCCGCGCCTGGGCGAGCGCCTCGTCGACCTCGAGGCGCACGAAAGCGTTCACGGACGGCTGAACGTCCTCGGCCCTCCGCAGCGCGGCCCGCGTCACATCCACGGGGCTGAATTCACCCTTGCGGTATCCGTCGACGAGTCGTACTGCGGTGAGCTCGGTGAGCTCGGTCATCCGCCCTCCAGGAGGTTCAGTGCCAAGGAAGTGCCAAGGAAGTGCCGGGGAAGTGCCGGGGAGGTTCGCTGCCCGGGTCAGGTGCCGGGGAGGTTCAGTGCCCGGGTACGTACCCACGCTGCTTGTCGACCACGTTGGGCAGTGGCCTGCCCGCCTCCCAGTGCTCGTACAACTCCACGAACTGCGTGCCCAGTTCCTCCCGCCAGCCGATGGTGTCCCCACTCATGTGCGGCGACACGATCAGCCCGGGGACCTCCCACAACGGGCTCTCGGAGGTGAGGGGCTCGTGTTCGAAGACATCGAGCGCCGCCCCAGCGATCCAACGCTTCGACAGGGCATGCGCGAGCGCGTCCTCGACGACGAGCTGCCCCCGCCCGACGTTGATGAAGCGGGCGGACGGCTGCATGATCCCGAAGCGCCGTGTGTCGAACATCTCGTATGTCTCCGGCGTGAGCGGCGCCGCCGACACCACCCAGTCCGCGCGCGCCATCAGCCCGTCCAGCTCGTCGGGGCCGTGGACGCCGGAGCGCGCACCACGGCCCACCAGGGCCGTGATGATGCCGAGGTCCTTCAGCGTCTTCACGATCGCCCGCCCGATCGGCCCCGAACCCACCACGCACGCGCGTGTGCCCGCGACCCGCTGTGATTCACGGTGCCGCCACTCCCGGGCCCGCTGCAGCTCCCACGTACGCGGGAGATCCTTGGCCATCGCGAGGACGAGCGCCGCCACGTACTCGGCGATCGGCTGGTCGAAGACGCCGCGCGCGTTCGTCACCACCGTGTCGGACGCGGCGAGCTCCGGGCACATCAGGTGGTCCACGCCCGCGCTCGCCGTGTGCACCCAGCGTGGCCGCGGACCCTCGCCGGGCCAGGCGCGGCGCACCGCGTGCGAGGAGAAGTCCCACACCAGCAGGACGTCCGCCGAGGGGAGGCGCGAGGCCAGCGTCGACTCGTCCGCGTGCTCGATCCGGACCCGCCCGGTGAGCCGGTCGAGCCGTGGGAGCGGTTCGGCGTCCAGCACCAGCAGGGTCGTCTTGTTCTCGGCCATCTGTGGGGGCCTGGGAGCGGTCGTCGGGGGGAAACCGTTTCGCAATGCGAGTCCGCTTCTCTGTAGTCCGGGCACTGTTGCGGGGCATCGGCAGCAGTCGTCTGAGATGCGCGGATTGACCACGCTCGCACCCGAACCTACCTTCGTCAGCATGGGTCTGTAACGAGCCCATACTCTGTCCCGACGTCCCGGCATGCGCCGGCTTGTGTCCCCCCGGCCCACCGGGCCGGTCTCCACCGCACGCACGACTTGAGTTTGGGGCCTGCCCATGGACGTCTCCTTCCTTGGCGGACCGCTCCGGCAACGGGGCGTCGGCGTCGTCGCTCCCTTCGACTTCGCCCTCGATCGCGAACTGTGGCGCTGGGTGCCGGACGATGTCTCGCTGCACCTGACCCGTACCCCTTTCGTGCCCGTCGAGGTCAGCCTCGACCTGGCGCGGCTGGTCAGCGAGCATGAGACGCTCGGCGAGGCGGTGTGCGCGCTGAACGCGGTCGGGCCCGAGATCGTCGCGTACGCCTGTACGTCGGGCAGCTTCGTCGGCGGTATCGCGGGCGAGCGCGCGATGTGTGCGGCGATGACCCGCGCGGGCGCGGTGCCGGCCCTGACGACTTCAGGCGCACTGCTCGAAGCGCTCGGGGAAGTGGGGGCCAGCCGTATCGCCCTGGTCACGCCCTACACCGTCTCCGTGACCCAGGCCCTGGAGGACTACCTCGCCGAGGGCGGCGTCCAGGTCACCGAGCGTGCCTGCCTGGGCCTGACCCGGCACATCTGGAAGGTCCCGTACCGGGACGTTGTCGACATGGCCCGCAGCGCGGGAGGCGGAACCGCCGACGCGCTCTTCATCAGCTGCACCAATCTCCCCACCTACGACGTGATCCCGCAGCTGGAGGCCGAACTTCGCATCCCGGTCCTCTCGGCCAACCAGGTGACGATGTGGGCCGCTTTGCGCCATATGGGTACGAGGGCCGTGGGGCCCTATCAGGCGCTGATCGACCAGTCGGCGCGACAGCGGCCCGTACTGCCGGAAGAACAGGAAGGTTGGGCATGACGGCACTCGGATTCCTCTACCCGGGCCACTCGGCCGAGGACGACTACCCGCGCATCGAGCAACTCCTGGGCAGCGACATCCGCCTCCCGCTCGTCCACACGGACATCGGCGAGGACGCCCACCGCGTCGACGCCCTCCTGGAGATGGGCTCGGCGGGCCGGCTCGCCGCCGGTGTCGAGGAGCTGCGCCTGTCCGGGGCCGAGGCGGTGGTCTGGGCGTGCACCAGCGGCAGCTTCGTATACGGCTGGCAGGGCGCCCACGAACAGGTCAGGGCTCTTGCCGTGGCGGCAGGTATGCCCGCCTCCTCCACGTCCTTCGCCTTCGCCCACGCCGTACGCGAGATCGGCGCCGAGCGGGTGGCGATCGCGGCGACCTATCCGGACGACGTGGCCGCGCTGTTCGCCGCGTTCCTCAAGGACGCGGGGGTGGAGGTGGTCTCCGTGCGGGGGAGCGGCATCGTCACCGCCGCGGAGGTGGGGACCTGGGGCGAGGACGAGGTTCTCGCGCTCGCCCGGGAGGGCGACCACCCCGACGCGGAGGCGGTGCTGCTGCCCGACACGGCCCTCCATACGGCGTCCCACATCCCGGCCCTGGAGGAGGCCTTGTCCAAGCCGGTCCTCACCGCCAACCAGGTCACGGTCTGGGAGGCCCTGCGGCTGGCCGACCGCCGGGTGAACGCTCCGGAGCTGGGGGCGCTGTTCACCAAGGAGCCGATCGTTCAGGTATGAGGGGTTGACCTCGCCCCGCCGCCTCCCGTCCCGTCCCGTTCCTGGGTGCTGCGCCCCAGACCCCCCGATCGGCTGAACGGCCTCGTCCTCGATGCCGGACGGGTCGAAATCAGCCCCTCAGGCGTTTGAGGAGCCGGCGGCCCCGGGGGCCGGCCGACGGGAAACGCTGTCTGGGCCGGTCGGAGCCCCGGAAGGAGGGGGACGGGCGGCGGGGGCGGAATAGGACCCCGTACGCCCCCCCGTTCAGTGCGACGCGGGCTCGCGAACCCCGCGTCGCACTGAACACGAGGCACCCGCCGTGGCGGCAGACGGGATCGGGCGACCTGCGCGTGCGCTCGTACGAGCTGATCGCGGACGCCTACGGGTTGCCGCGGACCTGGGGCTGAGGGCCGCCATCCGCTGTCAACAGTGCGGAGATACGATCCGGCGCCACCGGGCGGGAGTACAGCCATCCCTGGCCGGTGTCGCAGCCGATGCGGCGCAGGCGGGAAGCCTGGCCTGAGGTTTCGACGCACTCGGCGGTGACCGTCAGGCCCAGGCGGTGGGCGAGTTGGATGAGGGCCTCCACGATGACCTCGTCGGCGGGGTTGGCACGGTCGCCCGCCTCCTCGTACTGGAAGCCGCGCACGAAGGAGCCGTCGAGCTTCAGGACGGAGACGGGGAGGCGGCTGAGGTAGGCGAGGTTCGAGTACCCCGTGCCGAAGTCGTCGATGGCGATGCGTACGCCCATGTCGCTGAGCGCCTGCAGAGCCTGCAGCGGGCGGCCCGCGGAGCCCATCACGGCCGACTCGGTGAGCTCCAACTGCAGAAGACGCGGGGCGAGTCCGGTCTCCGCGAGGATCGTCGCGACATCCGCCACCAGGTCGGAGTCCCAGACCTGACGCACCGCCACGTTCACGCTCACGAAGACCGGCGGCACATCAGGATGGTCCAGCTGCCAGCGGCGCGCCTGCCGGCAGGCGGTGGCCAGGACCCAGCGCCCGAGCTGCAGGATCGAGCCGTCTTCTTCCGCGAGTCCGATGAACCGATTCGGCGTCAGGGTGCCGAACTGAGGATGGTTCCAGCGGACAAGCGCCTCGACTCCGCGCACGCCGCCGTCCTCCATCTCCACCAATGGCTGGTACTCCAGGGCGAATTCACCCCGTTCGATGGCGGGCCGGAGGGTGGAGGAGAGGGCCTGGCGGGTCATCCGGTGGGCGTTGCGCTCCGGGTCGAAGAGCGTCCAGCGGGACTTGCCGTCGGCCTTCGCCCAGTACAGCGTCGTGTCGGCGGCCTGCATCAGACAGGTCGCGGTGGTGCCGGCCGCGTGCCGCTCGACGACCCCGATCGAGGCCGAGACGGAGAGCCGCTGCCCGGAGAGGTCGAACGGCGCCTGGAGGGACTTCAGTACGGACTCGGCGAGCGCCGCCATCTGTTCCGCACCCGTCGAGTCCTCGACCAGCAGCGCGAACTCGTCGCCGCCGAGCCGGGCGACCAGCGGCGTGGCCGTCCTCGCGTACCCGGCCTCGTCCGCGCAGCGCGTCAGCCGCTCGGCGACGGCCGCGAGCAGCCGGTCGCCGATGTGGTGGCCGAGCGTGTCGTTGACCGCCTTGAACCCGTCGAGGTCCAGATAGCACAGCCCGATCCGGCCGGTGCCGGAGTCCTCGAACGTCTCCACCTCCAGCGCGGCCGAAAGCCGCTCGAAGAACAGGGTGCGGTTGGG
>CBFGQM010000194.1:0-10042 GCA_965650905.1 uncultured Streptomyces sp. | reverse complement strand
TCCGCGGCGGCAGGTAGGCCGTTGAATCGGTGACGATCGCGACATGGCGGGACATGAGCTGGAGGTTACCCGCAGGGGCTCTTGGACGGCAGCCCCGCCCCTCTCACCCCCGACCGGACGGCCGGATCAAGTCGTGCTCTCGGGGCGGGGCTTCTTCTCCCAGGGGTACGTGGGCCGCTGCCCCGGCGGGGTGACAGCGGGCCGCGCGGGCTGATCGGCGGTGTGCGGCTCCGGTGTATCCGGCGTCTCCTGCCAGGTCTGGTGTTCGGCCTCGGCAGACGCCGCCTCCGGCCACGGAGGAGGTGTCTGAGCGGGCCGCGGCTCCGTGGTCCAGTGCCGCAGCGCGCCTGCCTCCATGTCGATCTGCCTGCTCAGCGAGTCCAGGTCGTCGTCCGCGAACCGCCGGGCCCGGTCGCGCGCCGCCCACCGCAGCGCGTCGGCCGACTTCGTGATCTGCTCCGTACGCTCCCGCAGTCCCGGCAGCCGCTCGGCAAGGCTGGCCCTGTCCGGCTCGTGCTCCAGTCGCTTGAGCTCGTCGTCCAGTTCGTGGCCGTGCGCGCTGAGCCGCTCGAAGAGAGCCACGGACTCCTTCAGCGACTCGTCCTCGACCGCGACCGCGTGCAGCGCGTCCTGCGTGGCGCGCATCGACGTGCGCAGGGAGAGCCGCAGTTGGGCGAGGGCGCCGAGCGCTCCCGGCTGTGCGAAGGTCTTCGCCCTGAGCGTGGATTCCTCCACCGTGCGGCGGGCCTGTGTGAGGGTGCGGTCCACTCCGCGTTTGGCGGCGCCGACCACTTTCACCGTCGCATACGCCGCCAGGACCATGAAGAGCACGAAGATCAGCGCCACGACTGCGACCACGGCTTCCATGACGTTCCTCTCGGGTCCTGCTTCGAGTGCCTGCGTTCGAGTGCCTGCGGGCTCTTTCACCGTAAACGGAAAAGGCAGGCAGAGGGTTCCGTGGAACCCCCAACCTGCCCGTAGGGGACTACCCCCATCCGCCCGAGCCGGCCCCCGCGCTCAGGCCGGAACGATGTTCACCAGCTTCGGAGCCCTCACGATCACCTTGCGGATGCCCGCGCCGTCCAGCGCGGCGACGACCTTCTCGTCACCCAGCGCCGCCTTCTCCAGCTCCTCGTCGGAGATCGACGGGGATACCTCCAGGCGTGCCTTGACCTTGCCCTTGACCTGCACGACGCAGGTCACGGCCTCGTCCACGACGTACGCCGGGTCGGCGACCGGGAAGTCCTGGTGGACGACCGAGTCGGTGTGCCCGAGCTTGCGCCACAGTTCCTCGGCGATGTGCGGGGCCAGCGGCGCGACCAGCAGCACCAGGCGCTCGGTGACCGACCGCGCCACCGGGCCTGCCGCCTTGGTCAGGTGGTTGTTCAGCTCGGTGACCTTGGCGATGGCGGTGTTGAAGCGCATGCTCTCCAGGTCCTGGCGTACGCCGTCGATCGCCTTGTGCAGGGCGCGCAGCGTGTCCTCGTCCGGCTCGGCGTCCACGACGGTCACCGCTCCGGTGGTCTCGTCCACGACGTTGCGCCACAGCCGCTGCAGCAGCCGGAACTGGCCCACCACCGCGCGCGTGTCCCAAGGCCGCGACACGTCCAGGGGGCCCATCGCCATCTCGTACAGACGCAGCGTGTCCGCCCCGTACTCGGCGCAGATCTCGTCCGGAGTGACCGCGTTCTTCAGGGACTTGCCCATCTTGCCCAGTAGCCGGGTGGCTTTCTCGCCCTGGTAGAAGTACGCGCCGTCGTGCTCCTCCACCTCGGCGGCGGGCACCGCGATACCCCTGCTGTCGCGGTAGACGTAAGCCTGGATCATGCCCTGGTTGAACAGCTTGTGGAATGGCTCGGCCGAGGAGACATGCCCCAGGTCGAACAGGACCTTCGACCAGAAGCGCGCGTACAGCAGGTGCAGCACGGCGTGCTCGGCGCCGCCCACGTACAGGTCGACGCCGCCGTGCGGCATGCCGTCGCGCGGGCCCATCCAGTACCGCTCGTTGTCCGGGTCGACCAGCTTTTCGGAGTTGTGCGGGTCCAGGTAGCGCAGCTCGTACCAGCAGGAGCCGGCCCAGTTGGGCATGGTGTTGGTCTCACGGCGGTACTTCTGTGGGCCGCGGCCGTCGCCCAGGTCCAGCGTGACGTCGACCCAGTCCTCGTTGCGGGACAGCGGGGTCTCCGGGGACGTGTTCGCGTCGTCCGGGTCGAAGGTGCGCGGCGCGTAGTCCTCGACCTCCGGCAGCTCCAGGGGCAGCATCGACTCGGGCAGGGCGTGGGCGATGCCTTCCTCGTCGTAGACGATCGGGAAGGGCTCGCCCCAGTAGCGCTGACGGCTGAACAGCCAGTCGCGGAGCCGGAAGTTGACGGTGCCCGCGCCGATACCCTCGCGCTCCAGCCACTCGGTGATGCGCGCCTTGGCCTCGACGACGCCCAGGCCGTCCAGGGAGATGTCGTCGTTGGAGGAGTTGATGATCTTCGCTTCGTACGACACGAAGGCGTCGTCCCACGTCGACGGGTCCGTGCCGCGACCGTCGGTCGGCTCGACGATGCAGCGGATCGGCAGTTCGAAGGCGCGCGCGAACGCGAAGTCGCGGGTGTCGCCCGCCGGTACGGCCATGATCGCGCCCGTGCCATAGCCCATCAGCACGTAATCGGCGATGAAGACCGGGATCTGCTCGCCGTTGACCGGGTTCGTCGCGTACGCACCGGTGAAGACACCGGTCTTGTCCTTGGCCTCGGCCTGCCGCTCGACGTCGGACTTGGACGCGGCCTGCGCGCGGTAGGCGGCGACGGCCTCGGCGGGCGTGGCGTGGCCACCGGTCCACACCTCGTGGGTGCCCTCGGGCCAGGCGGCCGGGGTGAACTTCCCGACCAGCGGGTGCTCGGGCGCCAGCACCATGTAGGTCGCGCCGAACAGGGTGTCCTGGCGTGTGGTGAAGACCGTGATGGCCTCGCCGTCGATGGGGAAGTCGACGCGGGCGCCCTCGGAGCGGCCGATCCAGTTGCGCTGCTGCAGCTTGATGGCCTCGGGCCAGTCCAGCGCGTCCAGGTCGTCCAGCAGCCGGTCGGCGTACGCGGTGATGCGCATGTTCCACTGGCGCAGCTTGGCCTTGAAGACGGGAAAGTTGCCGCGCTCAGAGCGGCCGTCCGCGGTCACCTCCTCGTTCGCCAGGACGGTGCCCAGGCCGGGGCACCAGTTGACGGGCGCGTCGGAGGCGTATGCCAGTCGGAACCCGCTCAGGACGTCGGCGCGCTCGGTGGCGGTCAGGTCGCTCCACGCGCGCGCGTGGCCGTCGACGCCCGGTACGGCCCGTTCACCGCTCTCGAACTGGGCGACCAGGTCGGTGATCGGGCGGGCCTTCTTCGCCTCGTCGTCGTACCAGGAGTTGAAGATCTGCAGGAAGATCCACTGGGTCCACTGGTAGTAGTCCGGGTCGATCGTCGCGAACGACCGGCGGTTGTCGTGGCCCAGGCCCAGCCGGCGCAGCTGGACCCGCATGTTCTTGATGTTGGCCTCGGTGGACACGCGCGGGTGCGTGCCGGTCTGCACCGCGTACTGCTCGGCGGGCAGGCCGAAGGCGTCGAAGCCCAGGGTGTGCAGGACGTTGTGGCCGGTCATGCGCTGGTACCGGGCGAATACATCGGTGGCGATGTACCCCAGAGGGTGGCCGACATGCAGGCCCGCACCGGAGGGGTAGGGGAACATGTCCATGACGAACTTCTTGGGCTTGGCGGCCAGCGCCGGGTCACCGGCCAGGTCGCCCCTCGGGTTGGGCGCCTCATAGGTGCCGTGGGCCTCCCAGAAGTCCTGCCAGCGCGCCTCGATCTCGTCGGCCATGGCGGCCGTGTAGCGGTGCGGCGCCACCGCCTCGGAGGCGGCAGCGGGGTTCGTCTCGCTCATGATCCTCAAAGCTCCATCGATCGTCTCTGCCAGCGGTCAGGAAATGAAAAAGCCCCTCACACAGGAGGGGTCGCCGCGCTGACTCCGGCCACGGATTCTTCGCTGTCCGGTACTGATCAGCGCGGCTCGCTAAGCAGAAGGCGTACGGCACGCATGGCGCCAGGATACCGCAGCCGCCGATCGGGCCGCGACGAGCTTTCGAGGGCGCGCTTCACCGCTGCCGCACCCGTGTCGCGGTATCCAGAAGCTGAACAAAGGTCAAAGTTACTTCGCGTAAGGGCCTCTAAGGGGCATCACAACCGCCAATTGTCCTTTGTCAACAACGTAATGACTCAATCGCCGTGCCCCTCCGTATGTTTCACGACCTAGAGTGCGACAGCGGGACCGCTTCCCCGAACTGTTTGGGAGACACCCCCTATGAAGCCTCAGCGCAGTAACAGCTCGGTTCCCCGACCGGGCTGCTCGGTCCGCGGTGGAAGCACCGTGGCCGCGATGTCGCTCATACCTTTCGTCGCGGTGTTGGGAGGTATGTCGTGACGACGTACGACAGCACAATGGATGACTGGATTGTTGAGTTCCTCGACTTCGGTGTCGGTGTCCTGTCTCTCGTCTGTCTCAGCGTCTCGGTGGTCTGGGGGCTCGTCGCCCAGGACCGGATCCTCCTCGACGCACGCCAGCGGCTCCTGGCGCAGGCGGTGCACCGGACGGCCGCAGCCGCCTCGATCGTCTTCCTCCTCATGCACATCGGAACCAAGCTGGCGCTGGAGCACACCACGTGGATCGCCGCGGTGATCCCCTTCGGGCTCCTTGCCACGAACGAGGAGGCTTTCGGGGGCAGGGCCGTCCTCATCGGCCTCGGCACCCTGGCCAGCCATCTCTTGATCTTCGTGGCCATCACCGGCGTATTGCGCAATCGCTTCGCGTCCCCGGCACCCGTAGCGGCCCGCTGGCGAGCCATGCACATGCTCGCCTACCCGGCCTGGTGCGTGGCACTGCTCCACGGCCTCCTCGACGGGCGTGAGGCGAAGCCGTTCATCATGGTCCTCTACTACATGAGCCTGGTGGCGGTCGGCGGGGCGCTGGTCCTGCGCGCGGCTCCACAGCCGTTCAGGCACAAGGTCGCCCGCCGGATTCAGAGCACGGTCCAGAGCCGCGACCGGGGGCTTCGCGAGGAGCCCAGGGCACGCCGTGCCACGGCGGCCTCCCCGATGCGGGGCGCCGACCCTCGGCCGGGCATCCCGAAGCCGCGCGAGCCCCAGCGGCAGACACTGTCCCCGTCCTCGCCGCTGTACGGCGCCAAGCAGCGCTCCGCCCTCACGGACACCGGCGGCTTCGCGGCCGCCTACCGGGCGGTATCCAGCGCCCGCAGCGCGGCGGACCCCCTGGCGCAGCCCCTCTACACGCAGCCCACGGATTCGACGCCGCCCGTCGACGGCGACACCTCGGCCCGCTGGCCGGCCCCGTTCCCGCCGCTGTACGAGGCCCCGCCGCGTCCCGCCGAGCCGCCGACCACGTACAACCCCGTCTACGCTACGTCGACCAACGGCATGCCGTACGGGACTCCCGCCACCCCCTCGTACGGATCGAATGGTTTGTACGACACCGGTGAGACGATCGACCCTCTCGGTACGTACTACCCGAGCGACACGTACGACAGCGGTCCGGCCACCGAAACGCTGCCCGGTGCTTTCGAGTCACCCAGCTCCGGCGAAACCTGGAACGCGCCTTCCGGAGGCATTTCGTGAACGCTGCCCTGCCCGATGTCCCCGAGGTCCGAGTGATCGGGCTTCCTCAGCTCACCTCGGGTTTCGACCTGGTCGAAAGGCTCGATATCGACATGCACCTGAAGGTGCATGGACCACTCGAGCCGATGGGCGGGGAACAGCTCGCGCAGCTGGCCGAGCGCATATCCCTGAAGGGCCGCGGCGGCGCAGGCTTCCCCTTCCACAAGAAGCTGCGGTCCGTCGCCGAGTCGGCGATCAGCCGGGGCGTCCGGCCCGTGGTCGTCGTCAACGGCAGTGAGGACGAGCCGGCCTGCCGCAAGGACACGGTGCTGATCAACCGTGCTCCGCACCTCATCCTGGACGGCGCCCTGCTGGTCGCTGAGGCTCTCGGTGCCCGCACCCTGGTGGTCGGCGTGACCCGCGACTCCACCCAGAACTCCATGGAGGCCGCGCTCGCCGAGCGCGGCCTGAGCAACCGGCGCGGATCGGTCTTCCGCGCGCGCGTGCAGCGCAATCCGGTACGGATGGTGTCGGGAGCGGCCGCCTCGCTGATCCGCTCCATCGACGGCGGTCCGGCGATCCCACCCGGCCGCAAGATCAGCGCGTCGCAGAGCGGGGTCGGGGGCGCCCCCACGTTGCTGTCCAACGCCGAGACGTTCGCCCAGCTGGCGATCGCCGCGCGGATCGGCTCCGAGCGCTACGGGAACACCGGCCTGTACGACGAGCCCGGCACCATCATGCTCACCGTCTCCGGCGCGGTCGCCCAACCCATGGTGATCGAGCTGCCGACCGGTGTGCCACTGCAGTACGTGCTCCAACTCGCCGGCGCCCCGCCGGTCCCGCAGGGTGTGCTGACCGGCGGCTACCACGGCAAGTGGATCGACGCGGCCACGGTCAACGAGGCGATCCTCTCGCGCAACTCCCTGGACACGGTGGGCGGTTCGCTCGGCGCCGGCGCGATCCTCCCGATCAGCCAGGAGACCTGCCCGCTGGGTGAGTCGCTGCGGGTGGCGCAGTGGCTGGCCGAGGAGAGCGCGGGACAGTGCGGTCCCTGCTATCTCGGTCTGCCCGCCGCGGCACGGGGCATGGAAGACATCCTCAACGGCGGCGGACCGGCCGCCCTGGAAGCGCTGAAGCAGGTCGCCCGGGCCGTGAAGCGCCGCGGTGCGTGTTCCCACCCGGACGGCTCCGCGATGTTCCTGGAATCGACCGTCAAGGCCTTCACGGACGACCTGGCGGCGCACGTCCTCGGCAACGGCTGCGGCAGGCCCGTGGAGGGCGTGCTGCCGCTCTTCGAGGATGGTCCGGTCTCCTCCGGTGGCCTGGGCGGCCAAGGAAAGCGGGAGGCGGGTCCCAGTCGGCAGAAGATCCACGTCGACTGGACGCTGTGCCGGGGGCACGGGCTGTGCGCCGACATCCTCCCGCAGGTCTTCCAACTGGGCGCCGACGGCTTCCCGACCGTCGCGCAGGCACAGGTGCCCCGCTACGCGGAAGCCGAGGCCAAGCGCGCCGTACGTCGCTGCCCGGCGCTCGCCCTGCGCATCGAGGAGGACACGACGGCACCGGCCCGCAACAAGCTGCCCGTCCTGTCGCAGGGGCGCGGCCGTCGTGCTCTCGGCAGCGGCCGCTGACACCTGCCACGGCGGGCCCGGCAAACCCCCGGGCCGCTGCCCAAGCCCGGCCGTACACGAGGAAAACGAAAGGCGGCGGGCCATCCTGATCGGATGGCCCGCCGTCATCTGGTGTGGAGCTAAGGAGAATTGAACTCCTGACCTCCTGCATGCCATGCAGGCGCTCTACCAACTGAGCTATAGCCCCTCGCGGTGTTCCCGCCCGGTTCCCCCGGCGGCGACGCCAACATTACACGGTCCTCCCGGCGCACCACCAAATCGTTTACGGTGCGCACCGACAAGAGGGGCGACGCAGGCAATGCGGGCAAGCCGGATACCGCTTGCCCGCACGGTTGGAACCGCAGTGCAGCGGCATCGAGTTGACGTTGCCCGCCCCGGTCAGGCCGTGGCGAACGAGTAGAAGCGCTTGAGCGTGCAGTGCTCGTCGAGGAGCCGGCCGTAGATCGGCTCGCCCTCCAGCTCGCGGTACGTCTCGATCGGGTCGCCTTTTATGATCAGCGCCCGCGCGCATTCCTCGCACCAGTACTGGTAGTCGTGGTTGACCGGTTCCATATCGCGGACGATCGGCGTGCCGCTGCCGCACCAATCGCACTTTCGCCTGTGCGCACCCATCGATCAGCTCCAGCTGTGGCCGCAGGCCGTGCACACGTAAGAGATTCCCCCGTTGTCGCCGAGGACTTGGGCGATATGGGCCGATCCACAGGAAGGGCAGTCGAGGCGGGTGATCCCGTCACGTATCAGGTCCGCTTCGAGGAGGTCGTCGACCTCCCCGAGGATGCTCGCAGGCATCGCCACTCCCTCCCGTCGGGCCGCGCCCCCTTCCGACCAATTGATTCTGCCATGGCCGGACCGATACGGTCAGCGACGCCTTCGTACCGGTCCGGACACGGTGCCCGTGGCGGCCGTCGTAGCCAGCACGAGCACGCACACGAGGAGGGCGTCCGAAGAGGTATACGCCCCCGGGGCCCCACATGACTCAAGCCGGTTCAGGAAGAGTGTGCCAAAAGCCGCGAAGCCGATGAGCCGGCCGAGTTGGGTGACCGTCACGAGCAGTCCGCCGGCATCCGCCGCGTCCTCGGGTCGGTGGCGGTCGACCGCCACCGTGTCGAGCGGAAAACCGGTCCACCGCGGACCCGGCCCTGGGGCGCTGTTCACGCTGCCGGAGCGGGACTGCTGTCCTCTTGCTTTCCCACGAGGGGACGAGCGAGCGGACGACCCGTCTGTAGGACCTTTGACCGCCAAACGAGGAATCCCACTCCACTGGCGGGAACGGGATCCTTACTCGCTCGCACTTCTGCTTCTGTGGAGCTAAGGAGAATTGAACTCCTGACCTCCTGCATGCCATGCAGGCGCTCTACCAACTGAGCTATAGCCCCTCGCGTCCTCCCCGCCCGAGCGGGATGAACAAGAGGAACTTTAGCCTGCGACCAGCCGGAAAGTGAAATCCGGGCGGGCTGGTGCCCCGACAGGCACCAGGGCCTCTCGGGAGCAGGAAACCCGACAGGCCCTGGTCGCCCCAGGGGCCCTAGTCACCTAGTCGTCGTCGCCCAGTACCGGCTCGGGCAGGGTGCCCGCGTTGTGTTCCAGCAGGCGCCAGCCGCGGGCGCCCTCGCCCAGGACGGACCAGCAGCAGTTGGAGAGCCCACCAAGGCTTTCCCAGTGCTGGGCCTCGAGGCTGAGGAGGCGGCCGATGGTGGTGCGGATCGTGCCGCCATGGCTGACCACGACGAGAGTGCCCTCGTCGGGGAGCTTCTCGGCGTGCCGGAGCACCACGGGGGCGGCACGCTCGGCGACCTCGGTCTCCAGTTCGCCGCCGCCCCTGCGCACCGGTTCACCGCGCTTCCACGCCGCGTACTCGTCGCCGTACTGCGCGATGATCTCCTCGTGCGTCAGCCCCTGCCAGACGCCCGCGTACGTCTCGCGCAGGCCCTCGTCGTGCGTCACGTCGAGGGCCGTTAGCGTGGCCAGTTCGCCCGCGGTGTCGGCGGCCCGCTTCAAATCCGAGGCGACGATCGCGTCGGGCCTTAGGGAGGCGAGCAACCGGGCGGCGCGGCGGGCCTGCCGGAGGCCGGCCTCGCTGAGCTCGACGTCCGTGGTGCCCTGGAAGCGGCGCGCCACGTTCCAGGAGGTCTGCCCGTGGCGCCACAGGATGAGCCTGCGCCCCCGACCTGCCTTCTTCCCGGCCTCGGACAGCGGCCTGCCATCCGCCCCCGCCCCACCGCTCAACGCAGCTCACCGCCCCGTTCTGCGGCGCCCTCCGCGTCCTGGAGTCTGGCGTGTTCCGCCGCCCTGCCGCGGGTGGCCTTGGCGTCGGCGGGCAGTTCGAGTTCGGGGCAGTCCTTCCAGAGCCGCTCCAGGGCGTAGAAGACGCGCTCCTCGCTGTGCTGGACGTGCACCACGATGTCGACGTAGTCGAGGAGTACCCAGCGGGCCTCGCGGTCGCCCTCACGGCGCACCGGCTTGGCGTCGAGTTCCTTGTTCAGCCGCTCCTCGATCTCGTCGACGATCGACTTGACCTGGCGGTCGTTGGGCGCGGAGGCCAGCAGGAAGGCGTCCGTGATCGACAGCACGTCGCTGACGTCGTACGCGATGATGTCGTGCGCGAGCTTGTCGGCGGCCGCCTGTGCGGCGGTGTTGATGAGCTCGAGAGAGCGATCAGTGGCGGTCACTACAAGGCTTTCCGTCGGCGGTCAGGGAGTCCCCAAGGGGTTACCCCAAGGATCTCACGGACCGCCGACAGCACCCCATGCGATGAACGGAGCCTGCTCGCGGAATGTGCCG
>CBFGQM010000193.1:0-10060 GCA_965650905.1 uncultured Streptomyces sp. | reverse complement strand
CCCAGGGCCCCGGCGAGTGCCTGGATCGTCCCGGCCTGGGGTGTTGATCTCGGTGGTGGGCCCCGGAAGTAGGTGAACACGGCACCTGTGGATCATGTAGTTCTCTACGCTGCAAGATCCACGAAGGTGCCGTGTTCGTTCCTCCATCATCGCCTGTCGCTGTCCCCGTGCCTCATGCGCCCTGCCTGGAAGCCCTCGGCGAGGGTGCCGCCAAGGACCAAGTCCGCTGCCTGGTCGCCGAGTTCGAGTCGGTTACCGATCCGAGAGGGGCTTGCGGAGTGCGGTGCCGGCTCTCCTCGCTGCTGGCCCTGGTGGTCTGCGCGATGACCCCGTCCGGCCACGACTCGATCACCGCGGCGGCGGAGTGGTGCCGACGTGCGACGCCGGAGGAACTGGCCGCCTTCGGCCTGCCCTACCACCCGCTCCTTGGCCGCTACCGGGTGCCGAGCGAGAAGACCCTGCACAGCGTCCTGGGGCGGCTCGATCCCGGTGAGATCGGCGCGGCCGGTTACGACTACCTTCGGCCCCTGCTGTCCACACAGCCCCGCCGGCCGGAGCCGGTGATGCCCGACGGCACAACCGAGCGTGAACAGCGCCGGGCCCACCGGGCGGCCGCCCGCGCCGAGCCTGTACGGCTGCGGCGGCGGGCGATCGCAGAGAAGAACGGCCGCAAGGTCGCCAGGGTGAGGAAGGTTTCCCCTTCGGACCGGTCGAGCTGACCGGCGAGGCGGTCGAGCACTGGAACCAGCTCCGGCATGTGTGCCTCGAACAGCTTCCGAGCACGGTCCGCGCCCTCTAAGGTCCGGCTCTCCTCGGTCATCCACCCCTCCGCGAGCGGCCACCGGGCCTGTGTATGGGTGGCCCATCGCCCGTCGCTTCCGTCGCCGACCTCGGTAGCACGGAAGGTCTTCTGCTGTTGGTTCAATGGTGCCGCTTCCTTGTGGCCGTCACGTGAGGTGGTGGCAACCTAGCTAATTTCTCGGGTAATTCGCCAGATCAGGCGTGGTTGTGAGTACGGGTTGCCGGCCCACGCCGGACGCTGACCGGCGTTGCAGAACGCCATTTTCGGTGTCGGGGCGTTTGGTGAGGGCTCCGGCAAGGCGCGGGCCGTTGTAGGAGCATTCGGTGCCGTACGGCGGGTCGTTGAGGACGACGAGGAGCTTGCGGGTCACGGTGCCTGCCTCCTGGGAACGCGGGGCGCGCTGTGGACGCTGTGGGCTACGCGTCGGGGTGCTCTTGCATCTGCAGGAAGTGGCCGTGCCAGGTGTGGTACCAGACCGTGCCGGCCCGGAAGTTGACCGAGAGCATGCCGGTGATGTCGTCGCCGTACAGGGTGTGCAGGGTGAAGTAGCCGGGGAACGGCTCGGGGTCGGCGGCGTGCAATGTGGGGCGGTGTTCGCGCAGCCACCGGTCGGCGGTGGCCAGCGCCTGGCCAGGCGTGATGGTCGCGGCGTCGTTCCGAGTGCGGGCGGGCATCATGCCGTACGCGGTGTTCCACATCATGGCCGGGCCGAACTCGAGATGGACCGTGCCGCTGCCCGGGTCGATGAGGACCTCGGTGGCGCCCTTGCCGTCGCGGTCGAGGAGTTCGGCGTAGTAGCCGTTGCTGAACCGCATGACCTCCCCGACGTGCAGGCCCCACCGGTCGCCGAAACGGTCGGCCGCACGCTCGGCGTCGGCCAGGCTGCGCACCGGCCCCTCGTCGGAGACCGCGCCCGTCATGGCTTGGTGACCGGCGCGGCCGGTATCGATGCCCGAGGCCCACCAGAAGGACGCGATCAGCGCGGCCACGGCGGCGACCAGCACGGTCAGCGGCAGCCACCGGCCGCGCATGCGCTTCACCGGCGCCCGTTGCGGTGGGCGGCGAGCCGTTCGCGGGCCTGGGTGTAGGCGTCCGCGTCGATCTCGCCGGAGGCGAAGCGGCGGTCGAGGATGTCCTCCGGCGTCTCCGGCTCAAATTGCCCGCGGCCTATGCCATCGCCGCGGCCGTCGCCGTGGCCGCGGCCGGAGGGGTGCTGGACGAGGCGGACCACCGCCCACACCACAAGTCCGATCAGTGCGATCCACAGCAACGGCATGAAGGCCATCCAGGCCCAGCCGCCGTCCCAGTACATCACCGCACTCACCTCCCGGGGAGGCTTCTTACTCCTCTCCATTGTCCGCCCGACCAGTGACAGCGGGCCAGAGTCCTTCGGCCTTGCCGCTGGGCCGCTCGGCCCCCACTGAAGGCCGCGTTCCGGACGGGTCAGGCAGGCGAGACAGCGGGGCGGGGGTGCGTCTCGTACATGCGGATCGCGACCACGAGGCCGGATACGGCGGTGAGGGCGGCGACAGCCCAGATGGCTGAGGTCAGGCCATAGACGTCGGCGAGGATCCCGGCGAGCAGGGCGCCGACGGCGAAGCCGCCGTCGCGCCACAGCCGGTAGACCCCGACGGCGCGGGCCCGCCACGCCGGGTGGGCGACATCGCCGATCACCGCGAGCAGGGTCGGGTAGACCATCGCGGTGCCGACGCCCAGCAGCATCTGTGCGGCGGCCCAGACGGGGAAGGTGGTACCGAGGGCGATGAGGGCGATGGCGGCGGCCTGGAGCAGCATGCCGGCGGTGATGAGGTGTTTTCGGCCGACGCGGTCGGACCACCAGCCGGTGGCCAGCTGCCCGAAGCCCCAGACGGCCGGGTAGAGGGCACCGAGGACGCCGATCTCGGCGACGGACAGACCGTGGGCGGCGAAGAGGAGCGGGAAGATGCCCCAGGCGAGGGCGTCGTTGAGGTTGTTGACCATGCCGGCCTGGCTGGCGGCGGACAGGGCCTTGTCGCGGGCGGAGGTGATCCAGGCGATCCGGCCGGTGGTCAGGTCCTCGTGGTGGTCGGGATGGGCCGGGGCGGGGTGCCGGGCGGCTTCCAGGCGGGCGTGGTCGCGGGTCTCGCGTACGAAGAGTGCCGACAGGCCGAGGCCGAGGGCGGCGTAGGCGATGCCGAGGAAGAACGGCTCGGGGCGCAGTCCGGCGTGGGAGGCGATCGACCCGGTGGCCATGGCGGTCGCGGCGAGGGCGACGTAGCCGGCGGCCTCGTTGAAGCCCATGGCCAGGCCGCGCCGCTCCGGGCCGACCAGGTCGATCTTCATGATGACGGTGGTGGACCAGGTCAGGCCCTGGTTGATGCCCAGGAGCATGTTGGCGGCGACCACCCAGCCCCAGGCGGGCGCCCAGATCAGCAGCAGCGGCACGGGCAGGGCGAACAGCCAGCCGGCCACCAGAACCGGCTTGCGGCCGTAGCGGTCGGAGAGAGTTCCGGCGAAGAAGTTGGTGATCGCCTTGGTGGCGCCGAACGCGACGATGTACGTCAGGGCGGCCGTGTAGGCGGAGAGGTGGAAGACGTCGTCGGCGAGCAGGGGCAGGACGACCCGTTCCTGGCCGAGCATGCCGCCGACCAGGGCGTTGACGGCGACGAGCAGCGTGAACTGTGCGAGGTTGGCGCGCAGTCCGAGCCGCAGGCCGCCGGGCGGGGTGGTGGTGCCGACGGTCACTCGCCCTCCTCAAGGGGAAGACCTGTGGCCTTGGCCCAGTCGGCGGGGCCGCCGTCGAGGACGGCAAGGTCGTGGTGCCCGGCGCGTTGCAGGAGGCTGGCGGCGGTCATTGCGCGCTCGCCGTGCCCGCAGTGCACGACGGCGCCGGCGGGTGCCTCGTCGGTTTGGGCGGGCAGGTCACCGAGCTCGATGGCGGCCGCGCCCGGGATGTGCCCGGCATCGTATTCGGAGTGCTGGCGGACGTCCAGGACCGGGCGATCCGCGATGTCCTCAGCGGTCAGCAGGGCGATGGTCTCCTGCTCGCCTCCGTCGGCGGTCCAGGCAGGCATCGGCAGCTGCCCGGCGAGCCGGTCGTATCCGATCTTCAATGCCTGCCAGGTGAGTTCGGCCAGGTCCTGTCCGGGCGCGGTGACGAAGACGAGCGGGGCGTCGTCGGGGAGCAACCAGCCGAGCCAGGTGGCGAACTGGTCGCGCAGGGACATCGAGAGGGCGCCGGGGACGTGTCCGGCGGCGAAGTCGCCGACCGGCCGGACGTCGACCAACTCGGCACCCAGCCCCCGCAGGTGGCGGACCTTCGACGGCGTCAGCTCGGGGAGAGCCGGTTCGGCTTCCAGGAGAGCCGGGCCACGCCGGTTCCTCTCGGCGAGGCGGGCGAAGTACGCGGGGTAACTACCCAGGCCACCCAGCAGGTCTCGTACGAACGCGTCCTCATCCGGTGCGGCCAGCAGCGGGTTGGCCTGCTTCTGAGCACCGATGGTGGTGATGCGTTCGGCACCCGGCGGGGCGGAGCAGAAGGAGCCGGCACCGTGGGTGGGCCAGACGGCCAGCTGATCCGGGAGTTCGGCCAAGCGGCGCAGGGAGCGGTACTGGGCACGGGCCAGTTCTTCGGCCCGGTCGGCGCCGAGGAGGTCGGTGCGGGCGGCGGAATTCACGATCAGTGAGCCGCCGGTGAACACCCCCAGCTCCCGGGCGCCGTCGAGGAGGAGAAAGGAAAGGTGTTCGTCCGTGTGCCCCGGGGTGGCCAGCGCCCGCAGGTTCAGCCCACCCAGGTCGACCTCGTCGCCGTCGGCGAGGCGTGTGTGGTCGAAGGCGCGGTGTCCCGCGGCGGAGGCCAGGATAGTCGCGCTGTCGTCGTGAGCGAGCTGGACGGCGCCGGAGAGAAAGTCCGCGTGCAGATGGGTGTCCGCCGCGTACGTCACGGTCAGGCCGCGCCGCCCGGCGGCCTCCCGTAGGCCGCGCAGGTCGCGGCTCGCGTCCACAGCCAGGGCACGGCCGTCGCCCAGGTCGACGAGGTAGGCGCTGTTGCCGAGCCCGGCGTCAACCAGGGGGATCAGGTGGTCGTCGGCGAAGCCCATCGGGTCCTCCAAGGTTCGGATACGGGGCGTGTGGTCACGAGACCCACCTTCACCTACACTATTCCATGGATTTATGGAGGATGTCATGGAGGGAAGCACCACGGTCAGCACGAAGGCGCAGCTGTACGACGCGTTCGCGGCCAGCGGCAAGGCGCTGGCCAGCGGAAAGCGCCTGGAACTGCTCGACCTGCTGGCCCAGGGCGAGCGCACGGTGGACGCCCTGACGAAGGCGGCGGGGCTGAACCTGACGACGGCATCGGCGCATCTGCAGACGCTCAAGCAGGCCGGGTTCGTCGCCACGCGGCGTGAGGGCGTGCGCATTCACTACCGGCTCGCCGGTGACGACGTGGCCCAACTGTTCGCGCTGCTGCGCAAGGTCGCCGAGCGCCACCAGGCCGCCGTACCCGCGGCCCGGGACGCGTACCTCCGTGAGGACGGCGCGGCGGAGGTCGGCCGCGAGGAGCTGCTCGCCCGCGTGGCGGCGGGGGATGTGGTGGTGCTGGATGTGCGTCCGGTGGAGGAGTACCTCGCCGGGCACATTCCCGGGGCGGTCTCCATCCCGGTGGACGAACTGGCCGACCGGATCAGTGAGTTGCCCGAGGAGAGCGAAGTGGTCGTGTACTGCCGGGGCGAGTACTGCGTGCTCGCCTACGACGCCGTACGGCTGCTGACCGACCGCGGACGGCGCGCGATCCGCCTCAACGACGGGATGTTGGAGTGGCGCCTAGCCAAACTGCCTGTCCTTGCCGGGGATTTGGCATGACGAGCCGGCATCCGAGGCTGGTCGACGGCCCGATCTACCTGGACTACAGCGCCACCACGCCCGTCGATCCGCGGGTGGCCGAGGCGATGCTGCCGCACCTGACGGACTTCTTCGGCAACCCCTCCAGCAGCCACTCCTACGGCGCCGAGCCCCGGCTGGCGCTGGCTGAGGCCCGTACGCAGGTCGCCGCCCTGATCGGTGCCCGCTCCAAGGTCGTGTTCACCGCATCCGGCTCCGAGGCCGACCTGCTCGCCGTACGCGGCGCGGTCCTCGCCGCCGACCACCCGCGCCCACACGTGATCACGCAGGTCACCGAGCACCCGGCCGTGCTGGAGACCTGCCGCGCGCGGTCCGGCAGCGCGGCCGCCAGGCGCTGATGGAGCTCGTCACGCAGGGCCGCGATCCGCACGGGAGCGCCGTCGGCGAGTTCATCGGCGGCGAGCTGGGACACAGTGCCGAGGGCCACGGCCAGGGCGACGTTCTCGGTGCCGGCACGCAGGCCGCGTTCCTGGCCGCCTCCGTAGACGACCGGCTCCAGCTTCACGCCGTCGCGCACGTACAGTGCGGCGGCGCCCCTGGGGGCGTACATCTTGTGCCCGACGACGGTGAGCAGGTCCACGCCCAGTTCCTCGACGCCGAGGCAGATTTTCCCCACCGCCTGGGCAGCGGCTGCGCAGCGGGCGGATCAAGGACAGCGGATGGATATCGCCGGACGACCTCTTCGAGTATCTGACCGCGCACATGGTGCGCAAAGTTCTGCCGAAGGAGCAACGGCCGACCAAGTCCACCATCCGCGCCACCCACACGCTGTACTTCGCCAGATCCGTTGCGCGCCCGGTCAGTCTCCCCGCTCCGCCCGATGGACCGGCTCCGCCGTCAGCCGCGCAGCTGAAGGCTCGGGAGCGGGCCGCAGCGGACGCCGAGAACGCCAATGACGTAGTAGCCGATGCCCCAGCTGGTGATCTGGGTGGCGCACAGGGCACCTGGCAGAGCGGCGCGGGCCGTGACGGGTCTCCCGTCCCGGTCACGGCCTCGCTGGTGTGGAGGTTGGTCATCGGCGGATCAGCAGCAGCCGCCCGTGACGGCCGGTTCCTTCGTGCCGGTGTCGGCCTCGACCGGGCCGGCGGCGCAGCAGGTGCTGCCCTGCTGCTTGGCCAGGGAGTCGGCGTCGGCCTTGACGACGTACACCTCCCAGGGTTCCTGGCCGGGGCCGTGCACCCAGACCTTGTTCTGGAGGGCGTAGCAACAGGTGGTGTCGTTCTCCACGTCGGTGGCCAGGCCGGCCTCACCGAGGCGGGCGGTGGCGGCGTGGACCGCTTCGGTCGTCTCGACCTCGACGCCGAGGTGGTCCATGCGGGTCGCCTCACCTGCGGCGCCTTCGATGAGGACGAGCTTGAGTGGGGGCTCGGCGATGGCGAAGTTGGCGTAGCCGTCGCGGAGTTTGGCGGGCTCGGTGCCGAACAGCTTGGTGTAGAAGGCGACGGATTCGGCGAGGTCGGGGACGCGGAGAGCGAGCTGTACGCGGGACGTCATGGCGAACCTCCTGGAGTGGATGGGGAGTTCAGCAGCCGCTGGAGGCGGTGGCAACCGCGGCCAGGCCGATGAGGCCGGCTCCGATGACCAGGACGGGCGGCTGGTCGGTGGTGGGCACGCTGTTCATGGACACAGTCACGGTGTTCCCCTTCTGTTTCGACGCCTGTCGATGTCTGACGTGCTCCAGGATGACACCTGCATCGATAAGCGTCAACATAGACATTCGCCGAATCAACGACGAAAGTGCGCGGTAGTCCGATGCGGCAGTGATCGGTGGCACCCACCGGGCGCATCGCTGGCGTTGCACGGAGCGCGGCGGCCCACGTCGCTCGCGGCCGAACCGTTCACCCCTGGCCCGCCTGGTTCGACATGTGTCAACATAGATGCATGTCGAAGATTAAGGTGCTGCCGCTGCTCGAACCCGAGGCTGATGCCTTGGCGCCGTGCTGCCCGCCGCTCACCGAGCGCCCGTTCACCGCGGAGGAGGCCGAGACGGCCGCCCGGATGTTCAAGGCACTGGGCGATCCGGTGCGGCTGCGGCTGTTCTCCGCGGTGGCCTCGCACGAGGGCGGCGAGGCGTGCGTGTGCGACATCTCCGACGTCGGCGTCTCCCAGCCGACCGTCTCCCATCACCTGAAGAAGCTCAAGGAGGCGGAGCTGCTCACGTCCGAGCGGCGCGGCACCTGGGTCTACTACCGGGTCGAGCCGTCGGTGCTGGCCGCCATGGGCAAGCTGCTCACCATGACGCCGGCCGCTGCCTGACTACCCGCAGGCTCCGGACGTGTCAGGCCGGACGGCGGCAGGTCCCCCCGGCCTCTCCTGTGAGCCCGTTCAGCGGGCGATCTGCGTCACGCGCCACAGGCGGCGCGGCAGCTCACTTTCCTCGAACGCGAACACCTCGGCCAGGTCCCACTCTGCGGCGAGTTCGTCGACCAGTCGCCGGGGGAAGAAGTGGACGGCGAAGCCGCCGTGTTCGTAGATGTCGTCGCCGTGTGCGACGCCGGCCCCGTAGTGGGCATCACCGGTGTGCCGCACGGTGTAGACGAACACCCCGCCGGGACGGATCACCCGCTTCACCTCGTCGACCAGGGCATGGATCTCGGCGGTGGACAGCGCCATGCACAGCAGCATGTGCGCGAAGACCGCGTCGACGGAGGCGTCGCGCAGCGGCAGCGGGGTGCGGACGTCGTGCACCGTGGTGCTGATCCGTTCGGCGAGTTGCTCGGCGCGGGCGGCGTCGAGAAGCTGGCGCAGGCCGATGGGCTGAAGTCGGTGGCGTGGACGCTGAAGCCCCCGCGGGCGAAGTGCAGGGCGTCGCGGCCGTGCCCGGCGCCCAGTTCCAGCACGGTCTCCGCCCCGGCCGCGCGGAAGACGGTGGCGGCGTGGACCGCGGGGCTGGAGGGCGTCGCACCGTACAGCCCAGGATGATCGGCGTAGGTCCGCTGCCAGTGCTCCTGCTGGATGGCGGCGAGATCGCCGTGGTGCTGGTGCATCGGGTCTCCGGGCGCCGGTGTTTCTCCCGCCCGCGGGCGGACTGTCCAAGGCGATCCTTCCACCGGATGGTTGCCGTGCTGGAGGACGGAGGCAGTCGTGCGTCGCTGCGGTCATGTGCCGGTGGAAGACAGCGGGCGGCCCTCCGCCAGGGGCAGCCAGGCCGGGTTCAGCAGCAGTCGCAGCCCGCACGGCAGCCGCACCCGTCCGCCTCGGCGGCGGAAGGCGCCGTTGCGGCGGTGGGCGCGGCGCAGCATCCCTTGCCCTGCCAGGCGTCGCGGCCCTCCTTGACGGCAATGACAGCGATGACCAGGGCCGCGGCGGGGTCGGCCCAGGACCACCCGAGGGTGGCGTTGAGGACCAAGCCGGCCAGCAGAACGGCGGACAGGTAGGTGCACAGCAGCGTCTGCCGGGAGTTCGCGACGGCGGACTTCGAGCCGAGTTCCCGCCCGGCGCGGCGCTGCGCGGCGGACAGGAACGGCATGACCAGCAGGGAGAGCGCGGCGAGCACGATGCCGGGGATCGAGCGATCGGCCGCACCGGTGCCGGCCAGGGCGCGCACGGCATCGACGGTGACGTAGGCGGCGAGGGCGAAGAACGAGACCGCGATGATCCGCAGCGTGGTCTTCTCCCTGGCCTCCCGCACGGCGTGGTCGGACGTGGAGAACTGCCAGGCCACGGCCGTCGCCGAGGAGACCTCGATGACGGAGTCGAGGCCGAAGCCGATCAGCGCGGTGGAGGACGCCAGGGTGCCCGCGGTGATCGCCACGATCGCTTCGGCCACGTTGTACGTGATCGTCGCCGTGACCAGGAGGCGTACGCGGCGGGCAAGTTGGTCGCGCCGGGCCGGCGCCAGCCCCAGGGAGAGCGCGGTCATCAGCAGCAGCCCTTCTCATCAGCCTCGGTGCAGGTACGGTCCGTCTCGATCGCGACGACAGCGGTACGCAGGTCGTCGAGCGCGTGCGCCAGACGCGGATCGGCTAGTTCATAGCGGGTACGCCGCCCGACGGGGACCCCGATGACCAGCCCGCAGTCGCGCAGGCAGGCCAGGTGGTTGGAGAGCCGGGTGCGCGAAACGCCCAGCCGCTCGGCGAGGTCGGACGGATGCACCGGGGCCTCACGCAGGGCCAGGAGCAGACGGCAGCGGATCGGATCGGCGAGGGCACGGCCGAAGCGCGCGAGCACCTCGACCTCGGAAGCGACAGTCAGCACGGCACAAAAGTACAAGACTTCCTGAATTCAGGAAACCCTGTACTCAGTCTCTGGGGGCGCCTCCGCCGCGCAGATCGCGGCCGACCTGGCGTAGGAAGGGACGCCACCAGGTGCCGGTCGCGCTGATGACGGCGCGGGCGTGCCAGGTGCCCAAGTCGCTCTCCACCCGCAGGAACTTGC
>CBFGQM010000192.1:0-10078 GCA_965650905.1 uncultured Streptomyces sp. | reverse complement strand
GTTCAGTCGCAGCTCGACCTGCGGCTCCGTGGGGTCGCCGTTGTCGGAGTCGAGAGACAGGTCGACCCGGTTCTCGCCGGTGATCGTCACGGGCAGGGGCGCGTCCGCGGCCCGGGCGGTACCCGCGAGACCGACGGCGGCCAGCCCCGTGGCGGCCAGCAGCCCCACGGATCTGAGCGGCCAGGTCCGCCGTACTGACAGGAGGGTCATCGAGTGCTCTCTCGTCGATGGGAGGGTGCCCGGACGGGCACACCCCCTTCGACCCGGCCGGGCGCGGGTGCGTTGTCCACGGACGCATCACAGCACGGTCACATTCCCGCAAACATCACCAGCATCGATCACATCAAAGAACCCAAAGGAACCCAAACCCGCGGGACCTCAAAGGAACTCAAACACTCCAAGAGCGCGACTCCCTTTGGCCTTTGCGGTTCTCACGCCTTCGGCGCCACCTTGCTCAGCCCGTTGATGATCCGGTCCATCGCGTCGCCGCCCGTCGGGTCGGTGAGGTTCGCGAGCATCTTCAGTGTGAACCTCATCAGCAGCGGGTGGCTGAGGCCACGCTGGGTGGCGATCTTCATGACCTTCGGGTTGCCGATGAGCTTCACGAAGGCGCGCCCGAGGTTGTAGTAGCCGCCGTAGGTGTCCTTGAGGACCTTCGGGTAGCGCTGCAGGGCGAGTTCGCGCTGGGCCGGGGTCGCGCGGGCGTGCGCCTGGACGATGACGTCAGCGGCGATCTGGCCGGACTCCATGGCGTACGCGATGCCTTCGCCGTTGAAGGGGTTCACCATGCCGCCCGCGTCGCCGACGAGCAACAGACCCTTGGTGTAGTGCGGTTGGCGGTTGAACGCCATGGGGAGGGCCGCACCGCGGATCGGGATCGTCATGTTCTCCGGGGTGTAGCCCCAGTCCTTGGGCATCGAGGCGCACCACGCCTTCAGGACCTCGCGCCAGTCCAGCTCCTTGAAGGAGGCGGAGGTGTTCAGCACCCCCAGCCCCACATTGCTCGTACCGTCGCCCATGCCGAAGATCCAGCCGTAACCGGGCAGCAGCCGGTCCTCGCCCGGCCCGCGCCGGTCCCACAGCTCCAGCCAGGACTCCAGGTAGTCGTCGTCGTGGCGCGGGGAGGTGAAGTACGTACGCACCGCGACGCCCATCGGCCGGTCCTCGCGTCGGTGCAGGCCCATGGCCAGGGACAGCCGGGTCGAGTTGCCGTCGGCAGCCACGACCAGCGGCGCGCGGAAGGTGACCTCCCGCTTCTCACCGGAGTCGGCGTCGCCGAGCTTCGCGTGTACGCCCGTGATGCGGCCCGTGCGGTCGTCGACGATCGGGGCGCCCACATTGCAGCGCTCGTACAGCCGCGCACCCGCCTTCTGCGCCTGGCGCGCCAGTTGCTCGTCGAAGTCGTCCCGCTTTCGTACGAGTCCGTAGTCGGGGTAGGCGGCGAGATCCGGCCAGTCCAGCTGGAGACGGACACCGCCGCCGATGATGCGCAGGCCCTTGTTCCTGAGCCAGCCCGCCTCCTTGGAGATGTCGATGCCCATCGAGACGAGTTGCTTGGTCGCCCGGGGCGTCAGCCCGTCGCCGCAGACCTTCTCGCGGGGGAACGCGGTCTTCTCCAGCAGCAGGACGTCCAGTCCGGCCTTCGCCAGGTAGTACGCGGTGGTGGAGCCGGCTGGCCCAGCCCCGACGACGATCACATCGGCGGAGTTTTCGCAGAGGGGCTGGGGCTCGGTCACGGCGGGGTCTCCCCAAGGCTCGAAATCAACGTGCCGACGGGCACTGGACAGGGGCAGTCTATTCAGCGGTACTGATCACCCTGCTGAAGGGCTGCCCCATGAACCGAGCCTTCCCCGTGGTACGGCTGCGCGTCCCCACCGACGAGGACGCCTTCGCCTGGCACCAGGTGTTCGACAACCCGGACGTGATGGAGTTCCACGGCGGGAAGCCGGCCGAGGTGTCCGCCTACGAGGAGATGACGGCACGCCAGCGCCGGCACGACGCCGAGTACGGCTTCTGCTTCTGGACGATGCTCGACGCGGCGGGCGAGGTGGTCGGCTTCACGGGCGCCCAGCCGTGGCCGCACGAGTGGGGCCCGAAGGGCGAGATCGAGATCGGCTGGCGGCTCGGGCGGGCGTACTGGGGCAAGGGGTACGCGACGGCGGCCGCGCGGAGCACGCTCGACCGGCTGCGGGCGACGGGTGTCCCCAGCGTCGTGGCGATGGTCAACTCCCGCAACGAACGCTCGATCGCGGTGACCAGACGGCTCGGCATGACGCTGGCCGAGACGTTCACCACACCGGCATCGGCCGCGACGGGGCACTGCTACCGGCTCCGCCTCTGACGCTGAACCTTGCCTTCTCCGGGGTGCCGGCAGGGGCCTGTACGCGAACCCGACGCGCCGCAAGACCCGTTCGAGGTCCTGAAATGAGCCGACGGTTCCCTCAGAACAGACCCTGGTGTCAGTCGCGCTTGAAACCACGGTGCAGCGCGACGACCCCGCCCGTGAGGTTCCGCCAGGCCACCTTCGACCAGCCCGCCTTGCGCAGGCGCTCGGCCAGTGCCGGCTGGTCGGGCCAGGCGCGGATGGACTCGGCGAGGTAGACGTACGCGTCGGGGTTGGAGGAGACCGCCCGCGCCACCGGCGGGAGCGCGCGCATCAGGTACTCCGTGTAGACGGTCCGCCAGGGCGCCCACGTCGGGTGCGAGAACTCGCAGATCACGACGCGGCCTCCCGGCCTGGTCACCCGGTACAGCTCGCCCAGCGCCGCGTCCGTGTCCTGCACGTTCCGCAGCCCGAAGGAGATCGTCACCGCGTCGAAGGTGTCGTCCTTGAAGGGGAGCTTCGTCGCGTCGCCCGCCGTCAGCGGCAGCCAGGGGTGGCGCTTCTTGCCGACCTGGAGCATCCCGAGGGAGAAGTCGCACGGCACGACGTACGCGCCCGTCCGCGCGAAGGGAAGCGAGGACGTCGCCGTGCCCGCCGCCAGGTCCAGGACCTTCTGCGCGGGCCGCGCGTCGACCGCCTTCGCGACCTCCCGGCGCCACAGCCGGGCCTGGCCCAGCGACAGCACGTCGTTGGTCAGGTCGTACCGTTCCGCCACGTCGTCGAACATCGAGGCGACTTCGTGCGGCTGCTTGTCCAGGGATGCTCGGGTCACGGTTGCATTGTGGCAGTACCCGGGGTGGGAGTACGGGCCGGGCGACCTCGGATTGCCCTGCCGAACGCCTACGGAGCAACGTCGCCCGTCCACTTCGGCTTCGGCCGGCGCGCGGGCAAACGTTCGTCACGAAGCCGGGGCGGTGACACAGGAGTGGGACACACGAACGCGAATGTCTGAAAGACGCCCGCACATTCCCCGAAAAAATCCGTATCCCCCTGCATGAAGCTGGTCCGCTTGCGAGACGTCGCCAGTCCCAAGCGCAAATCACGAGAGCGGTGCATGTGCAATGAGGCATCTCCTGAAACCGGCTGCGGGGCTTGCCCTCGTGACGGCCCTGACGGCCGTGACCTGCACAGGATGTTCCTCGGACCCGGCATCCTCCCAGAAGGCTTCCGCAGCACTCCCCTCCGAGGCCTTGGCCCAGACGCCGCCAAAGTCTTCGCGGCAGGCACCCGTGCCGACTCCCGCGTACGCCCCGTACGTCAGCGCCATCACGGCCTCCGACTACGACTCGGCTGGCTCCCCGACGACATACAACCTGGCCTTCGTGATCGCGAAGGACAACGACTGTACGCCTGCGTGGGACGGGAGTACCGACATCGAGGACGCGGCGGTGACGTCCAGGGTTTCGGAGCTGATCTCGTCCGGCGGCAGCCTACGGGTCTCCTACGGCGGCGTCGCCGGCAAGGAGCTCGCCACGACCTGTGACAGCGCCTCCGAACTGGCGGATGCCTACGGCGCCGCGCTCGACGCCGTCGGTGCGACCGAGGCCGACTTCGACATCGAGGCCGGCCATGTGGCCGACTCCGACTCGGTCACGCTGCGTTCCAAGGCCATCGCCCTGCTCCAGAAGGAGCGCCCCCAACTCCAGGTCTCCTTCACGCTGCCCGTGATGCCGTCCGGCCTCCTCAACGACAGCCTGGCGCTGCTGGAGTCCGCCGACCACAGCGGCGTGGAGGTCTCCTCGGTCAACATCATGACGATGAACTACGGCAGTTCGTACGACGGCGACATGGGCACCTACGCCATCAGCGCGGCCAAGGCGACCCACGCCCAGCTGAAGGAAGTCTTCGACCTCTCCACCGAGGACGCCTGGAAGAGGCTCGCGCTCACCCCGATGATCGGCAACAACGATGTCGCCAACGAGACCTTCACGCTGTCCGACGCGGCCCAGGTCCGTGCGTTCGCCGCGGAGAAGGACCTCGCATGGGTGTCGATGTGGTCGGCGGCCCGCGATCAGGAGTGTGCGGGCGGCAAGGCGCCGGCCAACGGAGCGATGCCCGACTGCAGCGGGGTCGAGCAACGTCCGGGCGCGTTCGCGCAAGCCTTCTCGGATTGATGCCCAGGGCTGACAGCTCAACGGCCGATGGCAAGGGCTGAGGGCTGAGGGCTCAAAGGCTGAGCGCCCCTGGTCCCTATCGCCGCCTGTGCACCAGTCGCCCCGCGCAGACCGTCGCGATACAGGTGCCGTCCTCGTCGAACACGGCGAGGTCTGCGCGGCCGACGTCGACGATCGCCGTGCGCCGGGTGGTGTGGGCGAGGACGACGACGTCGTTGCGTTCGGCGGCGGCGCGGAGTTCGGGCGTGTTCACGCACTCCGCGCGCACTGCCACCGCGCCCGACTTCAGCACCGCGTGCACGCGTTCACGAGGGCTCGGTGCGTCGGGAAGTGGGCCCTCGTGCACGAGACCGGGACCGAGTACGCCGGGCCAGCGGCGTACGCGCGCACCGGGAAACCGTTCCTGAAGGTCCGCCAGCGAACCCGTGGCGGCGACCCGGACACCCTCCACCGCGACCGCACCGTTCTCGACCGGCTCCGGGTCGTCCCAGACGTACCGCAGCTCGTCCGCGGCGTGAATCGTCAACATGGCGGTGACGACTGCTAGAGGGAGGAAGCGAGCAGCTTCAGCTCGGGATGGGCGGTCCCGCCCTCGATGGCGGTCGACGAGATGTGCGACTGGACCCGCTCGTCGACGGGGTCGTTCGCCGGGTCGTCGTGCACGACGATGTGCTCGTACGTGGTGGTCCGCTGGGCCGGGACGCGGCCGGCCTTCCGGATCAGGTCGATGATCTCCAGGCGGTTGGAGCGGTGCTTGGCACCGGCCGACGAGACGACGTTCTCCTCCAGCATGATCGAACCGAGGTCGTCGGCTCCGTAGTGCAGCGAGAGCTGGCCGACCTCCTTGCCGGTGGTGAGCCACGAGCCCTGGATGTGGGCGATGTTGTCCAAGAACAGCCGCGCGATGGCGATCATCCGCAGGTACTCGAAGAGCGTGGCCTGCGTACGGCCCTTGAGGTGGTTGTTCTCGGGCTGGTAGGTGTACGGGATAAAGGCCCGGAAGCCACCCGTCCGGTCCTGTACGTCCCTGATCATCCGCAGGTGCTCGACGCGCTCTGCGTTCGTCTCGCCCGTCCCCATGAGCATGGTGGACGTGGACTCCACGCCCAGCCGGTGGGCCGCCTCCATGATCTCCAGCCAGCGCTCGCCGCTCTCCTTCAGCGGGGCGATCGCCTTTCGCGGCCGCGCGGGCAGCAGCTCGGCACCGGCACCGGCGAAGGAGTCGAGCCCGGCGGCGTGGATCCGCTGGATCGCCTCTTCCACACCGACCTTGGAGATCCGGGCCATGTGCTCGACTTCCGAGGCGCCCAGGCTGTGGATGACAAGCTGCGGGAAGGCCTGCCTGATGGCGCTGAAGTGCTTCTCGTAGTACTCGACGCCGTAGTCCGGGTGGTGGCCGCCCTGGAACATGATCTGCGTACCGCCGAGCTCGACGGTCTCCGCGCAGCGGCGCAGGATGTCGTCCAGATCCCGCGTCCAGCCCTTGGCGGTGTCCTTCGGTGCGGAGTAGAAGGCGCAGAACTTGCACGCCGTGACGCATACGTTCGTGTAGTTGATGTTGCGCTCGATGATGTACGTCGCGATGTGCTCCGTACCGGCGTACCGACGGCGGCGTACGGCGTCGGCGGCCGCGCCCAGCGTGTGCAGAGGGGCGTCCCGGTAGAGGTCGAGCGCCTCCTGTGGGGTGATCCGCCCACCCTCGGCGGCACGGTCGAGGACGGACTGAAGGTCGGCCTTCTCGGTCACCGCGGGGTCCCTTTCGTCAGGGTGTGGACGGACCGATCCAGCGTACGCCAGGCGTGTGGATCCACCGACGTCAGGCCGCGAAGGCGCCCATGAGGGTGCCGACGAAAGCGCCGGCGATGAGGAAGGGCCCGAACGGGATCGATGTCTTGCGCCCGGCCCGGCGGATGACGACGAGTCCCATCCCGTACAGCCCGCCGAACAGGAACCCTGCGAAGGTGCCCAGCACCACGGCCCCCCACCCGTACCACCCGAGGACGGCTCCGAGCCCGAGAGCGAGCTTCACGTCCCCGAAGCCCATGCCGTTCGGGTTGATGAGGAAGAGCACGAAGTACCCGGCGCCGAGCGCAAGGGCGCCGAGCAGCGCGGTCAGCCAGTCACCGGCGTGCTCGGGGACCACGGCGACGGCGGCGAGCAGCGCGAGCGCCGCGCCCGCGAGCGGCAGCGTCAGCACGTCCGGCAGCCGCTGCACCTTGAAGTCGACGACCGCGAGCAGTACGCCGACGGGGGCGAGGAGCAGCCACACGCCCAACTCCGGTCGCGTGCCGGTCGCCGCGGCGAGGGCGGCACAGACAAGCGCGGTGGCGAGAACCACGAGGGGCGTGCTGGGCCCGTACGCACGCCCCGCGCACCGGGCCCACCCGACCCAGCCGGAGATGAGGTGCCCGTCCGGGCACCGCGTCTGCCAGGTCTCCTCGGGCACGACGGAGAGACGGTAGGCGGCACGGGGAACGAGCATGCCGAGGAGACCGCCCCACAGGGCGGCGCCGACGATCAACGCGGGTTCCACGAGCCGCTCCTTGCCGCGCATGCCGCGCGTGTCGCGCGTGTCGCGCGTGTCGCGCATGCCCTTGCCGCGCGTGCCCTTGCCGCCGCGAGCAACCCCGGCTCATCCCGCCGCGGCAACGCCACTCCGCCAAGAGGGCAGCAGTTCATCCAGCAAGGCCTCCGTACGCGGCGGCAGTCCCCGCGCCCCGCTCCGCGAAACGAGATCCGCCGCAAGTCTCCGCAGCCGCGCGGCGTCACCCGTGGCGTGCGTGGCCCGAAGCAACTCGTGCCACAACCGCTCGTCCCCCGGGGCGGAGCCCAGCGCCGCGTTGAGCGCCTCGATCGCCTTCTCCGCCCGGTCCTTCTCCAGGTGGAACGCGGACAGGGCGAGCCCGGTGTCCGCGACGAGCAGCGGAAGCTGGGCGTCGATGATCTCGTGGGTGAGCCACCCGTACCGCCCGGCGGGCCGCTCGGCCAGCAGCGGCCCCCGCACCAGCACCAGCGCATCGGTCAGCAACCGGCCACGCACCGCACGGCTGTTGACCCCGCGCCCCTGAGTCGCCTCGTGGTACAGCGACCGCAGCACATCCAGGTCGGACACCACCGACTTGGCCAGCTTGAGCCGCCCGGTCGTGTCGGTGCCGAGCCGCGGGGTGCCGTCCGGATCGCTGCCCAGCCAGTCGCGCAGCCGCTCGACGAGCGCGTCCCGTACGTCCTCGGTGACGCCCCGCGGCCACAGGGCCGAGGACAGCACCCGGGGATGCACACCCTCCCGGTGCAGCAGCAGCAGCGCCAGCGCCTCGTGCATCAGCGGACTGCGCTCGCCGTCCGGCGTGTCGAGGCCGATGATCTCGTACGGCCCGACAAGCCGCGCGTACACCGCGGGGCGCCCCTGCTCGCTGATGTCGACGAGGAACGGCGGATCGCAGGCCGGGCCGGTCTCCTCTCGCTCGGGGTCCGACTCGACGAACAGCTCGACGACCGCCTGCTGCAGCGCCACCGGCAGCAGCTGCGCCTCGAGCTCGAGTCCGAGCAGCGGCGCGAGCAGCTTGCCCTCGCTCGTGATCTCCATCTCCCAGGCGGCGCCGGGCAGATCACCCGACTCCGTACCGACGAGATAGCCCATGCCCAACCGGCTCGCGTCGGCGGCCAGTTCGGCGAGCTTGACCGCGTCCTCGGCGGACGGCTCGGCGGCGAGCAGGACGAGGTGCGGGGCCCAACGGGTGTGCTGCGCGGGCCCCGTACGCCCGGTGAGGACGGAGTCGTGACCGGCGGCACCCAGCGCACCGCGCCGCTGCCGGGTCTCCGCCTCCATGGTCTCCACCAGCGCCTCGATGTCGTCGAGGTGGCGCAGCCGGTTGGGCGCGAGGGGCGTCAGGTCCTGCCCGAAGCCGACGAGCGTGATCGTCATGCGGTCGGACCACCCGTTGGTGGCCAACTCGGCGGCCACGGAGGCGAACACGCCCGCGCGGTCCTGCTCGCCGCCGCTCAGCGACACGATGCCGGGCACGGACTCCAGGTTGAGCAGCAGCCGCGAGTCGTCCATCGTGCCGAGGCTGACGAGCCCCGGGTACGGGGCGGCCGTGTCGACCTCCTCGCACCGCTCGGCGTCGGCCCGCGCCAGCATCCAGAACGTCTGGTCCTGCCCGAGCTGCCAGGGTGCCGGGGGACTGCCGGCGGGCTGCGCGAGCTGGAGATGCAGATCGCCGTTGCTCATCCAGGCCGCGTACACGGTCGGCAGTGCTCTCGACTCCTCGGCGAGCGAGGCGGCGAGATGACGCAACGACCGGTCGAGCAGTCGTACGCCCTCGGGGTCGGCACCCACGAGCAGCGCGTCCTGGACATCGGCGGCGTCACCGGTGGGCGTCGGCGGTTCCATCATGCCGCGGCGTCCACCGACGGCACCGAGAGCCGACTGCCACAGGGCCTGCCGGCGCCGGCGGCCGAGGGCGCCGAGGAGACCGGCGGCGAGGAGTGGCGCGCCCAGGAGGGCTTCGGGAAGCCCGAACCCACGGTCTTCACCGGCGGGTGTGGCGTGCTCCTGACCTTGCTGACCGCCCTGGCCGTGGCCCTGCTGCCCCCGGTCGTACTCCCCGGACGGGCGCTGCTCGGGAAGGCTGATCTGCGTGGTGTCACGGTCGACGGCCCCGCCGCCTTGCCTGCCTCCGCCCTGCTGCTGATCGCCACCACCGGTCCTGGCGTAGTCGGAGATCTGCTGCTGGACCTCCTCCGAGACCTTCGGGGCCTCGTCGGGCATCTCGACGAGGTCGCCACCGCGGGCATCACCCGGCATCTCGAGGATCCAACCGGGCCGGATGAGACTGGCCTCGGAGAGCTTCGAACCGTCGGGCTGCGTACGGTCCTTGTTGAGCTGGTAGACCTCGCTGTACCGCCGCCCGTCGCCGAGGTGACGCTGGGCGATCTCCCAGAGGGAGTCGTGGTGACGCCCCTCCGGCGGCTGGATCCGGTAGTACTTCGTGTCGTCGCTCTTGGCGGTGCCCCCGCTCTCGGCGGCCTGGGACGCGGCGTTGGCGGCCTGCTCGGCCAGCGCGGCAGCGGCCCTGGCAGCGGACTGCTCCTGCTGCTGGCCCAGCAGTCCACCGGGCGTCTGCTGCGCCGCGGCGGCGGCCGGCCGCTGGTTCCCCTCCAACTGCTGCCCCAGCTGCGACAGTCCCGGCGTGAAGCTGGCCGCGGTCGCGCCGACGAGCAGCAGCGCGGCGACGAGCTGCCGCGCGAGCAGCTGGCTGGGTCCGGCGCCGGGCACGCGGTTCGGCAGCCCGACGCCCGACAGCGCGGCCTTCACCTCGACGAGTACGCAAGCGGTGAACTGGGCCCAGGCGAACCACACGACCACGGTCAGTACGTTGATGAACGTGCCGGTGGTGATCTCCTGCTGGAGCCATTCCAGCTTCGGCGCCCCGCTCGGCAGCGGCCACCCGACACTGACGGCCAGCGCTCCTGGCACTCCGACCAGAAGAACGAGCAGGGCGATGAAGGCGATGAACGCCTTCAAGAAGTCCCCGAACGTACGGCGCCGACGGGGCAAGGGCTGCGGCGTCCGGTTCCTCGG
>CBFGQM010000191.1:0-10083 GCA_965650905.1 uncultured Streptomyces sp. | reverse complement strand
CGGCCCCGTACTCTGTCCCTCGTGGCAGAACCAGTGGTGCGCATCCCGGATGCGAAGGTCGTGCTGTCCACGGCCTCCGTCTATCCGGAGTCGACGGCAACGGCCTTCGAGATCGCCGCGCGCCTGGGCTACGACGGGGTCGAGATCATGGTGTGGACCGACCCGGTCAGCCAGGACATCGAGGCGCTGCGCAGGCTCAGCGACTACCACCAGATCCCGGTCCTGGCAGTCCACGCCCCGTGTCTGCTCATCACCCAGCGCGTCTGGTCCACCGACCCGTGGGTCAAGCTCCAGCGCGCCCGGGCCGCCGCCGAGAAGCTGGACGCCTCCACGGTCGTCGTGCATCCGCCGTTCCGCTGGCAGCGGCAGTACGCCCGCGACTTCGTCACCGGGATCTGGCGGATGGCCAACGAGACGGACGTACGGTTCGCCGTCGAGAACATGTACCCCTGGCGCTACCGCGACCGCGAGATGCTCGCGTACGCCCCCGACTGGGACGTGACGAAGGACGACTACCGGCACTTCACGCTCGACCTGAGCCACTCCTCCACGGCCCGCACCGACGCCCTTCACATGGCCGACCGGATGGGCGACCGCCTCGGCCACGTCCATCTGGCCGACGGCCGGGGCTCGGCGAAGGACGAGCACCTCGTCCCGGGGCGCGGCAACCAGCCCTGCGCCGAACTCCTGGAACGGCTCGCCCTGAGCGGCTTCGACGGCCATGTCGTCATCGAGGTCAACACCCGCCGGGCCATGTCCGGCGCCGAGCGCGAGGCCGACCTGGCCGAAGCCCTCGCCTTCACCCGGCTCCACCTCGCCTCGGCGGTCAGGCTCGCGGGCTCATGACCGACACGGCCCCCCGCCGCCGCGGACGCCCCTCCCGTACGACGTCGGGGGACGCCCCCGCAACGCGCGACCGCATTTTGGCGGCGGCCCGCGAGGAGTTCTCCGAGCGGGGTTACGACAAGACGTCCGTACGCGGTATCGCCAAGGCCGCGGGCGTCGACTCCGCCCTCGTCCACCACTACTTCGGCACCAAGGAACAGGTGTTCCAGGAGGCGGTCGAGGCCGTCTTCGCGCCCGCACTGAGGGCCCCGGACGTGATCTTCGAGGGACCGTTGGACGGGGTCGGCGAGCGCTTCGCACGGTTCCTCTTCGGCATCTGGGAGAACCCGGTCACCCGCGCCCCGCTGCTCGCGGTCGTACGCTCCGCCGTGAACAACGAGGTGGCGGCGGCCGTCTTCCGCCGTCTCATCTCCTCCCAGCTGCTGCGCCGGGTCGCCTCCCGGCTCGGCCTGCCGGACGCGGAACTGCGCGCCGAGCTGGCCGCTGCGCAGCTGGTCGGCGTTGCCATGATGCGTTACGTGATCAAGCTGGAGCCGCTGGCCTCGGCGGACGTGGAACAGATCATCGTGCGGGTCGCTCCGGTGGTCCAGGGGCATCTGACGGGGCCGTGAGCGATGTTCTTCTCGAAGCGGAGCGAACCTTCGTTCTTGGAAGCTGTGCGAACCTCCGTTCCAGTTGCGTTCCAGGCAGTGAAGGCACCCGTCACGCGGCGCACACGAGCCCCCTCATGGCCACCCGCCGATCGAGACGCACATCCCGTATCCCGGACGAGGTGTCCGGATCCTGGAGCACCGGCGTAGGCTCGAGGTCTGTCAGAACTCTCTGAAGGTCTCTGAAGGTCTCCGAAGGAGCGAGCGACGATGCCCGAACTGAGGTCCCGCACTGTCACCCACGGCCGCAACATGGCGGGCGCACGCGCCCTGATGCGAGCCTCCGGTGTACCGGGCGCGGACATCGGGCGGAAGCCGATCATCGCGGTCGCCAACTCCTTCACGGAGTTCGTGCCCGGCCACACCCACCTCCAGCCGGTCGGCCGGATCGTGAGCGAGGCGGTCAGGGAAGCCGGCGGCATCCCGCGCGAGTTCAACACGATCGCGGTGGACGACGGCATCGCGATGGGCCACGGAGGCATGCTGTACAGCCTCCCCTCCCGCGACCTGATCGCGGACAGCGTGGAGTACATGGTGGAGGCGCACTGCGCCGACGCCCTGATCTGTATCTCCAACTGCGACAAGATCACGCCCGGCATGCTGATGGCGGCCCTGCGCCTGAACATCCCGGCGGTCTTCGTCTCCGGCGGCCCCATGGAGTCCGGCCGCGCGACGCTGGTCGACGGCACGGTCCGTACGCTCGACCTGGTCGACGCGATCTCGGACGCGGTCAACGACAAGATCTCCGACGCGGACATCCTCCGTATCGAGGAGAACGCCTGTCCGACCTGCGGCTCCTGCTCCGGCATGTTCACCGCCAACTCCATGAACTGCCTGACCGAGGCCATCGGCCTCTCCCTCCCCGGCAACGGTTCGGTTCTGGCCACGCACACGGCGCGCAAGGCGCTGTACGAGGACGCCGCGCGCACGGTCATGGACATCACCCGCCGCCACTACGAGCAGGACGACGAGACGGTCCTGCCCCGGAACATCGCCACCGTAGCGGCCTTCGAGAACGCCATGGCCCTCGACATCGCGATGGGCGGCTCGACCAACACGATCCTGCACCTGCTGGCCGCCGCACAGGAAGCGGACGTTCCGTTCGGCCTGGAGGAGATCGACACGGTCTCGCGCCGTGTGCCCTGCCTGGCCAAGGTCGCGCCGAACGTCGCGAAGGACCGTACGTACTACATGGAGGACGTGCACCGCGCGGGCGGCATCCCGGCTCTGCTCGGCGAACTGCACCGTGCCGGACTGCTGAACGAGGACGTGCACTGCGTGCACAGCCCGTCGCTGGCGGACTGGCTGAAGACGTGGGACATGCGGGGTGGCTCGCCTTCCGCCAAGGCCGTGGAACTGTGGCACGCGGCGCCGGGCTGTGTCAGGTCCGCCGAGGCCTTCTCGCAGTCCGAGCGCTGGGAGGCCCTCGACGACGACGACGAGAACGGCTGCATCCGCTCGGCGGAGCACGCGTACTCGAAGGACGGCGGCCTCGCGGTCCTCAAGGGCAACCTCGCGGTGGACGGCTGCGTCGTGAAGACGGCCGGTGTGGACGAGTCGATCTGGACCTTCGAGGGTCCGGCGGTGGTCTGCGAGTCGCAGGAGGAGGCCGTCGAGAAGATCCTCGCGAAGCAGGTGAAGGACGGCGACGTCGTCGTCATCCGCTACGAGGGCCCCAAGGGGGGCCCCGGTATGCAGGAGATGCTCTACCCGACGTCGTTCCTGAAGGGCCGCGGCCTGGGCAAGACCTGCGCCCTGATCACCGACGGCCGCTTCTCCGGAGGCACCTCCGGCCTGTCGATCGGCCACGCCTCCCCCGAGGCCGCGTCCGGCGGCACGATCGCCCTCGTCCAGGACGGTGACCGCATCCGCATCGACATCCCGAACCGCACCATCGAACTCCTCGTTGAGGACGAGGAACTGGCGTCCCGCCGCGAGGCCCTCGGCGGCGTGTACGCTCCGGTCCGCCGCGACCGCAAGGTCTCCGCCGCCCTGCGCGCCTACGCCGCGATGGCAACGAGCGCGGACAAGGGCGCGGTGCGGGACGTCAGCAAGCTGGATTGACCACGCCTCCAGGCGACACGTACGGCCGTCGCATCTGCGGGGGCCGTAGGCGCCTTCGGGCTGGTCCTGGGAGCGGCGTCGACGTGGGGGCGCCGCGCTGCTGAACACCTTGCCCGTGAGCTGGACCCTTGCCCGTGAGCTGAACTCTGGTCCGTGAAGGGACGTCACCATCCCGACGGATCACGGCTGTTGACGGCGAACAGTGAGCCGTCGGGGGCGGCGGCGTACACCTGGTCGTCCCCGGCGACCGGCGGCGGCAGCGAGCCGATGCGCCCACCGCGGTCCCCCTTGATCCGCGGATCCGTCTGACCGAGGAGTGCTCCCCGCACGGTGTCCACGGCGTAGAGCCTGCCGTCGGCCGCGGTGAAGTACAGGCGTCGATCGACGGCGACGGGAGACGACGCCCGGCTCACGGAGGTCTCCAGGCGCCAGAGCTGTCCCGTCCTGCCGCTTCCGGTGCCCACGGCCACCACACTGCCCCCATCCGCCACCAGGTAGACGGTGTCCCCGCGGACCACGGCCTGTGCTCCCGGGAGGGGGAAGTCCAGAGGAATCCGGCGGGTCGAGCGGCTCATCGTGTCGTACCGGATCACCGCGTCCACGCTGTTGTCGGTGTTGAACGACAGGAGCCAGACCACCCCGTTCCGGCTTCCCGCCAGGGTCAGCGCTCCCTCGAACCGATGGTGCCAGCGGACGTCACCCGTCTGGGGCACCACCGCGCTGACAGCCGTGCCGGCGCCGCTCGGGCTCACCGCGTACGCGAGGCCGTCGCCGTGGGCGGAGAAGACAGGCTGGGCCTGGCCTGCGATCGTGTGACTCCACAACTCGTCGCCCGTCGTGGCGTCCAGCGCGGTCACCGTGGAGTCGGGACCGGTGAGTAGCACCTGCTCACCGGTGTGGGCGACGAGGCCGCGGTACCTCGCGACGTCACGGCTCCACCGCGTCCGGCCCGTCTTCGGGTCGAGGGCGGCCAGTCTCTTCCCGTCCGCGGAGGCCACATGCAGCAGTCCGCCGGCCACGACGGGGGTCCACGACGGAATCGCGTCGACCGATCCGGCCTTGACGCCTCGCGACCACAGCACCCTGCCGTCGGACGGCTCGATCGCGGCGGCCATCACTCCGGGCTGACCACAGAACAGTTTGTCGAGCGCGTACGTGCACTCGGGCAGGCCGCTCGCCCGGGCCCCCGTACGGGTCTTCAGGGCGGTTTCCCAGGGGGTGGACCCGGCGGTCCGCTGACCGGGCCCGGCGGTGGTCTTGCCGCGGCTGTCGTGAGCGGGGGAGTCGGACAGAGCGACGGTCAGGACGGCGCCGCTCGCGAGAGCAGCGGTCGTGGCCAGAGCCGCGGCGATCCACCGGCGCTTGTGACGCCGGGGTCGCGCCTCGGCGCTTCCAAGAAAACGCCGGGGCCGGGCCTCGGCGCTCTCGAGACGTGTCTTGGCGCCAGCTGCGGGTCCGTTCCCCTGTTCGTCGTCGGGTGCGGGCCGCGGTTCTCGACCGGTACTCCTGGTCCTTGCTCCTGCCGCGCTCACCGCCCCGAGCGCACGCTCCCCGTCGCCACTGTGCCGCTGCTCGGGTATGAACGCATGTGTGTCGTACGAGGCCGACATCGTGCGCAGTTCCGCCATCAACTCGCCCGCGGTCGGCCGGTCGTCGGGTTCCTTGGCGAGGCAACGGGCCACGAGCGAGCCCAACTCCTCGGGAAGCCCGGTCAGATCCGGCTCGTCGTGGACGACCTGATAGGCGACCAGGTACGGGCTGTCGGAATCGAACGGGCCGCGCCCGGTCGCTGCGTGCACGATCACCGACCCCAGCGCGAAGACGTCGGCAGCCGGTCCCACCTCCCGCGGGCTGCGGAACTGCTCCGGAGCCATGAAGGGCGGGGTGCCGATCAACTTGCCGGTCTCGGTGCGCAGTTCGCTGTCCGACGGGCGGGAGATGCCGAAGTCGATGACCTTGGGCCCATCCGCGGCGAGCAGCACATTACTGGGTTTCAGATCACGGTGGACGACACCGGCCCGGTGGATGTCGCACAGCGCCTCGGTGAGCCCGGCCATCAGCTGGCGCAGCTGGGCAGGCTCCAGAGCCCCATTCCGCTTCACGTGTTCGGCAAGGGTCGGACCGGGGATGAAAAGCGTGGCCATCCACGGGCTTTGGGCGTCTGGGGCCGCGTCCACCACGGGTGCGGTGAAGGCGCCGCTGACCTTCCGAGCGGCTCCCACCTCCTGGCGGAAACGCCCCCTGAACTCCGGGTCCTGGGCGAACTCCGGGTGGACGACCTTCACCGCGAGGCGCAGGCCGGAAGCCGAGCGCGCCAGGTGGACGACGCCCATGCCGCCCGACCCGAGCCGCTCCTCCAGCCGGTACTGCCCGGCGTACTGCGATTGTTCCGCTTCTGGACCCGTGCCGGCGCTGCGCTGTGGCGGCATCGCTCACCCCCGTGTGTCGGTCCGCACGCGCGACGCGCTGAGCCTAATCGATGGTGCGTACGAAACCGCTGAGGCTTGCTAGCCTCTCCGTGCAGTGATAGTGCGGCTGGAGCTGCGGTCACGGCTCGAACGCCGAGTGAAACATACAACGGGGGAGGCCAAGGATGGCCCATGAAGAGCTAGAGAACGCGGGTGAGAGCGCATACTCCACCACGGTCAGCGCCTCGGCGACCAGTTACCCCACCGCACCGGGGTACAGCCTGAACGTGCGCAGCGGTCCGGGCACGCAATACCGGATCGTCAGGGTTCTACCGCCGGGCTCGTGGGTGACGATCTACTGCCAGACCCCTGGCCAGACGGTGAGCGGCCCGTACGGCACCTCGAACATCTGGGACAACATCGCCAGTGGGCAGTACGTCGCGGACGCGTACGTGAAGACAGGCAGCGACGGCTACGTGGCCCAGCGCTGCTCTTGAGCAGCCCCCGGCCGGTCGGCCCTCGTCACGGCGAGCCGACCGGCTTCGGGACCCCAAGGCGCAGGCGCGCCTGCGCGGCCTGATGGCCATCGGGTTCGTCGGCTCGCTCCTCGCCTACTTCTTTCGCGTCCTCACCGAAGCCCCGGGGGAGCCGCCGCTGTGCGCCGAGTACGGGGCCCGCACACCTCGCCAGACCTGGGCAGCCTCTCGGTCCTCCTGGCCCTCGGCGAAGAGAAGACCGCGGCCTTCCTCACCGAGGAACGCAAACCCCAGGAGACCTTCCCGGACGGGCCGGTCGAGGAGGTCTACGACATCGACGTGATCGTGGCGACCCGCTCCTGAGCCCGCTGAGCCCTCTGAGCCCGGGTCCGCGCGGTGACCGATCCCTCAGGCGCGTCGAACCCGTGACGGAGCTTCGGCAGCCGCAGGACCGCGAGCCTGACAGCGGCCCTAATGCGCCGGCCCGCGGCGCTTGACGATGCCACGCCGCGGCAGGATTATTCATCGCATGGTGAATTACTCCTCCTCCACGCCCGCGACGGGGCCGCGCGGGAACCCCGTCGGCGAAGACCCTGCGCCCGCGATCCGCGCCACCGGACTCACCGTCGTCCGAGGCGGCCGCCAGATCCTGCGCGGCCTCGATTTCGAGGTACCCCACAGCCGGATCACCGGCCTGCTGGGCCCGTCGGGATGCGGCAAGTCGACCCTGATGAGGGCGATCGTCGGCACGCAGGCCAAGGTGACCGGCACCCTGGAGGTCCTCGGCAGCCCCGCGGGCGACATCACACTCCGCTCCCGTATCGGCTACGTCACCCAAGCCCCCTCCGTCTACGACGACCTGACGATCCGCCAGAATCTGGACTACTTCGCCGCGATCCTCGACCCCGGCCGCGCATCCACCGAGCGCCGCCACGAGAACGTCACCCACGCCATCGCCGACGTAGACCTCACCTCCCACGCCGACGCCCTCGCGGGCACCCTCTCCGGCGGCCAGCGCAGCCGCGTCTCCCTCGCCGTCGCGCTCCTGGGCACCCCGGAACTCCTCGTCCTCGACGAGCCCACGGTCGGCCTCGACCCCGTACTCCGCCGCGACCTGTGGAACCTCTTCCACACCATCGCCGCCGACCGCGGTGCCACCCTCCTTGTCTCCTCACACGTCATGGACGAGGCCGAACGCTGCCACCGCCTGCTCCTGATGCGCGAGGGAGAGATCCTCGCCGACGACACCCCGGAGGCCCTGCGCCACGCCACCGGCGGCGACACCGTCGAGGCCGCCTTCCTCCACCTGGTCGACGAGGCGGCCGCGGCCGGAAAGCACAAGGAGACGATCCGATGAGCACGACCACCCCCCCTCGTTCGAGCACGACCACGCCCCGGAGCGAGAGCGCCATCAACTACTCCCGCACCACCGCCACCGCGATCCGAGTCCTGCGCCAACTCCGACACGACCCCCGCACCATCGCGCTGATGATCTTCATTCCCTGCGTGATGCTCCTGCTGCTCCGCTACGTCTTCGACGGCAGCCCGCGCACCTTCGACACCATCGGTGCCTCGCTCCTCGGCATCTTCCCGCTGATCACGATGTTCCTGGTGACCTCCATCGCGACCCTGCGCGAACGCACCTCCGGCACCCTGGAACGCCTCCTCGCCATGCCCCTGGGCAAGGCCGACCTGATCGCGGGCTACGCCCTCGCCTTCGGCGCTCTCGCCGTCGTCCAGTCCGCTCTCGCCACCGGTCTCGCCCTCTGGGCCCTTGGTCTCGACGTCACAGGCTCGGCCTGGCTCCTGCTTCTCGTGGCTCTCCTCGACGCCCTGCTGGGCACGGCCCTCGGCCTCTTCGTCTCGGCCTTCGCGTCCTCGGAATTCCAGGCGGTCCAGTTCATGCCGGCTGTGATCTTCCCTCAGCTCCTCCTCTGCGGCCTCTTCACCCCGCGCCCCCACATGCACCCCGTCCTCGAAGGCATCTCCGACGTCCTCCCCATGTCGTACGCCGTAGACGGCATGAACGAAGTCCTCAAGCACACCGACGTCACCGCTAACTTCATCCGCGACGCCCTGATCGTCGCGACCTGCGCCTTCGTGGTCCTCACCCTCGGCGCCGCAACCCTCCGCCGCCGCACCGCGTAGCGTCCCCGTCCCCCGGGCCGCCGCGTCCGTCCCGGCCGGCGGACACCTCGGCTTGTCCGGCGGCCCCGGTGCGAGGATGGACCTTGGACGACGCACCCCCCGGAGGGCAACCGAACATGACCCAGAAAGTCGCCGTGCTCGGCACCGGCAAGATCGGCGAAGCCCTGCTCAGCGGAATGATCCGAGCCGGCTGGGCACCCGCCGACCTCCTGATCACCGCACGCCGCCCGGAACGAGCCGAGGAGCTCGGCAAGCGCTACGGCGTCACCCCGGTCACCAACCCGGAGGCAGCCAAGACCGCCGACACCCTGATCCTCACGGTCAAGCCCCAGGACATGGGCACCCTCCTCGACGAACTCGCCCCACACCTCCCTGCCGGCCGCCTGGTCATCAGCGGCGCAGCGGGCCTCCCCACCTCCCTCTTCGAGGAGCGCCTCGCAGCGGGCACCCCCGTGGTCCGTGTCATGACGAACACCCCCGCCCTCGTCGACGAGGCCATGTCCGTCATCTCCGCCGGCAGCCACGCCACCGCCGAGCACCTCGCCCATGCCGAGGAGATCTTCGGCGCCGTCGGCAAGACGCTCCGCGTCCCCGAAGCCCAGCAGGACGCCTGCACCGCCCTCTCCGGCTCGGGACCTGCGGACTTCTTCTACCTGGTCGAGGCCATGACCGACGCGGGAATCCTCCTCGGCCTGCCCCGCGACAAGGCCCACGACCTGATCGTCCAGTCCGCGATCGGCGCCGCCGTGATGCTCCGCGACAGCGGGGAGCACCCCGTCAAGCTCCGCGAGAACGTCACGTCTCCCGCGGGCACCACGATCAACGCGATCCGCGAACTGGAGAACCACGGAGTGCGTGCCGCCCTCATCGCCGCCCTGGCGGCAGCCCGCGACCGAAGCCGCGAACTGGCCGCCGGCAACAACGACTGACGTCCGCACCGCCCCGCACTACCCCGCACTGCCCCGCACCGAGGTAGGGCCGCACTCTCCAGGAGAGAGACGAGAAACGGCCGCCGAGGCGGCGGCCGTTGAGTACATACGTGAGCACGGCCGCCCTCAGGCGGCCCACCACAGCTGGGTGCACGCATGCTTCGTCATGACTCCGAGGATACGTCTCACGGGTGCTCTCAGGTGCGGAGTTGACACGCCCCTATCCGCTACGTAGTGTTCTCCGGGTTGTCCGACGTGAGCGCCGACTCCGGTCGGTCCCCGGACAGCCATTCCGCAGCAAGCATCTAACGATCGGCGGCCTGTCGTCGGCTCGTTTTCATGCGCGTTTGCGAAATGAGGAATCCGCTTCGAAAGCATGCGACCCCGATTAGCTTCGGGGCCAGTGATTCCGCTAAAGTCTCACTCGTCGGAACGGCCCAACAGCCGTGATGACACCCACTCCGACTGGGAATCGGGCCCGAAAGAGTCTGATAGAGTCGGAAACGTAAGACCGAAGGGAAGCGCCCGGAGGAAAGCCTCGGAGATTGTCTCTGTGGGTGAG
>CBFGQM010000190.1:0-10097 GCA_965650905.1 uncultured Streptomyces sp. | reverse complement strand
ATCGGGCGCACGCGAGGAATGGGGATCGGGAGAGTCGGCCATCGCGAACAAGCCGGACAACTGGGATGATTGCCGTATGACGCGAACCGACGGGTATCTCCTCGACAACCGGCAGACCGACAACCGGCAGACTGAGGCGGGGCAGCGCTTCGAGGCCCACGCCACCCTCTTCGACCCCACGACCTTCCGGCACATCGAGCGGTTCGGCATCGGATCCGGCTGGCGCTGCTGGGAGGTCGGTGCGGGCGGCTCGTCCGTGGTGTCCTGGCTCGCCAAGAAGGTGGGCCCCACCGGACGGGTCGTCGCGACCGACATCGACACCTCGTGGGCGGCCTCGGTCACCCGGCCGCCGGTCGAGGTGCGCGTACACGACGTGGGCGTGGACGAGCCGCCCGGCGACGGCTTCGACCTCGTGCACGCCCGGCTCGTCCTGGCTCAGGTGCCGGACAGAGAAGGGGCGTTGCGGTCGATGGCCAAGGCTCTGCGGTCCGGCGGACGGCTCCTGGTCGAGGATGCCGACCCCGCGCTGCAACCGCTCCTCTGCCCCGACGAGTGCGGCCCCGAGCAGCAGCTGGCCAACGGGCTGCGCCGCGCCGTCTGCACACTGCTCGCCGAGCGTGGCGCCGACCTCGCGTACGGGCGTCGGCTCCCGCGCCTGCTCCGAGAGGCCGGACTGCGACGGGTCGAGGCCGACGCGTACTTCCCGATCACCTCTCCCGCCTGCGCCGCCCTGGAGTCCGCGACGGTCGGCCAGATCCGCGACCAGCTCGTCGCGGCGGGCCTGGTCACGGACCAGGACATCGACCGCCACCTGGCGAACGTGACGGCAGGCATCCTGGATCTGGCGATGGCGCCACTGGTCTCGGCGTGGGGGCGCAAGGCGTAATCCGTACGGGAACCAAGGTCATGGCCGAGCGGAGCCTGCGCGAGTCCGCGGTACCGGCGCCGTCACGCACCGTTTCTAATCAGCGAGCAGGCAGGAGTGAGTCTTGGACCCATTCCTGGTCACTGCGGACGCGGAACGGTTTCGGGTGTCGTGGTGGCCCGTACTCGCCGCGTCCGGCGGCACGGATCGTGTCCGTGGTCCGGGGATGCGGGGGGCCTCACGTCCAGGGGCACGCCGGTCGGCCTGGACGGTCCGATGCCCGTGCACATCGCCAAGGGCGTGCCGTACCTGGGCGTCGCGGTGCTGGGTGTTGCGGTGCTGGGTGTTGCCGGAGAGGCCGTAGAAGAACCGGCGCGGCCGACCGGACGGGTTGCCGTGAGTGTCGAGGCGCCATGCGGCGAGGTGGTCGGCGTTGGTGTCCACGCCGCTCACAGCCATCGGCGAGGGTTTTGAGTGGGGTGGTCCTGGTGGGTGGGATCTGCCAGGAGGCGTCCGTGTACCAGCGCCCGAGCCCTGTGCCGATGGGGGTCCCGCCCCGCTCGAGCGAAGCCGAGAGTGGGGGAGGATGCGGTAGGCCACGGCCCGGTTGGCCTTACGGCGTGGTCGGCTATTGAGCACCTCCTGATTCTGACCCTTCAGTGCCCAGACATACTGAGGGCATGGAGCTGCATGGGGACAAGGTCGTACTGCGACCGGTGGCAGGTGGCGATGGGGAGGTTCTTGACGGGATCGTGCGGGAGCCGGAAGTCGCGGCGTGGTGGTCGCCCCCGGATGACTTTGAGGGCATGCTCGCCGTCGTCTTCGAGGGCGAGGTCATCGGGGCGGTCCAGTTCGAGGAAGAGACCGACCTCGAGTTCCGCCGCGCCAGCATCGATATCTTCCTGACGGCGCGGCAGCACGGGAAGGGACTCGGCACCGACACCGTACGCACCCTGGCCCGGTGGCTGGTGCTCGAACGCGGTCATCACCGGCTGACCATCGATCCCGCAGCGGCCAACACCGCGGCGATCCGAAGCTACCGCAAGGTCGGATTCAAGCCTGTGGGGATCATGCGGGCCTACTGGCGCGACCACCGGACGGGCACCTGGCAGGACGGGCTGCTCATGGACCTGCTGGCTGAGGAGCTGACGTGACCGGTCGGTACCAGGCTCACCGGGCGTGACGTGATCCGGGCCGCACAAGTTCTTCGGGTGTGAAAACGAAGTGGGCCCGTGCGGCCTTGTCTCATGCTGCCTTTCACCGGCATCTCCCGTGCACATCTCAGCGGTTTGACCGAAGAGTTGGTCTCCACGTGGCAGGCGCGAGGTGAGTCTGCGCTGCGGGAGCGACGCGGGGGAGACCGTCGGCGTGCCGCTGGGGCCGGACGCAAGCACGAACTGGTCTTCATCGACCGAATGTTGGTCACACTCGTCCACCTGCGCACCCAGCTCCCGCAACCGCGCTCGCCGAGTTGTACGACGTAGGCCGCTCCACCGTCACCGAGGCCATCAGTGAGATCCGCCCGCTGCTCGCCGAACGCGGCTTCGCCGTCCCCGACCCGCCCGGCCTGCGGCTGCGGGCCCTGGCCGACGTCTTTCCGTTCCGCGGGCGCCGACGCGTCGTACGAGACGTCCGAGACGGGGACGGCCCGCTCCTCCAGACTCGCTTACGCGGCCGCGGAGGGGATCAAGCTGCGGATCGACGGCACCGAGACCCAGGTCCGCCGCCCAAAGCGACGGCCGGACGAGCGCAGCGAACCTACGCGCGCGCATGGTGTGTACGGCGCCGGGGCGGGGCAGCGCCATACGGTTGTCCAGTGTCCAGTGCCCAGTGCCCAGTGCCCAGTGATCGGCGAGGCCTTCTCAGCCGTCGGTGTCACGAGGCCCTTCGGCTGCTGCACCGCCCGCAACGAACTTGCCGCGGGAGAACAGCGCCAGCGCGCCGAGCGGCAGCAACAGGCAGGCGGCGATGAGATTCAGCCAGCCGTAGCTCGCCTGCGCAACGATCACGCCCGCAGCAGCGCCGCCGACGCCCGCCGAGGTGTTCATGGTGAGGTCGGACAGCCCCTGTGCGGCGGCGCGGGCCGGCTGGGGAACCGAGTCCGTGAGGAGCGCGGAGCCCGAGACGAGGCCGGCCGACCAGCCGAGGCCCAGCAGGAAGAGCCCGGCTGCGCTCTGCCCGTGGCTGGCGCCCGCGGTGCCCGCGACCAGCGCCGCGCAGGCCAGCAGACCCACGGCGAGTCCGATCACCGAGAGCCGCCCGACCCGGTCCGACAGCCGCCCCATGACTGGCGAGAACGCGTACATGCCCGCGATATGGCCACTGATGACCAGCCCGATCAGGTCGATGCTCGCGCCGTGGTGACCAAGGTCCACCGGCGTCATCGACATGACCGAGACCATCGCCGTGTGCGAGACGGCCACCGCCACCAGGGCGAGACGGGCGCGCGGTGAGGCCCGTACGGCGGCCAGCCCGGCCCGGATCGAGCGCGCGTCGGCCGACTGCTCCTCGACGGGCGCGAGCGCGCGGGCGGTGAGCAGCGGGTCGGGCCGCAGCAGCACCGCGACCAGGAGCGCCGAGACGAGGAAGACCCCGGCCGCCCACAGGAAGGGGCCCGCCGCCTCCGGTATACCGAGCCCGGAGACGCTGTGTCCCGCGGGAGCGGCCAGGTTGGGACCGAGCACCGCACCGATCGTGGTGGCCCACACGACGTTCGAGATGGCACGGGCCCGCCGCTGGGGCTCGGCCAGGTCGGCGGCCGCGAACCGGGCCTGCAGGTTCGCGGACGAGGCCGCGCCGAACCCCGCCATGCCGAGCAGCAACAGCGGAAAGCTGCCGACGGACGCGGCGATCACGACGAGGCCGGCTCCCACCGCACCCATGAGATACGCCAGGACGAGACCGGAGCGGCGACCGCGCGCGGTCATCAGGGCGGCCAGCGGCATGGAGAGCACGGCCGTCCCTGTGACGGTCGCGGTGGGCGCGAGCCCGGCCAGCGACTCGGTGCCGGCCACCTGCTCGGCCAGCACGACGGCGAGCGCGATACCGGTGGCGACGCCCAGCCCGCCGAGGATCTGACTCGCGATGAGCACAGCGGATATACGGCGCCGTAGTGCCGGTATCCCGGCCACGTCGACCGGCACGGCGACCTGCCGCTCGACGGAGGTCACCGGGAACACACGGGGGTGGCGGAACAGGACGCGCATGCGTCGGCCTCAGCGGCGAACCGCCCGGTGGCGTACGTGCGTACACGGGTGCGGGATGTGGTCACCGTCGCAGTCTCCCCCTTCTCCCGGACTTGGGACAGCCTCAGACGCGGGACAACTCACAACCACGGCTTTCGCCGGACTTGAGGCCTCCCCAGCCCCTTCCGATCCGAGCCCCCTTCAGAACAACGGCTCCGGCAGTACCCCTTCCAGCGCCAGCAGCTTCCGCTTGATCTCCAGGCCGCCGCCGAAACCACCGATGCCGCCGTCGCTCTCGACGACCCGGTGACATGGCACAACGACCGGCAGCGGATTGGCTCCCATGGCCATGCCCACGGCCTGGGCCGCGCCCGGCTGACCGACCCGCCCGGCCAGGTCGCCGTACCCCACGAGCGTCCCGCACGGAACGCCGGACGCCAGCTCGCGCAGCACCTGTCGGTTGAACCCGGAGACCAGTGACCAATCCAGCGGCAGCTCGAAGTCCCGCCGCTCACCCGCGAAGTATGCCCCGACCTGGCGTATCGCCTCAGCCAGCGGCGGGGACTCGGGTGCCTCGACGGGCTCGGCGCCTAGCCGGGACCCGAGCCGGTCGACGGCCTTGTCGCGCACCGTGTCCGTGGCGTGGAAGACGACATTGACCAGGCCCTCGCCGGTCGCTGCCAGCAGCAGCGGACCGATGTCGGTGCCGACGACGGTCCACGCCACCTGCTGCCCGTTCTGCCCATGGCTGTTCATGTGGTCCACCGTACGGCGCACCACTGACAACACCGGCGGCGCGGACGCGTGCGAGCGCCCGCGCCACCGGCGAGTGCCTGGAGCGAGGGGCTCAGAGCTCGTGGCGTTGCGGAGCGCGGTCACTTGTGCCGCACAACTGAGGCAAGGGCGTGTTTCTTCGCTGAAAAATCGTTCGAGCGCTCTGGCGGCAGTCATACTCTCTGCGTCGACCCTGGCCGCTGTGGCGGTCCTGGGACGGGGGCATTTCACGGGATTCCGGGACGCAACAGGGCGGAAGGGTAACCGCGCATGCAGGGCACGGTCGACGGATTCAGCTACGGACTCGTCACGCCGTTGGCGGCGTACCTCATGGCCTGTCTCGGTGGTGCGCTCGGTCTGCGCTGCACCACCAGATCGATGCTGGTCACCCGCTCATGGAGGCCCGGCTGGCTGGCGCTCGGCTCGGCGGCCATCGGCTCTGGCATATGGACCATGCACTTCATCGCCATGATGGGGTTCTCCGTCCAGGAGGCCCCGATCCACTACGACAAACCGATCACGTTCGCGAGCCTCGCCGTCGCAATCGTCATGGTCGGCATCGGTATCTTCATCGTCGGCTACAAGGGGGCCCCCGGAACCGCCCTGTTCACCGGAGGCACCATCACGGGCCTGGGCATCGCCTCGATGCACTACCTGGGCATGGCCGGGATGCGGCTCAACGGAAAACTCGAGTACAACACCCTCACTGTCGCCGCCTCAGTCGTCATAGCCGTCGTGGCCGCGATCGCGGCGCTCTGGGCAGCGGGACAGGTCCGCGGCTTCCTCTGGAGTGTGGGAGCGAGCCTCGTCATGGGCCTGGCCGTCAGCGGCATGCACTACACCGGCATGGCCGCGCTCAGCGTTCATCTGCGCGGCCCTGTCGGCGACCCTTCCACGGACTCGCCCGCGGGCCTGCTGGCGCCCATGCTGATCGGGCCCCTCGCGTTTCTGCTTCTGGCCGGCGTCGTCGTGTTGTTCGACCCGCTGATGGTCACCGGCAAGCCCGACCCAAGTTCCATGGAGCACAAGCCCGGCATCCCGGCCCACATGGTCCGCCACACCGGCCGCCGGTCCACGTCCCGCCCGCGCCGGCGCCTCGGCCGTACCGGTTTCCGCACCCCTCAAAGGAGGTGACCCGGCCCCGTTGTCAGTGCGGAGTCGTACGGTGGAGTCCATGCGGCCCGTATCCAAGATCGAACGCACGGTGGCACCCTTCGAGGTCGTCAGCCCGTACCAGCCGAGCGGCGACCAGCCCGCTGCCATCGCCGCTCTGGACCAGCGCATCCGCGCAGGTGAGAAGGATGTCGTCCTCCTCGGCGCGACCGGCACCGGCAAGTCCGCGACCACGGCGTGGATGATCGAGAAGCTTCAGCGCCCCACCCTCGTGATGGCGCCGAACAAGACCCTGGCCGCCCAGCTGGCCAACGAGTTCCGTGAGCTGCTGCCGAACAACTCGGTCGAGTACTTCGTCTCGTACTACGACTACTACCAGCCAGAGGCGTACGTCCCCCAGTCGGACACCTACATCGAGAAGGACTCCTCGATCAACGAGGAGGTCGAGCGTCTGCGCCACTCCGCCACCAACTCGCTGCTCACCCGTCGTGACGTCGTCGTGGTCGCCTCGGTCTCCTGCATCTACGGCCTCGGTACGCCGCAGGAGTACGTGGACCGGATGGTCCCCCTCAAGGTCGGCGACGAGATCGACCGGGATGACCTGCTGCGCCGCTTTGTGGAGATCCAGTACACGCGCAACGACGTGGCCTTCGCGCGCGGCACCTTCCGCGTCCGCGGTGACACCATCGAGATCTTCCCGGTCTACGAGGAACTGGCCGTCCGCATCGAGATGTTCGGCGACGAGATCGAGGCCCTCTCCGCGCTGCATCCGCTCACCGGCGAGGTCATCAGCGACGACCAGCAGCTCTACGTGTTCCCGGCGTCCCACTATGTGGCGGGCCCCGAGCGTATGGAGCGGGCCGTCAACGACATCGAGCAGGAGCTCGGGGAACGCCTCGGGACCCTGGAGAAGCAGGGCAAGCTCCTGGAGGCCCAGCGGCTGCGGATGCGTACGACGTACGACCTTGAGATGCTCCGCCAAATCGGCTCCTGCTCCGGTGTCGAGAACTACTCGATGCACTTCGACGGCCGCGATCCCGGCTCCCCGCCGAATACGCTGCTGGACTACTTCCCGGACGACTTCCTGCTGGTCATCGATGAGTCGCATGTGACGGTGCCGCAGATCGGCGCCATGTACGAGGGCGATGCCTCCCGTAAGCGCACGCTCGTCGACCACGGCTTCCGACTGCCTTCCGCCCTGGACAACCGCCCCCTGAAGTGGGAGGAGTTCCAGGAGCGCGTCGGACAGACCGTCTATCTGTCGGCGACCCCGGGGCAGTACGAACTCTCCCGCTCCGACGGCCGTGTCGAGCAGATCATCCGCCCCACCGGCCTGGTAGACCCCGAGGTCGTGGTCAAGCCGACCGAGGGACAGATCGACGACCTGGTGCACGAGATCCGCAAGCGCGCCGAGAAGGACGAGCGTGTCCTGGTCACCACGCTCACCAAGAAGATGGCCGAGGACCTCACCGACTACTTCCTGGAAGTCGGCATCCAGGTGCGCTACCTGCACAGCGACGTCGACACACTGCGCCGAGTCGAGCTGCTGCGCGAGCTGCGCGCCGGTGAGTTCGACGTCCTCGTCGGCATCAATCTCCTGAGGGAGGGCCTGGACCTGCCCGAGGTCTCCCTGGTATCGATCCTCGACGCCGACAAGGAGGGCTTCCTGCGGTCCGGCACCTCGCTGATCCAGACCATCGGCCGCGCGGCGCGCAACGTCTCCGGCCAGGTCCATATGTACGCCGACAAGATCACCCCGGCGATGGAGAAGGCGATCGAGGAGACCAACCGCCGCCGGGAGAAGCAGGTCGCGTACAACCAGGAGATGGGCATCGACCCGCAGCCCCTCCGCAAGAAGATCAATGACATCGTGGCGCGGATCGCGCGAGAGGACGTCGACACGGAACAGCTGCTCGGCTCGGGCTACCGCAAGACGAAGGACGGCAAGGGAGCCAAGGCCCCGGTACCCGCGATCGGCTCGAAGGCCGCCACGGGAGCCAAGTCCGCCAAGGGGAGGAGCAAGGGCAAGGAGACCGTGCCCACCGACCGCCCCGCGGCCGAGCTCACCGAGCAGATCGAGGAGATGACGCAGCGGATGCGCGCGGCGGCCGCCGACCTGCAGTTCGAGATCGCCGCCCGGCTGCGCGACGAGGTCTCGGAGATGAAGAAGGAACTGCGCCAGATGAAGGAGGCGGGCATCGCCTGACAAGCGAGTATGGCGCGCTGTGTTGCAGGACCGACACAAAGTGCATACCTGGGGTTCGGTACTGTCCGTGCGCCTGCGTAGGGTGCTGGTCAACCGCAGACTTCTGCGGCAACAGGGGACAGTTCGAGAGGGGAACAGCGCGTGACGGTCAACATGACCAAGGGTCAGGCCATCAATCTGCAGAAGAACGACGGAGGCACCCTGACGGCGGTGCGTATGGGGCTCGGCTGGCAGGCGGCCCCGCGCCGTGGCCTGTTCGGCTCGCGCACCCGGGAGATCGACCTCGATGCCTCCGCCGTGCTGTTCGCGGACAAGCAGCCGGTCGACGTGGTGTTTTTCCGTCACCTCGTCAGCGACGACGGCTCCGTACGGCACACCGGAGACAACCTCGTCGGCGGTGTCGGACAGGGCGGCGACGACGAGGCGATCCTCGTGGACCTGCAGCGCATCCCGGTCCACATCGACCAGATCGTCTTCACCGTGAACTCCTTCACGGGCCAGACCTTCCGGGAAGTGCAGGACGCGTTCTGCCGACTGGTCGACGAGACCAACGGTCAGGAACTGGCCCGCTACACGCTGGGGGGCGGCGGCCAGTACACGGCGCAGATCATGGCGAAGGTGCACCGCGCGGGCACGGGCTGGCAGATGACGGCCCTCGGCACGCCCACCAACGGCCGCACCTTCCAGGACCTGATGCCCGCAATCCTGCCGCACCTGTAGGCGGCCTGGCACACACGAAACAAGGGGGAAGCAGGCGATGACGGCCGAACTGGTCCGGGGACAGAACCATCCGCTGTCCCAGGCCCGTCTTGAGGTCCGGGTGTCGGCCGGCAAGCCGATCGTGGCGGGCGCCACGCTTAGCGACCAGAACGGCAAGGTGCACGGCATCGAATGGGTGGCCCACCCGGGCTCGCCCACGCTGCCCGGCCTCGAGGTCTCCCAGCAGGCGGCGGCCGACCACCGCCTCGCATGCGACCTGGACGCCCTGCCGGACGCCGTGCACCGGGTCAGTGTGCTACTCGCACTGCCGACCGGCGTCGGCGGCCCTGTCCGGTTCGGTGCGGTCGCCGCTCCCTTCATGGCGGTCACCGGACCCGACGGGTCCGAGATCGCCAGCTACACGCTCACCGGCCTCGACGCCGAGTCGGCCGTAGTCGCTCTCGAGCTGTACCGCAGGCAGGGTGCCTGGAAGGTGCGTGCCGTCGGCCAGGGGTACGCGGGCGGCCTCGCCGAACTCCTCACCGACCAGGGCCTGCCCCAGGCTTATCAACTCGCGGGCAGCATCAATGAGGCGGTGGCCCAGGGACTGGCGCGTTCGGTGGCCTCGCCTCCACCGCGTACGGCCGACGGCGACCGCTCCCGGCACACCGCGACACCGGCGCTGGGCCCGGACCAAGGCGGATCCACACCCCAGAACGCCCCCGGACACTGGGGGCAGCAGGCCGGCTACCCCGGAGGAACCGCGCACCCGGATCCGTCCGCCGTCACCCAGCCCGCGATGCCCGGAGCCGGTGGCTGTGTCAACTACGGCCACCCAGGCCGGCAGGCCGCCGGGCCTCCGCCTCCTCCGCCCACCCCACCCCCGGCCCAGCCCGGACAGCCTGCGCCGCCCGTCGCGGGCGACGCGACCGGGTGGTCCATGGAGGAGCGGCTCTACAACCAGGTGTGGGGCATGTTCGAGGACCTGGCGCGCACTACGGCCGCATACCGCAGCGCCGTCGACTTCGCCGAGTCCCGTAGGGAACAGGAACTCGACAGGGTCCTGTCAGACCCCCGCAACCGCATCGGCGGGCAGGGCGACGCCGCGCGCGACGCGGCCCGCGCCAAGCACGGGCAACTCGTCGACCAGGCCAGGGCCGCGCTCGATCGCGATCTCGCCCAGCTCACCGCCGAGGCCGAGGTCGTCGAGCCCGCGCTGCCTCCCGCGTTCGCGCTCTGGGACAACCCCGTCTGG
>CBFGQM010000189.1:0-10107 GCA_965650905.1 uncultured Streptomyces sp. | reverse complement strand
CACGCACACCGGGGGCAAGGTGCCGCAGGAGGCGATCTCCGACCGTTACGAACTTCTGGAGGAGCTCAGCCACGGCGGCATGGGCGACGTGTGGCGCGGCTACGACGCCGTGCTCGACCGGCCCGTCGCCGTGAAGCTCATCCGGCAGGCGTCGGTCACCTCCCCGCAGCTGGCCGAGGAGTTCGCCAAGCGCTTCCGTCGCGAGGCCCGCATCACCGCGCGCATCCAGCACCCCGGCGTGCCGCAGGTGTACGACGCGGTGCTCGACGCGTCGTACGAGCGGCTGTTCCTGGTGATGGAGCTCGTCGACGGCGTACCGCTGTCCGCCTACCTCGACCCCGGCCGGCCGGTGCCGGTCAGCTGGGCGGCGGCCGTCGGCGCGCAGGTCGCGACCGTGCTGTCGTACGCGCACGACGTGCCGGTCATCCACCGGGACCTCAAGCCGGGCAACATCCTCGTCGCAGGCGACGGCACCGTGAAGGTCCTGGACTTCGGTATAGCGGCGATCCTGCGCACCGACGTCACCAAGCTGACTGCCACGGGCAGCCCCATCGGCACCCACCAGTACATGTCGCCCGAGCAGGTCCGCGGCGGACGCATCACCCCACAGACCGATCTGTACGCGCTGGGCTGTGTGCTGCACGAACTCCTCAGCGGGCGCCTGGCGTTCAAGGCGGAGAGCGAGTACCTGCTGATGTACCAGCACGTCAACGCCGCCCCCACCCCGCTGCGACAGCTGCGGCCCGACGTCCCCGAGGCGCTGGAGGAGCTGGTCCTGCACCTGCTGCGCAAGGCGCCCGAGGCGCGGCCCGCCGAAACACAGGAGGTGTACGCGCGGCTGCTGCCGTTCCTGCCACCTCCGGGTCAGGAGCCCGGCACGGCCGATGCCGGGCCGGCCGGCGCGCCCGACCCGACGGGCGTATTCCGTCGCCCTTTCGCTCCCCGCGCCCGCGCCCAGGCGCCCGCACCCGGTGGTTTGCCGCCCACGGCCGTCCTCCCGGGGGCCCAGCCGGTGCCCGTTCCCGCCCAACTGCGCGAGGACATCAAGGAGGCGTACGCCCACTCCGACGCCCTGCTGGAGGAGGAGCGGTTCGCTCAGGCCGCCGAGGTGCTCGGCGAGGTCATCGAACCCGCGGCCCTCGCCCTCGGCTCCGAGAGCAAGCCGGTTCTGGCGCTGCGCCGCCAGCGAGCGGCGATCCGCCTCCTCGGCGGCGACTACCGGGCCGCCCTGCCCGAGTTCGAGGCCCTCGCCGACGCCTACGCCCGCATCGCCGGACCCACCGGCGAGCAGTCCCGCGCCTGCCGCGCCCAGGCGGCCCGGTGCCGCGCCGAACTGGGCCAGGTCACCGACGCGCTCGCCGCGCTCCAGGGCGTGCTGAACGTCGTGCGGGCCGTCGACAGCGACGTGAGCGAGGAAGCGGTGGAGCTGCGGCACAACATCGGGATGCTGCTGCTCGCCCAGGGCCGGGCCGCCGAAGCCCGGCAGGTCCTCGAACCGCTCCATCAGGACATGTGCATGGTGTTCGGCCCCGAGGACGAGATGACCGTCGAGATCGCCGAGGCGCTGGCCCTGATCCGCCTCGACCTCGACGGCGACGCCGCCGGGTAACCCGCTCGTACACCCCGCAGGCACTCGTAGCCACTCCCAGCCACAGAACGCACGCAGCGCACACGCAGAACGGGACACCATGCCACACCTCGCCTTCGACATCGCGTTCTGCGCCCAGCTCGGCAAACTCCAGGGCACCGACAAGCAGGGGGTCTTCGATGCCTGGGAGAAGTTCGAACGCCTCACCCTCGCCCAGCTCTTCAAGGACCCCGGCCTGAAACTGGAGTCACTGAAGCAGGCCAAGGACCCGCACATCCGCACCATCCGCATCGCCCAAGGCACCCGCGGCGTCGTCCTCGCCCCCGAAAGCGGCGACACCTTCGTACTGCTGCGCGTGATGCCGCACGACAAGGCCATCGCCTGGGCGATCAAACAGCGCGCCAGCATCAACACGGTCACCCGCGCCGTGGAGATCCGCGACATCGCCATGCTCGACGAACTGACGCCCGCGTATGAGCGGATCGCCGCCGCGCCGGACGAGCGGCTCTTCGCCAAGGTCTCCGACGGTGACCTGGCCGCCCTCGGCATCGACGAGACCACCCTGCGCCAGGCGCGTGTCCTCACCAGCAAAGAGCAACTGGAGGCCTTCGCCCCCTACTTCCCGCAGGACCAGAGGGAAGTCCTGGAGTACCTCGCCGAAGGATTCACCGCGGAGGAGGTCTGGCGCGACCTGGTATCCGTCAACCTCCCCACCTCCGCGTCCGATCCGGTGGACACGACCGACTACACGACCGCCATCCGCCACACCCGTACCCGTATCGCCCTCGTCACCGCCTCCGACGAACTGCGCGACATCCTCGACAGCCCGTTTGCCGCCTGGCGGGTCTACCTCCACCCCTCCCAGCACAAGGTCGCCTACCGGGCCAGCTACTCCGGACCGGCGCAGGTGACGGGCGGCCCCGGCACCGGCAAGACCGTCGTCGCCCTGCACCGCGTGAAGCACCTGCTGGAGTTCCTGCGCGACGGCGACCGTGTCCTGCTGACGACGTACACCAACGCTCTCGTCGCCGCACTGCGCACCGGACTCGGCACGCTCATCGAGGACGAGGAACTGCGGGCCCGCGTGGACATCACCACTGTCGACGCCCTCGCCAGCCGCGTCGTCACCACCTCGCGCCGCCCGCTGGGCAGCGGCGAAGAAGAGAGCCGCTGGAAGCAGGCCGCCAGGGCCACGGGCTTCACCGGAACGGCCCAGTTCCTGGGCCAGGAGTACAAGCACGTCATCCTGGCCCAGGATCTGCGGAGTGAGGGGGAGTACGAGGCCGCCGACAGGCGTGGGCGGGGTAGCCGTCTCCCGGCCGCCGAACGCCCTCTGGTGTGGCGGACAGTCCGGGAGTTCACCGACCGTCTCGCGGCGGACGGCCGGCGCACCTACCTGGGGACGTGCACGGAGGCGGCCGACCTGCTCCGGGCGACCGGTCCGCTGTACCGGCACATCGTCGTCGACGAGGCACAGGATCTGCACCCGGCCCAATGGCGGCTGCTGCGCGCGGCCGCCCCGGCGCGACCCGACGACCTGTTCATCGCCGGCGATCCTCATCAGCGGATCTACGACACGAAGGTCTCCCTTCGGACCCTCGGCATCAAGGTCGCCGGACGATCCACCAAGATGCGGAAGAACTACCGCTCCACACACGAGATCCTCAGCTGGTCCACCGCCCTCCTCGTCGGCCGTCCCTTCGAGCAACTGGAGGACGACTCCCGCAACGAGACGCTCCTCGGCTATCGTTCGGCCCTGCACGGCAACGGCCCCGAGATCCACGCGGCCGCGTCGGAGGAAGCCGAACTCGACGCGCTCGTCGACCGCGTGAGCGGGTGGACGGAGAACGGCGTGGCTCCGGGCGAGATCGGCGTCACCTCCCGTTTCAACAAAGGCGTCGAGAAGGCGCTCGCCAGGCTGGCGGCCGCCGGTATCCCGGCGGGGAGGTTGAGGGCCGACGCACCGGAGAGGGCGGACGCCGTCCGTGTCGGCACCATGCACTCGTTCAAGGGCTTGGAATTCCGCTGCGTCGCCGTGACCTGCGTGAACGCGGACGCCCTGCCCGCGCCGAAGGCGGTGACACCTGTCGAGGTGGACCGCCTCCAGCACGAAGCGGACCTCCTGTCCGAGCGCTGCCTGCTGTTCGTGGCTTGCACGCGGGCGCGGGACGGGCTGTATGTGTCGTGGACGGGGGAGCCGAGCCGGTTCCTGGCGGAGGCGGAAGTGACTGGCTGACTCAAGGGGGTGCAGCATCGCGCAGAGAGGCAACAGCAGATGAGTGCGACATGCAAATAAATGGGGAACGATCTTCCCCTACCTGGGAAGGCAGCGCAGAGAGCCCGAGTGTCCCCAGCTCACTGGACCACCCGGTCACGGTAGGGCTACTCGCCGCGCAGCCGGAGACGCGGGTGTCAACGTTCACGCCGCAGCGAAACCCGCACATGCGCATCTTCGTCGCGATCAAGGAACAGGCCCGACCCTTTAACGCTGGTGAGGTACGGAACGCGCACGCCTGCATCGAGAACCTTCGGCTCCCCTGTGCCGGTCGCCAGGTCCAGCTCCGCCACGACCGCCTGCGAGCCGCTGGCCGCCGACTTCCCCAGGACCGCCCCGTAGGCCGTGCCGTCGTCGCGGATTGCGGCGAGCGCAATCGTCTTGCGGTCGCCGTCACCCTCCAGACAGGTGCCTTTGCCTCGCTTCAGATCAAAGACAACTGGTCCGGCTGCCAGGTAGCGGCCGTCCGGCGAAGTAATCACGGGGTAGTCGCGAACTTCATTGGCGTCCGCGACGTCATGCGCACAGATCATGCTGGCCCGGAGCTTGCCTGTTCGCACATCGTGCACCGACCACAGCGGGTCGTTCAGAGCGCCGAACTTGCCGCCCGTCGACCAGCCGACGAGAAGGTTGCCGTCGGCAACGCCGTACGCATCGCCATTCCAGGAACCGACAATGCCTGTGTTCGTCGTGGCCGCCGGCGGAGCCGTGACAGCTGGCATCCTTGCTGGCGGCGACCGGAGTGCCGGCGCAGCGCATCCCCGTCGGCGACGACCTTGGTGCGGTCACCGAGGCACTGGCGGCCATGTGGCGGAGCCAGCTCGCGGACAAGAAGGCGCTGCTCATCCTCGACAACACGGCCAGTTATCGGCAGCTGGAGCCGCTGCTCCCAGGCGGGAGACCTCGGCTTCGCCTGGATGATCAACTCCATGGACTGGCACGCCGCCGCCGGTGTAGCGGGTGGGGGTGTGCAGGCGAGGGGGTTACCCCGCCCGGCGTCAGGAGGGCAGCTGCCGGGCGTCGGCCGGGCGTCGGCCGGGCAGCGGATCACCTGCGTGGCTCACCTACTGTGCCGAGGGCGATGGCGCACCGCCGGATCAGTGGACCGATGTGTCCGGGATCAGCGGCATTAGCCGCTAGTCCCTACACATTTTCCGACAGATCCCCGCCTTCGTGGGGCTTGTAGAAAACTCCGTCGCCGCAGGTCAGCGAGGGTTCGTGGACCTGATCCGAAACGCTTGGCCCCCGATCTGGAAACGCTCAGCAGATCGCTACAGGTCAGCAGGGGTTCCATACCGTCGCTTGAGCATCCGCTCTGACACTCAGCGCACCGCCCGCACAGCGGCCTCCACTGTGCCGGGGCTGGCCCCGCGGGCAACGGTGAACGCATGAGCATCGCTGCCACGGAAGTACGGCTGATCAGCAGACACATTCGTACCGTGTGGGAGGAGGCCTTCCCCGAGTTTGTCCGATCACGATCTGCTCCGTGACCGCCGGACTCCGGCCTCGCCCTTCGGGACATCCCAGTCGACGACTCGCAGTCCGGCCCGCTTCAACTGTTCTTCTGTGATGTCGAGTTGTTGTATCGGGGTCTTTCCGTGTCGCGCGAACCAGCGTGTTCTGCGGGTGCGCTCCCGCATGCTGAGGGCGTTCCAGTCGTCGTGGTGGAGGCCGGCTTCAGGCGTGGGGCTGGCCTCGTGGGTGGCCTGTTGGACGTAGGCGAACTCGTAGGTGCTCGTATCCAGAGTGATGAGAGCCCAGGCGGTCGGGTAATCCAGCGACGGGCCGTGCCGATGTATGAGCCGACGCGTGCGCCACTGGCGGATCGGGGCGAGGAGCCATCGTCGGGTGCGTACGTTCATGCGGTGTCGACTCCGGGTTCAGCGAGGCGGTCGGCCAGCCAGCGGGCTGACATGTTCTGGAGGTCGGTGCTGCCGAGCGTGCGCAGGGTCTGGGTGAGAGCGCGCAAGAAGATCTCGCGCTGGTGCTGGGTGTGCAGGTCGGTGAGCAACTGGTCGACGAACCAGGCGACTTCGGCATGCAGACCCTCGCGACCGGAGTCGCGTGGTGACTTGAGGTCTGCCAGAACCTTGAGGAGCTCGAGTTCGTCGAGGCGGTCCGGGTACTGGTCGATCCACCACACGCGGCGTCGATCGGGGTCGGAGAGGATGGCCTGGAGGAAGGTGACTCGGCGGTTGGTCTCCTCTCGGTCCAGGTCCCCGCTCTGGGCACGACGCAGGTGTTTCCCGGCAAGGTGCAGGTCGGCGTCCGAGACGGTCAGTGCCGCGTGGCCCCGGATGACGAGCCATGGTTCCGGGGACCACGGGCGGTCGATGGTGGCGTTCACGGCGTCCTGCGCGGCCGGAAGGTCGAGCACGGAGTACCGCTGAAGCGTCCGAGCGATGTGCTCACGGAGTTGATGGCGGACGAAGGATGGCGAGTCGTTGTGCTCCAGTGGGTCGTCGCCGCGCGGGTGCCAGGTGGCATCGATCCGGACCATGAAGTGGACGCTGGGCACGCGGCTGGGCACGCGCTCGCCCTCGATGAGAAGACATCGCTCTGCGGACCCTGCAGCCGGGACCGCCACCACTGTTGTCGGGGCGGGCGATGGTCCCGGTTGCCGATGCCACCGGGAGAACAGGGTCATGCGGCAGGAGCGTTCAACTCATCCGGCTTGGCAGGCGGTCCATCCGAGGTCTGTGGAGGTTGTGACGTATCAGGGGCGGGCAGCAGGCGGCTGAGTACCGCGATACGTCGTGCCCGTCCCGGTCCGGCCGGGTCGCTCTGCCCCACCAACAGCTCGGAGACGCGGGCATCCCGTAGGCGCCCCGAGAGGACGGCCACGGCGATGTCGACGGCGTGCTCCTCCGGGACAGCTGCGGATTCCAGCCAGGCGGCCAGGGAGGCCAGGGCTTCGTCGGCGGTGGGTTCATGGCGCCAGGCCGCGCGCCATCCGCGTACGAAGAGCTGGTCCTCCAGGCCGGCCTCCTTGTCCGCGATCAGCTCGTTCGCGAGGGCCAGGGCGAGCGGCGTCTCACCTGGCGGACTGGTGAGGTCGGTCAGGGCGAGGAACGCGCGTGCCCCTGCCTGGCGCATCACTCCGTCGTCGGTCTCGGCCCAGTCGACGATCTCCCCGAGGACCAGGGAGCGGAGCTTGGGTTGGGCCGCGAGTTCACGAACGGCCTTGGCGACGGCCTCGGCGCCGCGCTGGTCGCTGCGGCCAGCCAGGAGCCGCAGCCGGGTGAGTGCGACACGGGGATAGGTCCGGCCCAGTTGGCCGGCGCAGACCTCGGCCACGGTTTGCGCGAGTGCCTCGCTGAGGTTCTTCTGCTTGGCAGCGTCGTACAGGTACTTGCGGACCGCCACACCGATGCCGGAGTGCGTCGCGGTGCTCTCCAGTACGCCGGACGCCAACCGCCGGTGTGCGGCGCTGTCCGAGGCGATCCACTCGGTCACGATCCGCAGGACCGCCTGCCCCGCGGGCCCTGTCGCCAGCCTGGTCAGCGCCGCGGCGACGCGTGCACGGTACTTGCCGGCGATGCCCTTGGGCGCGGTGATCTCCGAGGCCCAGCGCAGCAGTTCACTCCGCAGGTGGGGACGCTGCGCCCAGACGTGTGCGAGGACTGCCTCGTCCAGGCCGTGCCGTGCCTGGTCGAGCGAGAGACCGTCGTCCTCCTTCACGCGCTTCGCGCCGGTGATCTCAAGGCGGGTCTCCAGGTCGGGTCCCGCCAGCGCACCGCCCGGCGGCAGGACTCCCTTCACCAGCGCGAAGAGCCGGTCTGCGGCCGCCATAACGACTTCGGCTGGCAACCGGTCGAGCAGCGCGATGGCGATGAGCAGTGCACGGTCCCTCAGGTGTTCATCACTGTCATGGCCCTTGAACCAGTCTGTGAGGTGGTCCTGCCAGTTCTCGAACTCCTCCTTGGCCTTCGCCTGGCCGTCGTCGGCGGCGGTCGCGATGATCAGTGCCAGGCGCACCGCGTCGGCAGGCGATGTGGTGGGGCTCAGCAGCTTGTTCAGGTCGGAACCGTCGTCCAGCCAGCTCAGGCGGCCGGGCTTTTGCTGCCGAAGATGGGCCTTGGCCACGTCGAGGGCGGGTGGCGGCACATGCTCGACGCGGGGAACGGAGGCCAGGGTCCCGGGCTTCCAGGTGCCGGGTGTGGTGAGGATGACGAGGTACGAGCCGGCTGCGGCCGCCTCTTTCTGATAGCCGGCGAGGCCCTGGTAGAAGTCCGCAGGCAGGCTGCTGTAGCCGGACAGGTCCAGGACGAAGCCGTGGTGCGGCGTCGCGGGGAGTTGCTCCGTGCGCGGCCGGTCCCAGTCCAGGACGAGGCTGAGGAGTTGCTCGGCCGGCACACCCACCTCGTGCAGCACACGGAGGGCTGTCGTACGGCGGCCGGTGTCGCTGGGGCCGGCAAGTACCACGATGTTGTGCTGACCTACGGGGCGCTTCAATAGCCTTATGGCCCGGTCCACTTGGCGCTCGCCGGACGGTGCGGCCGGCTTCGCCTGGACATAGTCCGATGCGACGAGACGTACCTCGTCCTGATCGAACGCGACGGCACTCAGGTACTCCCAGCCGCGCACGTAGCGGTGGTGGTGTTCCTCGTAGTCCCCGGCCACCTGCTTGACGACGGCGCTGTCGGATGCCTCTGCCTCCTGCCACACCCGCTCCTCGGCGGGCTCGGACGCGGCGCTCATGACCGCCCCGGGTGGATGACGGTCTGGTCGCGGCCGACCTGAGTGACTTGGGACTTGCCCTTGGCCTCTGCCCGCTGGCGGACCACGGTCACCTGCGGTGCCGCCTCGGGATGGTCACTCCGCCACTGCTTCGCGTAGGCGAGCAGTTCCTGCGCCGCCTCGCGGTCCTCGTCCGCCGCGTCCTGCAGCCGTACGGCCCATGCGGAGTAGAGGGCACCGGCGCGGTCCGCCCGCTCGTCCTCCGGTACGGCAACGAGCGCCGCACGGTCCCGGTCGAGCCGGTCGAGTCGACGGTCAGCAGCCTGATCGTCTCCGCGCCCGAACCAGCGTCCCAGCCAGCCTCGGAAACCGCTCCAGCCGTCCCCCGTCATCGCCACGACCAGCGCTGATGCGGCAGTCGTCCCTACCGCGGCCAGTTCCCCTGATACGTCCAAGATCAACCCCATCTCTGCGCCTTTGCAGCGCGAGGCCCATCCGTTCCCTTAGCACCTCCGTGTCATGAGTACGTTCTGGAACGTGGCGTATTCATAGCGTTACGCGGCCGGAAAGAACCGCCGTCTCAGGGGCGTCTTGCGGGCGGCGTTCGAGGTGGATCTGGTGGCTGGTGGCGTTCTGGGAGAGGACGAAGCCGAGCATGAAGACCTTCTGGCGATCGAGGCCGTAGGAGATCATGCGCTTGTTCCACATGCTCTGGTCGAGCTGGTTGTGGAGGGACTCAGCGTCGCTGCGGTAGGGGTAGACGAGCTGGTGAGCGCGGGTAGCCTCGGGGATCTGCTGGAGGTATTCGGCACGATGGAAGTCACGTTCGGTGTCGCTGGGGATGCGTTTGCCGGTCGCCGAGTCGTACAGGGCCCGGTCTGCGGAGGTGGTGGTGATGCCGACGGGAACTCGATGCGTGTGGGGGCCGTAACGGCGGTCGATCCGCAGAAGGTGGTACCAGCGGCTCTTGTTAACCCCTTCGCGGTGTTCGAGCCGGATGACGGGGACGGGAAGCAGGTGGCTGGTGCCGTCGTCGAGGAGGATGCGTTCGGCGATGCGGCCCTGGTCGCACCACAGGTCATGGCGGCATCGGCCGGAACGTAGGAGTTCGTCCCCGGGGGCTTGACGGAGCCGTGCTGCTTGTTGACCACGAGGAGCCCACGGCGGCCGAGGACGTCCCGGTGGACACCGCGGAAGGCCCCGTCGTAGACGACGCCCATGGCTCCGGGGAGTTGGGCGTGCAGTCGGGCGAAGGAGCGTACGGCGATCGCGGCCTCATCCTCATATTCGCCGCCGGCGACGTGCTGGACGGTGAGGATGAAACGCTGCCAGTAGCCGTTGTCACGGGCGGAGGCGAAGAACCACTTGCCCCCGGACGACGGTCTTCTTGTCCTCGCCGTTCTCGTAGTACAGGCGGGCGGCGGGGTCGACGCGGTGGGTCCGGATCTCGCCGGTTGTGGTGTCGGCGACTTCGGCGCGCTCGGCCTTGGAGGGGCCTTCGGGACGGTGGCGTCGCCAGCCAGGAGCTGTCGTCGCTCCGAGCGCGCCCAGTTACGCGGAATGT
>CBFGQM010000188.1:0-10120 GCA_965650905.1 uncultured Streptomyces sp. | reverse complement strand
GTGTTGGGTTCACACCCTCACGAGTTCGAATCTCGTATCCTCCGCAGCCGCCTGAACTGCGGAAACGCGAACCCCGGTCACCATGCGACCGGGGTTCGCGTCATGCGCTGGTCCCAGTTTTGGTCTCGTTTATCTCGGTCATTTGACGCAAATCTACGTCCCTCCAGGCCGCCGTCAGCCGCCTGCTCGCATAAGTCCGGGAAGGTGTCCGAGGGCGCCACTACGATCGCCGGTCATGGACTGGCTGGAGCGCACGGCGAAGCTGAGGCAGTGGACCAGAAGCGGGACTCGCGCTCCGCACAAGCCGCTGCTGTTCCTGTACGCCCTCGGCCGGTTCCAGCAGGATGCTGGCGAGGAGCTGCGGTACAGCGCCGTGGAGGAGGATCTGAAGCGGCTACTGTCCGAGTACGGGCCGCCCAACAAGACGACGCCCGCCTACCCGTTCCATCACCTGGCCAGTGACGGGGTGTGGGAGGTGCGTACCGATCGCGGACCGGGCAGCCCCGGAAGCAGGGTACGAGAGCTGCGGGTCGCGGGAGCGGCAGGCCGCCTGGCGCCCGAGCTGCGGACGGCGCTGCGGCGTGAGCCGTCGCTGCTCGGCCGGATGGCGCGGGTACTGCTCGACCTGAACTTCCCGCCCTCGCTCCACGACGAGTTGTGCGAAGCCGTCGGTCTGGAGCTGGAGCAGGCCGAGACGGCCCAGGTCTCGGCCGTGCAGAGGCGCCGGGACCCACGGATGCGGGATCTGGTGCTGACGGCCTACGAGTATCGGTGCGCATTCTGCGGCTACGACGGCCGGATCGGCGCGATTCCGGTCGGCCTGGAGGCCGCGCACGTGCGGTGGTGGGCGTTCGGCGGCCCCGACGACGTCGACAACGGACTGTGCCTGTGCTCACTGCACCACAAGCTCTTCGACAAGGGCGTCCTCGGAGTCGGCGACGGCCACCGCATCCTGGTCTCACAACGGTTCGTCGGCCACAGCCCTGCCGCCCACGAACACGTCGTAGCGCTCGCGGGCCGTCCACTCGTCGGCCCCCAACCGGGCATCAGCCCCATCGCGCCGTCCCATCGCACCTGGCACGCGAGCCAGGTCTTCCACGGCAACCCACGCCCCGTCACAGCCGCCTGACCACGACTTCGTTTCCGGTCGGTCCTTCAGCGGTCGAGGCCGGCCACGGATCGTCCTGCGTGCGCAGGAGGTACTCCCAGCCTGTCGCAGCGGCGGACTGGTAAGGGGTGCTCTCTCTCCCGCAACTGCACGTGGCCGAGGCGCTCGCGGCACTGGCGCCCACCGACCGCGACACCTTGGCGGAGCTGCTGGGAGCGGTGGCCGGCTCCCGGAACGATGTCGCGGTCAGAGCCCGATCATCCGGACCTTGCTGCCGCACAGCCGGGCCAGGTCATCGACATCCGACGTGAGGATGGCGGCCGGGCCGGGCTGACGCAGGGCCGCTTCCGCGACTGTCGCGTCGATCGCGTACTTGTGCCCGTGCAGACCGGTGGACTTGAGCAGCTGTGCCGCCGCCTTGGCCGCCGCCTCCGTGACCGGCTCCACCTTGACCCGGGAGAGCGCCCATCGCAGTCGGGGCAGGTTCACCCTGGCGTGGCTCACCTCCACGATGGTGTTGGCGCCGACGACAAGGTCTGCTCCCATGTCGTGGAACACCTGGAACATCGCCAGAACCTTCCGGTCCTGCGCCACCCAGGCCGACAGCCCCTCGCTGTCCAGGACGACAGTCTCAATGTGCCCGCTCACGCGGCGCTCGCGCCGCCGGCGGCCTGCGTCGTACCGAAGATCCGCGCCCGCGCCTCGGCCAGCTCTTCCTCACTGAAGGCCCCGTGCTCGTCTGTGTGGCTGCGCAGGTCGGCCCCCAGAAGCTGGTGCCGGATCTGTCTGGCGACCGCTTCGGCCACGTAGCCGGAGATGTTGTCCGTGATCTTCTTCAGCTCCGCCACCTGTTCGGCGGGGAGTGTCACCGTGATGCGTGTGGTGTCAGCCATAGCGGCAAGCATACTGCGGTATGCGCGCTGCGTGCTCTCTGTTTCCCGCAGTCGGTCCGGTCAGCGGCTTCGGGACGACCGTTCGTTCGAGCAGGGGCTCAGCCGGGCAGTTGTGCGACGCGCCGGTTCAGCGGGCCCAGGAGCGGTATGCCTGGATCCACTGCGAGCCCTCGGGGGCGGGTTCCGGCAGCGGCAGGTCCAGAATTCCGATGTCCTGTCGGATCGACCCCCGGGCGCAGCGTGCGACCACGCGCCCGTCCTCGGCCAGATCGACACCGACCACGCTCACGTCGACGCCGAGAACAGTCGTGGTGAACGGCATGGCAAGGCTCTCCTCAATCATCGTGAAGAAGCCGGTGGGCTGCTCATCATCGCCGTAGGCGTCGACGGTGGCCTCTTCGATCAATGCCTCCAGCACGGCTGGGTCCCAGGGTGCTCATGGCCTCACCGTAGCGCTGCGCCTTACGGTTGAGGACCGATGCGTTCAGCAGCGGCGTATCCGCCGTGGCGCCGTCGCCGGCAGTCATGCAAAGGCCCGCGGTTGCCAGTGTGTGACGTTACCTGGTGGGGTTCGGAAGTGAGTGGGCCTGGGGAGGGTCCGGCACGCGACAGGGCGGAAGAGAGTGGCACGAGTCGTCGTACGAGAGCCGAGTACGGGCGCGAGAAGCACACCGCCGCTGGCCCGGCAGGAAACATCCGCCTTCGTGAGGGAACTGCTCGGCGCCGGCTGGGCGGCGGTGTTCCTGCCCGGTGAGCTCGCCCGCCTTGGGCGGCTGCTGCTGTGGAAGCCGGCCGGGACAGCGGCCGGAGACGGTATGGCGCCCACCGGCCTTGAGACCGAGGTGGTGGAGTTGGTTCTGCCGCACGGCCGCTCGGTCAGGCGGCGCAGGGTCGAGGGTTACGCGCTGCCTGTCGCCGTCGCTGTCTCCGCTCTGGCTGATGCGGAGCCGACGCATCCCTCCGGCGCCGCCTGGCAGGCCGCCACTCGCTTCGCGCTGCGGCTGCTCGCCGACGGCCGGCTCCACCCTGCCCTCACCCCCGCCGGTTACGACACCTGGCAGGTGGGTCCCTTCACAGCCGCCCAGCGTCAGACGCTGAACGCCCTGGCCGCCGCCTTTCCGCCGCACGCCCACTGCCTGCCCGAGCCTGGCCCCGCGCCGGTACGGATCGCCGAACCGGCTGCGCTGGTACGCCAGTTCTGCGACGCGGTCGCCGATGATCTGGTCCGTACGCCGGCCGCGCCGCTCGCCATGGGAGCGCTGCCGTACGCCTGGCGCGAGGCCCGTGCCGTGCCCACCTTGCGTGAATGGGCCGAGGAAACCCAGGCGGCGCTCACCGCCGAGGTCAGTGTCTCCCTGCGCGTCGACGTACCCGAAGGGCGCCGACGGAAGTTCCGGGCCGTCCTGCAACTGCACACCGCGGCGGACCCGGCGCTCGTCGTCGAGGCCGCACGGCTGTGGAGCGAGCCGACCGAAGTGGAGCGGCTGATCGGCCCGCGCGCCGAAACCGAGACCCTGCTCGCCCTGCGTCGTGGCGCCCGCGCCTGGCCCCCGCTGCGGAGGCTGCTCGACGATGCCGCTCCCGATCAGCTCCGGTTGACCGACGACGAAGCCTTCGAGCTCCTTGGGGACGCCACGGACGCGCTGCGCGCGGCCGGTATCGACGTGCACTGGCCGCGCGAGCTGGTCAAGGCGCTCACCGCGACCGCGGAGATCGGACAGCGCACCGCCCCCGGCTCCAGCGCGGGCGGCATGCTGGATGCCGATGCCCTGCTCGACTTCCGCTGGCAGATCGCGCTCGGTGGCGAGCCGCTCACCGAGGCCGAGCTGGACGCCCTCGCCGAGACGCGCCGCCCTCTCGTCCGGCTGCGCGACCAGTGGGTGGTCGCCGACCCGAAGCTGGTGGCCCGCGCACAGCGTCGCCGGATGGAACCGCTCACCCCCATGGAGGCGTTGAGCGCCGCGCTGACCGGCGAGGCCGAGCGGGACGGTGCCCCGGTCCCCTGTGCGGCGGCCGGTGCGCTCGGCGACTTGGTCGCTCGTATCCGCGACCCCGAGTCCCGCACCCCCGTGCCCCAGCCCGCCGCCTTCAAGGCCACGTTGCGCGAGTACCAGAAGCGGGGCCTGGCCTGGCTGGCCGAGATGTGCGCACTCGGCCTCGGCGGCTGTCTCGCCGACGACATGGGTCTGGGCAAGACCATCACCCTGCTCGCTCTGCACCTGCACCGCCAGAGCGACCCCACCACCGCGGGCCCCACCCTTGTCGTCTGCCCCGCCTCCCTGCTCGGCAACTGGCAGCGCGAGGCCGCCAGATTCGCACCGTCCACCCCCGTACGCCGCTACCACGGCGGCGACCGCCACCTCAAGGACCTGGCCGGCGACGAGATCGTCCTGGTCACCTACGGGGTGCTGCGCCGCGACCGCGAAGTGCTCGCCGACACAGCCTGGCCGCTGGTGGCCGCCGACGAGGCCCAGCACGTCAAGAACCCCTACGCCATCACGGCCCGCGAACTGCGCGCCCTGCCCACCCGCGCCCGCGTCGCCCTCACCGGCACCCCCGTGGAGAACAACCGTGCGACACGAAGTCGCTCGGAACGAGTGGTCGAACGAAAGGAGTGCAGAATTCGACCCCAGATAGCGGCCTGATCTGGTCCCCAGCCTCGGGTGCGTCGCGGGTAACTGCGGGGTGCTGAGCCGAGGATGAACGCCCAAGAGCTGATGGGGCCACCATCAGCAACAGGCAGGGGAAGCCCAGACGGGTGAGCGAAAGCGAACCTCCGTGCGTACGGCTCGTCACTCTCAACACCGCGCTGTGGCTATGCAATCGGCGGTGGAAGTCCCCGACGTTGAGATGGCGTCACACGGCTCCGGGTTGGTTGACCCCGGAAGTAGGCCGCCGTGGGGACCGTGTCAAAGGAGGCTCACACCCTGGGAGTAACTCGTACGAGTGGAACGTGGCAACCCCGTAGGAGTCCAGACGAACTCTGGTAGGCCGGAGGCAACGAAGGCTGAACTCTCCTGCGGGCACAGGAAGATTCGAGAAGCGAATGCCGCTGGGACGAAAGTCCAGAGGAAACCCGGAGAATCGGAGGCGCTCCGCCTCCCGGCATAACTCGGCGGATACCAGGGTCATCCCTGTCCCGAAAGGGTGCTGACGCGAATCTGGTGGCCGATGTAGAACACGATGACCGACAGCCCTTACCGGGGCGCAAGTTAGACACCGAGGAGGCGAGCCGATGGACAAAGTCACGACTTGCGATACTCCGAACGTGAACGGAACCCCGGACAGCGATGCAACCCTCTGGCACAGCATTGACTGGGCCATGCAAGAGGATCATGTCAGGCGACTCGGACAGAGAATCTACAAGGCTCAGAAGGAAGGCAACTTAAAGCAGGTTAGGAACCTGCAAAAGCTCATGCTCAGGTCGCGCGCCAACCTCCTATTAGGAGTCAAACGAGTAACCCAGCTGAGCCATGGCAAGAAAACGGCGGGGATCGACGAGCGGCCGGAAGAAGCTGAACAGCTGAAAGCCAGACTGTCGGAATGGTTGGCCCCGAGAGGTCTGTTCATCAACGAAGAGAAGACGAGAATCGTTCATCTCGATGAGGGATTTGACTTCCTCGGTTTCACTGTTCGACGGTACAGGAACGGCAAGCTGATCATTCGTCCTAGTCGAGATGCCGTAATGCGACTGCGAGGGAGGATTAGAGAGATCATCCGGGAGATGCGCGGCGCGACAGCAGAGAAGCTGATTGCCCGCCTGAACCCGCTCCTCAAAGGGTGGTCGATCTACTACCGCGCAGTTGTCTCCAGTAGGGTCTTCAAGGGGGTTGACGCCTACGTCTACACAGCGCTTTGGCGCTGGGCGGTTGCTCGCCACAGGAACAAATCTGGATGGTGGGTCTCCAGACGATACTGGGGTCAGCACAAGGCAGACAGGCGAGACCAATGGGTGTTTGGCGAAAACGGCTCCCATCTATACAAGCTCGCCTGGACTCGCATTGTCCGTCATCAGGAAGTACGAGGATCTGCATCCAAGTACGATCCTGACCTGGCGGATTACTGGGCACACAGGTCGAAGAAGCGACGGATGCCAGGGCTGGAAAACAGACGCATTATCAGCCTCGCAGCCCGTCAGAAGGGCTTGTGTCCCGGATGCAGTCCGGGGGTTGCAGTTTCGGTTGCGTTTATGGGTGACATTCGGAACATTTCGCCGAACAGGGAGGCGCACCCTCTCCTGCCGCCCCGGGAGGAGGGTCAATCCGATCTGCAGAGCTGAGGGTCCTACGGAACCTGACGATGGATCTCGCGGCGGTTGCCGGCAGCCAGACACACACGAGGAGTTCGCCTCGCCGGACGCCATGGCGGCCTTCGTCGACGTCGCTCCCGCGCCTCGTGTCACGGCCTCGTATCAGCTCCGACCTCGCCGGAAAGGTTCCATGCCGAGACCAGCCAGGTCAGGTCGGCTCCGGCCTGACGGCGGGTCGCCCGCTCGCGCGAGAACAGGGGTCTTCGTCAGCACCAGCGTGTACGGGCGCCCCTGCCGCCTGGTCTGATGGTCTACGGGCAAATCTGCCGTGTCGATCCTGCCGTGCACGTGCCGCCGTCCGTCCTTCGCCAGCGGCCACTCCAGCGTCCGCCGCGACCGGCAGCTGAGAAACGCACCCAGGGTGCCGCACAGATCGCAGCCGCACCCGGTCCACGCCACCGACCCGTCATCCGCAGCGCGCGGCGCCCGTCGTGCGAGCGCGCCGAGCCGGTCCCCGCACTCCCGTGCCACCGCTCCGAGCCCGGCCGCCGGGGGGCTCGCCCTCCCTCTGTTCCCGCGCCGCGTGGCGCAGCATCGGCAGTAGGCACTCGAGGACCGTGTCCGGGTGGGACCGCGCCGCTGCCATGATCCGGCCGCGGCCAGCAGGTTGAACGTGAGGGTCACCCGGTAGCCGCTCCTGACCTGTGTCACCTCGTGCGGACAGTCGGCGTAGAAGGCCACCAGGCTCAGCTCCGTCTTCGACGCACGGTAGGTCCGGCTCTGCCCGGCATGCCGGATGACCAACTCGCCGCCGGTGTGTGCCGAGGGCAGCGGCAGCACCAGCGAGCCCACCATGGCGTCGTCCTTCTCCGAGTCCTGGTGGGGGAGGAAGAACTGCCCCTTGCCGTACACGAGGAGGGCGTGCGGCTCGGCCCTCAGCCTGCTCGGCGCGGGGAGCCCGAGCTCGTCCCGGAAGTACTCCAGCGCGCCGTCGAGCAGCGTCGGCCAGGCCGGGCCGCCCAGCGTGACCTGGTCCGGCGGGATCTGCCAGGTGTCACGCACACCGCTGTCGCTCAAGGTGTCCTCCCCCCTGCCGAACAGTGCCGGACGCGCCACCGCGATCAGTTTCTTCACCTGCGGCGCGCGCAGCGGCAGACGCACCGGTCCGACCCCGGCCACCTCAAGGCCGACGCCGTCCGCCGGTGCTTCGAGCCGGGCACTGAACTCCACTGCCGTCGACCCGCCGAGCAGCACGCCCAGCCGCTCCCTCGCGGTTTTGGCCATGAGTCCGCCCCCCTATTTCCCGCGGCGGTGTCGCCTCGGCCCGACTCTACGGAACAGCGGGACCGCGGGTGGCCGTCTCACCCGTACGGGAACGCCTTGCCCGGCGCGGACGGGCGGACGGGCGGGCAGCCGGCCGGCCGGGGAACAACCGGCTCGGGCCCGCGTGCCCACGCACGTCCCCCATGCGGGGACGTCGGGAACAGCCGACCCCCGCACCTGACGCCCCGGCGCTGCGGAACAATGGCCCCGTGAACGACGACGATGCGCAACTACTGTCCCAGGTACGGTCGTTGCGGGAGAAGGGCAGCGGGCCGAAGCAGATCGCGCGGGCCCTCGGACTGAAACCGGCCCGGGCGAGTGCGCTGGTGCGCCGGTTGGCCCACGAACAGCAGAGCACGGCCGGGCCGACCGCGCGCCCGGTCGTGGGCTGCTGGGTGAGCGCCGGCTGGAGCACCGACCTGGAACTGTCCGAGGCCCCTGACTGGGCGCGTGCCGACGCCGAGGTCGCCGGAGATCCCGAGGTTGCCGGTTTCGCCCAGGTCCTGATCGCCCGCCAGGAGCGTGCCAGCCGGGTCACCGTCTGCGGGTTCCTCGTCGACGTCTACTGCCTCGGTGTCAAGGACACCGTCGGCCCACAGGTGATGGGCGGAGGGTCACTGGAAGCCTACGTACGCGACTACTACCGGGCGTTCGGCCAACCTCCGCTGCGGATCGGCCTGGAGCAGGCGCAGAGTATCGTGCACGGTGGTGTGGCCTACGCCCGCACCCTCGGCTTCGAGCCCGCGCCGGACTTCGCGCAGGCCGCAGTCCACCTCGGCGAGCCCGGCCCGGCCGCCCCGCGGATCGGCTTCGGCCGCCAGGGGAAGCCGTTCTACATCAACGGCCCACGCGACGACGCCCGGAAGATCGTACGCACGCTGGAGCGCACCTGCGGCGCGGGCAACTACCACTACGTCCTGGGGACGGGGCCTCTGTGACCAGCGACCACGACGAGCATCACGTACGCACGACCGAGCACGAGGCGCAGGCCAATCTGAAGGCGGTGCTCCAGCTGTGCGCGGCAGGCCGACTGCGCTGCAGCGAGAAGACGCTCCGCCCGTCCGCGGCGACGGTTAAGGCGGTCGCGGAATCGCTCAGCGGCGGCGACTTCTACGCCGAGGAACCCATCGCGTCCTTCGCCTGGCCGCTGCTGCTCCAGGCCGGCGGACTCGCCGAACTCGCTTCCGGAAAACTCGCACTGACCGCACGCGGCAGGGCGGCGCTGACCAAACCGGCACACGAGACGCTCGCCCTGCTGTGGCGGCGCTGGCTCAGCCGCGGCGTGATCGACGAGTTCTCCCGCGTCGAAGCGATCAAGGGCCAGCGCGCGGCGAACGTCCTCACCGCCGTCAAGCCGCGCCGGGCCCAGGTCGGAGCGGCCCTGGCCGCCTGTGCACCCGGCGAGTGGACCGACGTCGACACGCTCTTCCGCTCCATGCGCAAGGCCGGTCGCGATCCCGGGATCGCCCGCACTGAGCGCGCTCTGTGGAAGCTCTACCTGGAAGACCCCGAATACGGCAGCCTCGGCTATGACGGGTTCCACGACTGGGAACTCCTCCAGGGCCGCTACACCCTCGCCGTGCTCTTCGAGTACGCCGCGGTCCTCGGCCTGATCGACGTGGACTACCAGCCGCCGGTGGGCGCACGCGACGACTACCGCGACAACTGGGGCGCCGACTGGACCGACTGCATCAGCCGCTACGACGGCCTCCTCGCCCTCCGCCTCAACCCGCTCGGTGCCTACGGCACCGGACAGACCGCCGCCTACCTCCCCACTCCCGCACCGGCCGACACCGCCCCGAAGGGTTCTGGCGGCCTGAAGGTGCTCCCCAACCACGACGTGGTGGCCCTCGACGGACTCGCCCCCGCCGAGGCCCTCCTCCTCGACGCCTTCGCCGAGCGCACCGGCGACCGCGTGTGGGCCCTGACCTCCGCCTCGCTGCTCGCCGCCGTCGACGCGGGCCGCGACCTCACCGAACTCCGTCACCATCTGAAGGCTGCCACCACCGTTCCCCTCCCGCAGACGGTCACCACGCTCCTGGACGACGCCGCCCGCCGCGTCGGCCAGGTCCGCGACACCGGGCCGGTGCACCTCATCGAGTGCGCGGACGCGGCCGTCGCGGCCCTCCTCGCCGCCGACCGCCGCACCCGCACGCACTGCACCCGCCTCGGCGAACGCCACCTCGCCGTCCCCCTCGACAAGCTCCCCGCCTTCCGCAGGTCCGCCCTCGCCCAGGGCTACCCCGTCGGCTGACACACGCCCTCGTGGGCACTGGACACGGACCGGCACCGTCAGTGGTCTCCGGGTTCGGGCCGGGGAGGCTCATCCAGGTCAAGGGTGAAGGTGCGCCTGTCGGCCGGCTCGGTCGAGGGCCTGCCTGTGCCGTGCTTGCGCGTGTGCGCCCCGGACTCGACCCGCCCGGCCTCGATGCCTTGTGTCACATGCGCGATGCGGAACGTGCGTTCGCGCTCTCCCGCATCCAGGGCGTGATGCCCACGTAGGACCGTGGCCAGACCGAAGCGCCCCATGACACCCCACAAGGCACT
>CBFGQM010000187.1:0-10142 GCA_965650905.1 uncultured Streptomyces sp. | reverse complement strand
TGGCGAAGGTGAGGAGGTCGGGGACGGTCGGGAGGAAGACGGAGGCGGTCTCACCGCGCCGCCGGGACCGTACGAAGCGTCCGACGGCCTGCGCGAAGAAGAGGGGCGTGGAGATGGTGGTCGCATACACGCCGACGGCCAGCCGGGGCACGTCCACGCCCTCGGACACCATGCGGACGGCGACCATCCAGCGGTCGTTGTTGCGGCTGAACTCGTCGATCCTCTCGGACGCGCCGGTGTCGTCGGAGAGGACGAGGGTCGCCTTCGTACCGGTGATCTCGCGGATCAGCTTGGCGTACGAGCGTGCCGAGTCCTGATCGGAGGCGATGACCAGGGCGCCCGCGTCCGCGATGGCCTTCCGCACTTCCGTGAGCCGCTGGTCGGCGGCGCGCAACACGCTGGGCATCCACTCGCCGCGCGGATCGAGAGCGGTGCGCCAGGCCTGGCTGATGGCGTCCTTGGTCATCGGCTCGCCGAGGCGTGCGGCGATCTCGTCCCCCGCCTTCGTCCGCCACCGCATGTTGCCGCTGTAGGAGAGGAAGATGACGGGGCGAACGACGCCGTCGCCGAGCGCGCTGCCGTAGCCGTACGTGTAGTCGGCGGCCGACCGGCGGACCCCGTCGCTCCCCTCCTCGTACGCGACGAAGGGGATGGGGTTGGTGTCGGAGCGAAACGGCGTACCGGTGAGGGTGAGACGGCGGGTGGCCGGCTCGAAGGCTTCGAGGCAGGCCTCGCCCCAGGACTTCGAGTCCCCGGCGTGATGGATCTCGTCGAGGATGACCAGGGTCTTGCGCTGCTCGACGCGGTTGCGGTGCAGCATGGGTCGTACGCCGACACCCGCGTACGTGACCGCGACTCCGTGGTACTCCTTGCCGAGCGGCCCCGCGCTGTACTCCGGGTCCAGTTTGATCCCTATCCGCGCCGCCGCCTCGGCCCACTGCTTCTTCAGGTGCTCGGTCGGCGCGACCACGGTCACCTGCTGCACGACGTGGTGGTGCAGCAGCCACGACGCGAGCGTCAGTGCGAAGGTCGTCTTTCCGGCGCCGGGTGTGGCGACGGCGAGAAAGTCACGCGGCTGCTCCTGGATGTACTTCTCCATCGCCCCCTGCTGCCAGGCACGCAGCTTGCCGGCCGTACCCCAGGGGGCACGGCCGGGGAAGGCGGGAGAGAGGTGGTGCGAGAATGGGGCGTTGGCGGCGGTGGTAGTCACGGTCTCCGGGGTTGGTTGAGAGGCTCGTCTCCGTATGACAACCGGGCCACCCTACCGAGCGGCCCGGCTCCGTCAACGCGCGGACGGCACCGCCTCACCCACGGATGGGATCCTGCGGCGATCTTGGGTACGTCCAGGGCGCCCTGGCAGACGTCGGGCACAGACGTCTCGGCCTCGTCCGCGTCGAGGTCCGCGTCCCGAGGGTGGCCGTTCATGTGCGGGAACACCCAGGTCGCGTACCGGGCGATGCGCCCGGGTTCACGGCGCGGCGGCTCGCCCTGGGTCATCACCGCCCCGTCGTCGTCACCACGGCCGCCTGCGGGCGGATCGGCAGCCGGTTCACCGGGCGTCCCGTCGCCGCCCGCACCGCGGAGGCGATCGCCGCCGGGGCGGTCACCACGGGCACCGCGCTGACCGCCTTGGCTCCGAAGGGCGCGACCACGTCGCGTTCCTCAACGAGCTTGACGATGCGGATGGCGGGGACGTCGAGGGCCGTGGGCAGTGCGTAGCCGGTGAGGTCGGGATGGCGGACCAGCCCGCGCGCGGTGCGCAGGTTCTCCGTGAGCGCGGCGCCGACGCCCTGTGCGACACCGGCCTCGATACGGGCGGTGAGCTGCGCGGGGTTCAGTACGCGCCCCACGTCCTGGGCGAGCGACAGCTCGACGACGCGTACCGAGCCCAGCTCGATGTCGACATCGACGACCGCGCGGATCGCGCAGAACGCGAGCCCCACGAAGGCGTCACCCTGCCCCTCGGAGTCCAGCGGCTCGGTGGGGTGCGGGCGGCATTGCGCGGTGGCCCACAGTTCCTTGCCCTCCATCGCCTCGGTGACGGTGGTCGACAGCACACCGTCGTACGAGGTGATCTTGCCCTCGGCGATCTGGAGCAGCTCGGTGGACATCCCGAACTTGTGCGCGAGTGGCTGCAGCAGCTGGGTGCGGACCATTTTGGCGGCCCGTTCGACCGCGCCGCCGGACACCCAGGTGTGGCGGCTGCGGCAGCCCGGCCCCGCCGGAGGCTGATCGGTGTCCACGGAGGCGACGTGCACCTCTTCGATGCCGAGCGTCTCCTGGACGATCTGCCGGGCCAGGGTGGTGAAGCCCTGGCCGGTCTCCACGGCGGCGCAGAGTACCGTGGCCACGCCGTCGTGAACCTTCACGGTGGCCGTCGAGACCTCGTCCGCTCCCTCGGCGCCGAGCATGTGGACCATGCCCAGGCCGTAGCCGACGCCTCGGCGCACCGCGCCCGGTTCGCCCGCTCCCTCGGGGCCGTCCGGAAGCAGCCACTCCTCCTCGGGGGTGTCCTTGGGGAGGGCGGGGAGCGGCACATCCCGTACGGCTTGCAGCAGTTCGGCCACGGGAGCGGGGCAGGTCACCGCCTGTCCGGTGGGCAGTACGTCCCCGGTCGCCATCACATTGCGCAGGCGCAGCTCCGCGGGGTCCAGGCCCAGCTTCTTCGCCAGCTTGTCCATCTGCGCCTCGTAGGCGGCGCACACCTGCATGGCGCCCTCGCCGCGTACGTGGCCGGAGGGCGGGTTGTTCGTGCGTACGGTCCAGCCCTCGATGAAGGCGTTCGGGATGACGTAGGGGCCGCAGGCGAAGGAGACCGCGGCGGCCAGCGCGTCCGACGAGGTGTCCGCGTAAGCGCCCGCGTCGAGCAGGATCTGTGCCTCGACCTTCACCAGCTTGCCCTCGATGTCCGCGTGGTGGCGGTAGCGCAGAAGGGTGGGGTGGCGGTGGACGTGCCCCAGAAAGGACTCTTCGCGCGTCGCCGTGAGTTTGACCGGACATCCGGTCTTCAGGGCAAGCAGTCCGAGGGGGAGTTGGAAACCGGGGTCCTCGCGATCGGCGGTGGCGCCGGGCACGCCGGTGACGACGACCTTCACGCGCTCCGGCTCCAGGCCGTAACAGGCGGCTGCCGTGTCGCGGTCGGCGTGCGGGTCGGTGGAGGCCATGTAGAGCTCGACCCCACCGTCGGGGCGCGGCACGGCGAGGCCGGCCTCCGCACCGATCGGGGCCGGGTCCTGGCGACCGATGCGGTACAGACCCTCGACGATGATCTCGCCGACCGCCTCGGAGTCGCCGTGCCGCAGCGGGATGTGCCGGATCAGGTTGCCGTCGGGGTGCAGGGGTTCAGCCTCGAAGGCCTGCTCCGGGTCGGTCACCGGGTCGAGTACTTCGTACTCGACGATGACGGCGGCCGCGGCCATCCGCGCGGTGTCCGGGTGGTCGGCGGCGACGGCCGCGATGGGCTCCCCGTGGTGGCGTACGACCTCGGAGGCGAACACCGGGCGGTCGGCCTTGCCGCGGCCGTACAGCGCGGCGCCCGGCACGTCCTCCTGGGTGACGACGGCCCGTACGCCGGTCATCTCGCGCGCGGGGGTGGTGTCGATCGACACGATGCGTGCATGCGGGTACGGGGAGCGGAGGACGGCGGCCCACAGCAGGCCCTCGGCCCACAGGTCCGCCGCGTACGGGAACGTGCCCTCCGTCTTGGCGCGGGCCTCCGCGGACGGCAGGGACGCGCCGAGGCCGTGCTGCAGCGGGTCCGGACCGGGAGCGGCCTCCGCGGTGGTCACGGTGGCGGTTTCGTTGCTCACGCCTGGCCTCCGTCCTCGCCGTAGGGCTGCTCACGCGGCTCTGAGGACTCGTACGCGGATGGGTGGACGCTCCCCGCGCCTGGGCCCGCCTGGCGCGGGATACGGGCCTCCTCGGCGTCCCGGGCGGAGTCGGCGGAGGCGCGGTGCGCCTCGCGCTCGGCGACGACTTCGCGTACGGCGTCCAGGACGCCCCGGTAGCCGGAGCAGCGGCACAGGTTGCCGCACAGCGCCTTGCGGGTCTCCAGCTCCGTCGGTGCCGGGTTGCCCTCGAGGAGGTCGTGCACGGTCATCGCCATGCCCGGTACGCAGAACCCGCACTGCACGGCGCCGCACCTGGCGAGCGCCCGCTGCACGTCCGAGGGGCGGCCGTCGGCGGCGAGCCCCTCCACCGTGCGCACCTCGCTCCCTGCGGTGGTCACGGCGGGCACCAGGCAGGACGCCACCAACCGCCCGTCCACCTGCACGTTGCAGGCCCCGCACTCGCCCTGCGAGCAGCCGTCCTTGGCGCCCGCGAGTCCGAGCCGCTCACGCAGTACGTAGAGCAGCGATTCACCGATCCAGGCGTCCGTCACGGGCCGGTCGGCACCGTTCACCCGCAGGACGTACGAGGCCAGGGGGTGCTCTTCGTGCGGGGGCGCCCCCTGGATGTCCTCGGCCGCGGGCTCCTCGGCGGCGTCTTCGGGGGCTTTCGCGGACTCGTCCGGAAAGGAGGCTTCGGGACCGGCGGCCGGGTCGTCCGCGGGCTCCTCGGCGCCGTGTCCGACCTGGGCCTGCACCGGCTCTTCGCGTTCGGCGGGGGCACGCTCCGCGGAGACATGCTCTACGGAGACGGCGATTTCGTCGGCCTGCTCTCCGGAGACCGCGATCATCTCGGCGGGGTCGTGCACGGTACGGCCCGCCGCCGGGCTCTCGAGGTGAGGAGCGGCCTCGTCGGAGGGTGTCGTCGGTTCCGCGGCCGGCTGCTCTGGGGCGGGCCGTTCCGCGGCGGGTCGCTGTGGCAAGGGCTGCTGTGGAGCAGGCTGTTCCGCGGCCGGCCGGGCCCAGGACTCCTGGGCCCACGGCGCGATCGCCCCGCCCGGCAGCGTGGCCGGAGGGGTACCGCCCCACTGTTCGACCAGGGACGACGTCGTGAACTCGCCGGACTCGTCGGGCAGATCACCGCCGGCGACGGGAATGGACCACTGTCCGGTCACATCATGGCCGGGCGCACCCGAGTCCTCCCGGGCGGGTTCCTCGAAGGTCCACTGGCCGGTGGTCCCCGGGTTGTACGTGAAACCGTCGTGAGCGTACTGCTGGGGCTCTCCTCGCAGCGCGTTCGGGTCCGGCCACCGCACCTCCTGCGGCTGCCCGGCGTCGGCTGTGATGTGCGGCGGCACATAGCCGTGACCGGGGGCGGCCAGCGGGGAGTTGGCCAGGAGCGCGTCGATGCCCCCTTCGGGGAGCTCGACGAAGGCGGTGGCGCCGTCGTCGTAGTCGCCCTGGGGCAGCGGATCCCAGCGGCTGCCCGCCTGAGGCGTGCCCTCCCCGTGCCGGTCGTCGGTCACGACAGCGCCCTCCCCAGTGCTCGTCGGGCCAGTGCGGCGACGGTGCGCCGCAGGTGCAGTACGGCGGGCGGCAGCGGCTGTACGGAGCCGTCCTCGGCGGAAACGGGGTCGGGGACGCAGGCCGCGGCGACGTACTCCCCGAAGGCGTCCCGCGCCTCCGGAACGATCGCGCGGTTGTTGTCCCAGTCGATCAGCGAGGCGACCCACTGCTCGGCCTCCAGCGGCCGCAGCGGCATCGGAGCTATGGCGCCCACCGCGCACCGCACTCCGCGCCGGGCGGGGTCGAGGACCAGCGCCACGGACGCGATCGCCCGCCCCGGGCCGGTCCGTCCGGTTGCCTTCAGGAAGACCTGCGGAGCGTGCAGCAGCGGCACGCGCACATAGCCGATGAGTTCGCCGCCGCGCAGCATCTCCATGCCTGCGAGCAGGTGCGAGACGGGGATCTCACGGCGGGCGCCGCCCGGGCCCGCGATGATGATCGTCGCCTCCAGGGCGGCGAGCACCGGAAGCGCGTCGCCCATGGGTGTGGCCGACGCGATGCTGCCGCCCAGAGTACCCGCGTTGCGGATCTGCGGGGGGCCCGCGGCCCTGGCGGCGGCCGCCAGGGCGGGGATGAGTGCCGCGAAGTCGGGGCGCCCCATACGGGCGTGTGTGAGGCCCGCGCCGAGCAGCGCATGGCCGTCCTGGTACTGCCACCCGCGGATCTCGCTGATCCGGCCGAGGCCGACGAGCGCGGTGGGCCGCAACTGCCCGGAGTTGACAGCGGTCATGAGGTCGGTGCCGCCGGCCACGGGAACGGCGGCCGGCATGGCGGCGAGAGCCGCCACCGCCTCGTCCAGCGAGGCGGGCAGCATCACGGCCTGCGCCGCCTGCGGTGCCTGCGTGGTCAAACCGGCTGCCCCTTCCCGCTGCCCCACCTGGTCCCACCTGTGTTGCCGTACGGTACGTGCTGACAGGGCGGACGGGGCAACTCTGGCACATCTTCCCCGCTCCACGATGCGAGGGTCCGCTAGGAGGCATTCGTACCCCACATCAGCGAGATGCTCTGATTTCGCATGACATCCCCGATCAGCGCGAATTGGCACTCCTCGTTCATTCTTGGGTGCCTTTCGCCTGACGAGGTCACCGTCGCAGGGCGGCCGGTTCGCGGAACACCCCTTGGGAGTCGGCTCACACGTTTGGGGGCGCCCCGTCGATCGGGCGTCCGAGTACCGCGGGTCTCCGCTGCCACGGAAAGGGTCCCGTCGGCGGGCGACAGGGCCACTCCAAGGGCGTCAAGTCGCCTGTAGTGGGCGGCCATCCGCCGCTCGAAACGGCGAAGTCGCGTTCCGCGGGGGCGGTAGCGAGCTCCACGCGACCCCGGCGAGGCGGCGGGGCGCGGGCTGGGCCTGACAGGGGGTCAGTTGGAAGGGTACGGGCTCAAAACGGTGGACGCCCTCCAGAGGAGGCGTAGCCGATGGGCACAGGCTCGTTCGCGCCACCGTGCCGGCGGTGTCCGCGTACACCTGCTGTTCGGGGCACATGACGACGTCGTGGCCGGCCTGGATGTAGAAACCGAGGAGACCGGAGAACCGGAAGAATCCCTAGAACCCGCAGAACGCGCAGAACCCGCCGAGGCCGCTGGAAGAGCCCTGTTCGACACAGAGCCAGCCCGCTCCACCCGCCCCGCCCGGCCCCCAGGCACGACAAACCGCGGCGCCCCTCACCGGGGACGCCGCGGGCCACGCTCCTTCTGACGGCCCGAGCGCCGTACGGAAGCAGCCCCACTCGATGCACCGCGCCGAGCACTGCGCCCAGCACGGCGCAGAAGAGCGACGGGCACTGCCGCGACCGGGCGTTACCTGTCGCCGCCGCCCTTGCCCTTGTCGCCGCCGGAGCCCATGGACTCGTAGATCTCCTTGCACATGGGGCACACGGGATACTTCTTCGGATCGCGTCCCGGAACCCACACCTTGCCGCAGAGCGCGACGACAGGCGTGCCGTCCAGCGCGCTAGCCATGATCTTGTCCTTCTGGACATAGTGGGCGAAGCGCTCATGGTCGCCGTCGCCGTGCGAGGTCTGCGGCGTCGGCTCGACCAGGGTCCCCGTACCAGTCCCGCGCTCGGGCTCAAGAGTGCTCATGGGAGCCAAGGGTAATCAATCGCTCGTCGTTACAGCGACGGGCCTGCGCGACGGGCGTCACCGGCCTGGACCGGGGCCCCCAGGCGCCACAGCGAGGTGACCTCCGCGGCATGGGCCACGGTCCGCGTCGTGGACGCCCTGCTCGACAGCGGAGGTCGGCCGGGCGGGAATCCAGGGCGGGTTGCAGACGACGAGGTCGGCCCGGCCTTCGGGAAACGGGAAACAGGGCGGGGCCCACGACGCCGATGCGCCAGGCGAAGTGCGGCCCGACAGACATGTTCGCGGGCGCAGGACAGAGCACGCGGGTTGACGTCGGTGGCCCACAGACAAGTCCGGAGACGCATATCAGTTCAGCGACGGATCGTCCGGATACGTCGCCACCATCGCCAGGTCACTGCGCTGACGGCGGAGCACCTCGCGCCACAAGCCTTCCGGGGACGGGGAGGAGACGTCGCCGGGCTCGGACTCCACGACGTACCAGGCGCCCTCGACGAGTTCGTCCTCCAGTTGCCCCGGCCCCCAGCCCGCGTACCCCGCGAAGATCCGTAGCGAGCCGAGGGCGGAGGCCAGCAGCTCCGGCGGGGCCTCCAGGTCCACGAGGCCGATCGCGCCGTGTACGCGGCGCCAGCCCAGCGGAGCCCGCTCGCCGGACGAGCCGCCGGGGATGACAGCGACGCCGAGCGCCGAGTCGAGCGAGACGGGGCCTCCCTGGAAGACGACGCCGGGCTCGCCGGCGAGGTCCGCCCAGCCCTCGAGGATGTCACCGACGTCCACCGGCGTGGGGCGGTTGAGGACGACGCCCAAGGAGCCCTCCTCGTCGTGGTCGAGGAGCAGCACCACAGCGCGGTCGAAGTTCGCGTCCGCCAGGGCGGGAGTGGCCACGAGCAGCCGCCCTGTGAGCGAGGACACCTCGGTCATGCCAGACATGATCCCGCATCTTCACCGCGTGCGGGGAGGCAATCCGGGTACGGGCGTGAATGCAGCCGTTCGATCAGAGAGGTGGCCTGGTAAGCCCTCGTCGAGGGTGGTGGTGGGAGACGGGCGGTGTGCAGGAGCACCGGTGGAGCACACCCCCATCCCGTAACCCGGTGTGTCCCATAGGAAACGCTCCGTGTTGTGGCGAAGCTATGACGGAGCTTGACCGTACTCGGGCTACCAGAAGGGGGGTGGGCGGCCATTACCCTTGCTGCTTCGGCCCTGTCCAACTCATCGGAACGCGAGATACATGACCGTCAACGGCTCAGACGACGTACTCCTTGTCCACGGCGGAACCCCGCTGGAGGGTGAGATCCGTGTCCGCGGTGCGAAGAACCTCGTACCGAAGGCCATGGTCGCCGCGCTGCTCGGCAGCGCTCCGAGCCGGCTGCGCAACGTCCCCGACATCCGTGACGTACGGGTCGTACGCGGGCTGCTGCAGCTGCACGGAGTGACGGTCCGTCCTGGAGAGGAGCCGGGCGAGCTGGTCCTCGACCCGTCGCACGTGGAGAGCGCGAACGTCGCGGACATCGACGCGCACGCGGGTTCCTCTCGCATTCCGATCCTGTTCTGCGGCCCCCTGCTGCATCGTCTCGGCCACGCGTTCATCCCGGGGCTCGGCGGCTGCGACATCGGCGGCCGGCCGATCGACTTCCACTTCGAGGTGCTGCGGCAGTTCGGCGCGAAGATCGAGAAGCGGGCGGACGGCCAGTACCTGGAGGCTGCGCAGCGGCTGCGCGGTACCAAGATCCGGCTGCCGTACCCGTCCGTGGGCGCGACCGAGCAGGTGCTGCTGACGGCGGTCCTGGCGGAGGGCGTGACCGAGCTGTCGAACGCCGCCGTCGAGCCGGAGATCGAGGACCTGATCTGCGTCCTGCAGAAAATGGGCGCGATCATCGCGATGGACACCGATCGCACCATCCGCGTCACGGGCGTGGACAAGCTCGGCGGCTACACCCACGCCGCCCTCCCGGATCGTCTGGAAGCCGCCTCCTGGGCTTCCGCGGCCCTGGCGACCGAAGGAAACATCTACGTCCGCGGCGCCCAGCAGCGCTCGATGATGACGTTCCTGAACACCTACCGGAAGGTGGGCGGCGCTTTCCAGATCGACGACGAGGGCATCCGGTTCTGGCACCCCGGCGGCCAGCTCAAGTCGATCGCCCTGGAGACGGACGTCCACCCCGGCTTCCAGACGGACTGGCAGCAGCCGCTGGTGGTGGCGCTGACCCAGGCGACGGGCCTGTCCATCATCCACGAGACGGTGTACGAGTCCCGCCTCGGCTTCACCTCGACCCTGAACCAGATGGGCGCCCACATCCAGCTCTACCGCGAGTGCCTCGGCGGCTCGAACTGCCGCTTCGGCCAGCGCAACTTCCTCCACTCCGCAGTGGTGTCGGGCCCGACGAAGCTCCAGGGCTCCGACCACCTCGTGATCCCCGACCTCCGCGGCGGCTTCTCCTACCTGATCGCCGCACTGGCGGCCCAGGGCACGTCGCGGGTGCACGGCATCGACCTGATCAACCGCGGCTACGAGAACTTCATGGAGAAGCTCATGGAGCTGGGCGCGAAGGTGGAACTGCCGGGCAAGGCACTCGGCTAGAGCCGGTTCTCCAGTCCTGCTGGGCTCGCGGGGCGTGGCACGCACGCTCGCCGCGTCCGTGGTACACGACGGGGCGGTCACCCGGACTCGGG
>CBFGQM010000186.1:0-10319 GCA_965650905.1 uncultured Streptomyces sp. | reverse complement strand
ATCACCTGGCTCGGCCACTCCACCTTCCTCTCGGGCCTGTGGATCAACAACCAGAACCGCTATCGCACCGTCACCGCGGGCGACCATCTGACCCTCACCGGCGCCTTTCGGCGCACGGGCGCCTGGCGGACGGTGGGCATCATGCCGGGCGTCCAGAAGAACTGGCCGGAGGGCAGGTTCTACGGCCTCGACCACGTCTACGACTCACGGGAACTCGGCTACCACGGGCCCAAGTTCAGCTGGTCGACCATGCCCGACCAATACGCCCTGTCGGCCTTCGAGCGGATGGAGCACGGCAAGGACCACGACAAGCCGCTGATGTCGGAGATCATCCTGACCTCCAGCCACCAGCCCTGGGCGCCCCTCCCCAAGACGATCCCCTGGAACCAGGTCGGCGACGGCTCGGTCTACAGGGACATCGAGAAGGCGGGCAAGGACCCGGCCGACGTGTTCTACGACTCCGACAAGGTGAAAAAGGAGTACGGCAAGTCCATCCAGTACTCCGTGACCAGCCTCATCGACTACCTGGTGAAGTACGGCAGCAAGAACACCGTGCTCGTCTTCCTCGGCGACCACCAGCCGATGGCCAAGGTCAGCGGCAGCAACGCCAGCCGGGACGTGCCGGTCTCGATCGTCGCCCGCGACAAGTCCGTACTGGACAAGATCGACAACTGGAACTGGACGGACGGCCTCGAACCCGACCCGAAGGCCCCGGTCTGGCGGATGGACTCCTTCCGCGACCGCTTCCTGACCGCGTACGGCTCACAGCCCAACCCCTCCGAGTAGCGGAGGCCAGAGGCACCGGGCCAGGGCATGTTCCGAGTTTCCGGTCGGGCTCGCGGGGCGTGGCACGCACCTTCGCGCGTTGCCGAAATGCCCCGGTCCTGTGCTTCGGCGCGGGCCTCGACGTCTTCCCCAGGAACCGCTGCCATGGGGGCATGTCCTGTATGAGGCGCCGAACGTCCTCCTCACGCCCCACATGGCTCCCACCACTTGGCCCGCGCTGCCGCGCCACCATCGTGACGATCCACCGACGGAAAAGTGCAGATCCATGCCTGGCGGGCAGATGAGGCTGATCTCGTACGACGCGTCAGGATCGTGGCGCCCCGACCTTGTGCTCGGCACAGCGTGCGCTCAGGGAAGCTCGGTGGTGGTGGTTGCCCCGTCGGGCCAGGTGACGGCAACAGCCGGTACCGGGGAGCTGAGCAGGATGGCCGACGCCGACCCGCCCGCCGGGTCGATCCGGCGCTGAAGGTCGATGAGGGCCATCGACCACGTGCCGGGCTCGACCGGGAAGTCGGCCCAGGGAACCACGGACGGGTCGCCGAGGATGGATGCGTCGGTGCGCTCCTGCGAGCCTGTGGCCAGGGGCGGTGTCAGGGGCCGCACCGTGGAGTTCAGCCCGTCGCCGTCCACGGTCGGCCACCCGCTCATGCGGAGCTTGATGTCCTGTGCCGCGACGCCGTCGGCCAGGGCATCGACATGCACCAGGCGTACTTCCCAGGGGCCGCGCACCAGGGACACGACGGTGAGGGTGCCGGCGTCGATGGCCTGCCCGGTCCAGCCATAGCCATGTCCCCACTGTTCGGTGTCTGGGGCCAGCCAGTGCGCCGTGGCGCGGCTGGCCGCGACCCCGACTTCGATGCCGGCGGTGCGGTCGATGCGCACGCCCAGGGTCGCGAACCCGTTGCGGTGGGTGGCCCGCCCGGTGGCGTCGACCAGGGCGGCACTCTGCTCGGGTGGGGATGCCCAGCTTGCGTCGTCCAGCCATGGTGCGGTGGCCGTGGAGTACCCGATCCGGGCGTACAGGCCAGAATCGCCGCGTCGGTCGCCGGGTTGGGAATGGTCGGTGCCGTGGTTGTACACGCGGGCGATGCCGTCCGCCTTGGTGGCCGAGATGATCCAGCCGGGCGCGGCGACGGTGCGGAGCACGTCGTCGCGCTCGACCGGCAGCGGCTCCTCGGTGGCTGTCCAGGCGGGGTGGTCGGCCGGCAGTGACAGGCCCAGAAACCCCTTGGCCGCCCAGTACGGTGAGCTGGGCCCGGAGTAGGCCTGTGCCAGATTCGGCCACGATGTGAACCAGCCCAGGGTGAGCAGTCCGCGGTCGTCGGGGGCGCCGTGGTCGACGAAGTGGCCGATGACGCCGGATGCCGCCCTGCGCAGCACGCCTGGGGACAGACTCGGCACCTCTGCGATGGCCCCGATCCAGAAGGGTGCTGCGGCGGCGAACCGGTAAATCAGGGAACGCCCCTGGATCAGCGGTCCCCCGTCAGCGCCGACGAGCGTGACTGCGTCGGTCAGATAGCGGTCGAGCAGTTCGGTGTCGTGGGCGCGACGTTCGGCAGCGAGGTCGGCGGCACCCGTCATGCGCGCCCACAGAGTCGGGTACAGATGCAGAGCCCAGCCGACGTAGTGGTCGAACGCGCGCTCGGCGCCGTCGGCGATCCATCCTTCGCCACGGAGGAACGAGTCGTGGGTAGCCAGGTCATCGCGCATCTCCCGCAGCGAGTGCGGCCCGCCGACCGAGCGCAGAAAGGTTTGGACGACCAGCCGGAACCACACCCAGTTGATGCGCGGATAGGTGTCGTCTCCGACTGCCTCGGCGAGGTAGTCGATGACCCGTTCCTGCACGGACACATCCAACTGGTCCCATATCCACTGGCGCGTCATGTCCAGGATCAGAGCGATCGACGCGGCCTCGACCTTGGCCTGCGGGTGTTCGGACAAGCGCAGCCACCGGTCCGGGGCGGTGGGGTCGGTGCCCGTCGCGATGCCTTTTGCGTACCATTGCGCGTATCCGTGTGGGTCGACGCCGCGCTCGCCGGCCAGGCGGATTCCGGCCAGCAGGAACGTACGGGCGAACCCCTCAAGCCCGTCCACCGCATGTCCGTAACCCCCTTCGAGGCCGGGCAGCGCAATTCTGCCGTGCCCGGGCGACGCGTAAGGGCGCACCGAGGTGAGTAGATGGTCGGCGAGCGCGGCCCAACGGGCCCGGTCCCAGCCGGTCAGCGGCGCCGAAGCGGGCGGCGAACCGGCGCCGGTCAAAAGAGTGCTGCCTTCATCGTTCGCCATTTTGGTCTTCTCTCTGTAAGAGATTCGTGGAATGGGTGCGGTTCTGAGCCGCAGGCGTGGCGAGTTGACCCGTATGAGCAGCCCAACGCTCGTACCTGCTCACACCTTTGACTTCGACGTCCTTGCAGACGGGCGTTTACCGGTATCGCTGAACGCTCGGTTGTGGAGCGGGGCCGGGTCGCTGCTGGACAGGTCCGATGGGCCTGGAGGAGAGGACCGCAGCGCGACCGGGGACAGCTTCTGCCCACTGCCTTGATGGTTCCTGCATGGTTCTCCTCTCGACCTCCGAAGCACCTTGCGACAAGTCGCGCTGCCTGGGCCGGTCAGGACACGGAGGGGGAGACGGGCTGCCGGCCTGCGTGAGGTCCTCGGCAGCCACGCACCACGCATCACACGTGCTGGTGCGTCAGCAGTGCTGTGGCACAACGCCGATGTCCCGACACGGCACCACTCGGGCCCCACAGCCCGCGACTTCTCGCCACTGGTCGCCACTGCTCGCCGAAGCTAGCAGTTCCGATCCAAGCTGACGAGAGTTAAACAGAGTCAATCACAAACATTCGAAGTCGCTCGCGGCTCTGGTGTAGGGCGACTCCAGCCGAAGTCATGACGAGCCGTCGAGGAGTGGAGCGTTGCGCGGCACCGCACAGTGGTCGCCGCGCCCCTGCGTCGGCCCGGTCCGCCGTGGCATGTGTTGATGGCTTACGCAGCCGCGTTCAGCGATCCTGGCTGCTGGCCGGTCACGTAGCGGTTCGCACGTCGAGAGCACATACCGGACGCCGCTCCCTGACGGGCGTCGTTGCCCGTCAAGGCACTGGCTCCCGCGCCCGGACAGCACCGTGCAAGCGCAGCTGATCCCTCAGCTGCTTCCCTCCTGCCCGTTGCTGAGGCCCTGCCCGTCATGTTCGTTTGTGAACGTTTAGCTTCGAAGATGTTCGAGCTCTGGCGACTGTGTGGTGCGGACCACTATTCCTGATTCAGCTTCTTCCAGCCGGAACCGTTCGGCAACACGTTCGACATTTTTCACCTTGAGAACAGGAGCCCGTATCCCATGCGGACCAAGCCCCATGCTCTGGTCGTGATGAGCAGGCCGAGTTTCGAGGCACACTTCGATCACTCACGGCTGAAGCGACTTGCCGAACTGGTGACGCTGGACGACCCATGCTGGGTGGATGAACTCGATACGCCAAAGGCGCGCGCACAGCTGGCTCGCGCTGAGGTGCTGATCACCTCGTGGGGGGCGCCCGCGCTGACCCGAGCGCGGCTGGCCGCGGCACCTTGTCTGACCGCGGTGCTGCACTGCGCGGGCAGCGTACGACGCCTCGTGGACGAGGAGGTCTGGAACCGCGGGATCCGAGTGACGAGTGCCGCCGACGCCAACGCCGTCCCGGTAGCGGAATACACCCTGGCAGCGATCATCTTCGCAGGAAAGAAGGCTCCTTTCCTGGCAGCCGATGAGCAGCAGTCCTACAGCGGCTGGGGATCAGTCACGGGATACGGCGATCTGTCCAACTACAACCGCACGGTAGGCATCGTCGGGTTCTCGCGCATCGGTCGGCGGGTGGTGGAGCTGCTCAAGGTGGTCAGCGGTACCTCGTGTCTGGTGGCGGACCCCTACGCGGATCCGGATGAGGTGGCGCGCGCTGGTGCGCGGCTGGTGACTCTTGAAGAGATGTTGCCTCAGGTGCACGTCCTGTCTGTGCATGCCCCAGAGCTCGACGAGACCCGGCATCTCATTGGCCCTGCGCAGCTACGCCTGCTCCCCGACTTCGCTACGGTCATCAACACCGCCCGCGGCAGCCTCGTCGACTCCGACGCCCTGGCCGCGGAGTGTGCTTCGGGACGGCTGTTCGCGATCCTCGACGTCACCGCTCCCGAGCCGCTGCCCGCTGATTCGCCACTACGTCGCACAGCACGGGTGATGATCACGCCCCACATAGCGGGGTCACTGGGCAGTGAGATCGGCCGGCTGACCGATCACGTACTCGATGAGTTGACCCGCTGGGCTGCCGATCAGCCCCTTCAAGCCGAGATTACTGCGGAGCACTGGGCTCTCGGCCGCAGCGCCTGAACCCCGAATCCGCAGCGAGCCACCCCCACGCCATACCCGACTACTTCAAGGAGTGCCACCCGATGAGAAAGAACCTGGCTGCTGTCGCCTCCCTGGTCGTTGCGTCGAGCCTGCTCGCCACCGCCTGCGACGCCAGTGGCTCAAGCACCACATCCGACGGCCGCACCGTCGTCAAGGTCGCCCTGTGGAACTACGAGATCACGCCGGAATGGAAGGCGCTGATCGCGGGGTTCGAGGCCAAGTACCCCAAGATCGACGTCCAGCCGGTCGACATACTCGCCGCCAACTACTCCGACAAGGTCACCACCATGCTGGCCGGCGGTGACAGGACTGACGTTTTGACCATGAAGAGCGTCACCGACTACGCCCGGTACGCCACCCGCGGACAGCTGAAGCCGCTCACCGACGAGGTCAAGAAGCTGCCCCAGAAGTCCTACGCGGGGCTCGCGGACTTCAACCTGAAGGGCCAGTACTTCGCCCTACCGTACCGGCAGGACTTTTGGGTTCTCTACTACAACAAGGCGCTGGTCGGCAAGGCTGATCTCTCTCACCTGACCTGGTCCCAGTTCCAGGACATGGCCAAGAAATCCACCAAGGGGTCCGGCTCCTCCAAGGTATACGGCGCCTACATGCACACCTGGCGTGCTCTGGTGCAGGCGATCGCTTCAGCACAGACCGGTGGTGATCTGCTCAGCGGCAAGTACGAGTTCATGAAGGACCAGTACACGACGGCTCTCGACCTGCAGAAGGCCAAGGCCACACTCCCGTTCTCCACCGCCTCCAGCCAGAACATCACCTACGATTCCCAGCTCACCACCGGCAAGGCCGCTATGGTCCCGATGGGCACGTGGTGGGCGGCGACACTCCTGGCGGAGAAGAAGCAGGGCAAGAACCCCGTCGAGTGGGGCATGGCGCCGCTCCCGCAGATCAAGGACGACGGCAAGACCGTCACCTTCGGCTCTCCGACCGCGTTCGCAGTCAACAAAAAGGCCCGCAATGCCGACGCCGCGGAGAAGTTCGTGACCTGGGCATCCGGGCCCGGAGGCGCCGCTGCCATCGCCAAGGTCGGACTGGTCCCCGCCTACACCGACGGCAAGATCATGGACACCTTCTTCGCGGTCAAGGGCATGCCCACCGACCCCGTTTCCCGAAAGGCCATGACGCCCTCCAAGGTGCAGCTCGAGATGCCTGTCAGCGATAAGTCGTCTGATATCGACGTGATCCTCAACGAAGAGCACGAACTGGTGATGAGCGGCGAGAAGTCGATCGACAAGGGCATCGAGGAGATGAACGACCGAGTGAGGAACGAAGTAAAGTGACCACGGCCTCTCGACCCACCCGGCTTGTCACCGCAACGCACGCGGGGGCCGCCAGACGCCGACGCCGTCGCACATCGCTCATCGGCTGGACGTTCATCCTCCCCAACTTCATCGGCTTCACCGCGCTCACCCTGATCCCGGTCGTCGGCGCACTGGCCGTCTCGTTCACCCACTGGGACTCCTACAGCACACCAAAGTGGGCGGGACTGGACAACTTCCGCCGTATGTGGGACGACGACAACTTCTGGACGGCGCTGGAGAACACCTGCTGGTACGCGCTCGGGCACATCCCGCTCACCCTGATGGTGTCCCTGGGACTGGCGGTCCTGCTCAACCAGAAACTGCGCGGCGTCAGAGTCCTTCGGACGGCCTTCTTCTTCCCCTACATCACCTCGCTGGTAGCCGTCGCGGTGGTGTGGAACATGCTGCTGAGCCCCGAAGTCGGACCGGTCAACCAGTTCCTGCACGCTCTCGGCATCGCCCACCCCCCGGGCTGGACGACATCCCCGGACTGGGCCATGCCGGCCCTCATCCTTGCCAGCGTGTGGCGGGACATGGGCTACTACATGGTGCTCTTCCTCGCCGGCCTGCAGACCATCCCCGCCGATCTCTATGAAGCGGCGCGGATGGACGGCGCCGGAGCGTGGCGGCGGTTCTGGCACGTCACCCTGCCCTGCCTGCGGCCGACAACCTTCTTCATCCTGGTCATGCTCACGGTCTCCAGCTTCAAGGTCTTCGACCTGGTGCAGATCATGACCGAGGGCGGGCCCGGCCGTTCCACCCTGGTCCTCTCCCAGCTGATCTTCCGTGAGGGCATCACCCAGGGACGCTTCGGATACTCCTCGGCGATCTCTCTCGCGCTCTTCATGATCTGTCTGGTGATCACGGTCGTCCAGTTCCAGTTCCAGCGAAGGAGCGAACGATGAGCACCACCGTGCTGCGAAAGGACAGCGCCCCAAACCCGGCCACCTTCCCGACCACCCCTCCGGCCGGCCCATCACCGGAACCGGGGCGGGACAAACGGACGCTGCAGACGGCCGGACGTGTGGTGCTCTACGGGGCCCTGATCGCCGTGGCGCTGACGGTCCTTCTGCCGTTCATCTGGATGCTGGTCTCATCGGTCAAGGCCGACCGTGACGTCTTCACCGTGCCGATCCAGTGGGTCCCCAAGGAGTTCCACTGGGACAACTTCCAGCGCATCTGGACGGATATCCCGCTCGCCGCCTACCTGGGCAACTCCCTCTTCCTCAGCGCCGTGATCACGTTCCTGCAGGTCCTCACCGGAAGCTTCGCCGCCTACGGTTTCGCCAAGATGCGCTTCCCCGGCCGGGACCTGCTCTTCACCGGCTACATCGCCACCATCGCCGTGCCGTGGCAGGCGTACATGATTCCGCAGTACATCATCATGCAGAAGCTGGGTCTGGTGAACACACACCTCTCACTGATCCTGCTTCAGGCGTTCGGCGCGTTCGGTGTCTTCCTGATGCGCCAGTTCTACCTGACCATCCCCGACGAGATCAGCGAGGCCGCCCGCCTGGACGGACTCAGCGAGTACGGCATTTGGGCGCGGATCGTTCTCCCCCTGTCCAAGCCGGCCCTCGCCAGCCTTGCTCTTCTGACCTTCGTCAACACCTGGAACGACTACATGGGCCCCTTCATCTACCTGACGGACAACAGCCTGTGGACCGTCCAGCTGGGGTTGCGTTCCTTCATTGGCCAGTACGACGCCCAATACGCGATGATCATGACCGGATCGGTGCTGTCTGTCGTGCCGATCCTCCTGATCTTCCTGCTCGGGCAGCGCTACTTCGTCCGCGGCATCGCGACGACCGGCATCAAGGGGTGACCCGGAAGTGGCCATGTCCAGCACACGTGCCCCCAGGCCGACCGCTCAGCCGCAGCTGCGCTTCAACATCGCCTACAGCTCATGGGAACTCATCTGGTCCCACGTCCACCGCGTGCTGGTGGTCAATCTGGGAATCGTAGTCACCAACCTGCCTTTGCTGGCCGCTCTGACGGTGTGCCACCGCCCCTGGCACTATCCGCTCTTCTTCGGCCCCCTCCTGCTGCTGGCCGGCCCGTCCATTGCCGCAGCGTTCGCCTTCATGAACCAGGCGGGCGAGGAGGGGCAGGTAACCCTGCGCGTGTTCCTGCGGGCCTACGCACGTCTGTTCCGCCCGGCACTGCGCATCTCGGGCGTCACCCTGCTGACCGTGGTCGCGGCCGTGGTCGACGCCGTCGCGTTGCGCTGGACCGCGATCGGGCCGGCGGTTGTCCCGATGGCCGCGGTCGTAGCCTTCCTGGCCGTTCTTTCCGGCACAGTCGCCCTGGCCCACCCGGTGGCTGTCGACGAGGCCGGGTTCAAGGCGCTCATCCTGGTGCCGTATGCCGTCGTGCGGCACTGGCTGCCATCACTGCTGAACCTTGCGCTGATAGCCGTGGGGCTCCTTCTGATCAACCAGGCACCCTTGCTGGGAATGGCTGTGCTGCCGGGCTGCGTACTCTTCGTCCTCTGGCGCAACTGCCTGTCCAGCACCGTCATCCCACCCCGGGCTGAGCAGGGCTGTGACCAGTCCCGTGTGAGGTCACGCCGGCAACCAGTGCAGCCGACGCACACATCCGAGCATGGGTCTCGTGACGGCAGCAGTCCCGCAGACCCTTCCCAGAGCCACGAGCTCCTCGAGTGGGAGTGTCTTTCACGGATTGCGAGTCGATAGCTCCCGCCGTGGGTTCCGGGTCGCGGCCTGCGGACTCGTGATCACCAGTGGGCGCGGGATCTTGCAGCCCGCAAGGTGTGTGCGGCAGTGGGTCTGGATGTCGTCCTGGGACGGCTGGATGTGGCTGGTCGGAGCGGAGCCGCCCACGTCCTGATCCGGGCACCCGGGTCTCTTTGATCAAGGCGCCGGCGCCTTACCGAACAAGGCGTCGGCACCTTTCCGATCAACGGTCGGCGGCATTGCGATCAAGACGTGGCGGCGTACCGCTTTCCGCGGCCTGTCCGCCGCCGGAACCGATCGCTAGGCTGGCCGCGGACGACGAACCGGGAGGAGCACGGACGTGGCTGAGAGCACCATCCAGCAGCACCCGCTCGCAGGCTGGGACAAGCCGGAGCTCGACCTCAGCAATGCCGACTGGCACTCCAGCAGCCGCGGGCTTGGGGATGTCCAGATCGCCTTTGTCGAGGGTTTCATCGCGATGCGCAACAGTGGCCGCCCCGAAGGCCCCTCCTTGATCTTCACACCCGCGGAGTGGGGCGCTTTCGTGTCGGGGGCACGCAAGGGGGAGTTCGACCTCACCTGAACCCGGCACGCCGGCCTGCGCGCCCACGCCGAACCGGGCCAAGCGCGCGGTGGTGGCCCGCCGACCTCGTGGGTGGTGGGCCGTCGTCGGCGCCTGCTCGTGCCCCCTCGTGATCGGCACCGGCGCGCATGCGGCAACCGGGCGCGCGTCGACCGCCACCACGAGCGGCACACGATAACGGCATAGCGGTACAAGACCGTGCGATGCCCACCCTGCTGGGGCCACTGGAGGGTGACCTGAGCTGCGACATCGCCGCCGGCTTCCCTTACGGCCCATCGCATCGTGCCGCAGGGCCGGGCGGCCGAGGCGGCGGCCCTGCCTTGCACGTACCATTGCGGCATGTCCTTCCTCCGCCGCCGCAGCGCCACGCCCGCCGGGCCCGACTTCGATGTTCTGGCCATGGACCCGGGGGACTGGCCGGGCAATCTCGGCGCGGGCCTGCTGCCCGCCCCCGACGGCAGCTGCCAAGGCGTGTTCCTGCGCTACGACCTGTTCGGCGGCCGCGGCCCCGCGATGATCATCGGGAATCTTCCGGAGGGCTCCCCGGCCCGCGAGGTCGT
>CBFGQM010000185.1:0-10321 GCA_965650905.1 uncultured Streptomyces sp. | reverse complement strand
CAGCCCGAACGCACCCACCGGGTTCCTCACCAACGCCCACTGCTTCGACGAGACCCAGCCCGCCGCCAACAACAAGTTCCGCATCGTGGAGGACAACGGCACAATTATCAACGGGGGCGTGGGACACAAGTACGCGAACCTTCTTACTGACGCTGATTGGGGAGTCGTCGCCCTCACAAAGGAAACTGTTCCCAATGAGGCGCTGGGGCAGGTGAAAGTCCTCGGCAACAAGACCGTTCCCGTAACCGGGGTGCGTGAGCCAGTTGTTGGCATGAAGGTGTGCAAGCGCGGGGTTAAAACACACACCACGTGTGGGGAGGTAACAGCGGTGGGCGTGAAGAGATCAATCAAAAACATCATCGCGGACGGTTTGATCCAAACCAGCGTGTGCACAGAACATGGTGACAGCGGGGGGCCGCTCTTCACCCACCTCACCCCGAACGCGACCGTGGTTGAGGGGGTCGGCCTCGTCAAGGGAGGTGAAACTTATTCGGAGCAAGAGCCAAGCGGGAAAAAAAGAGTCTGCGGCGAGAAAGTCAACGAGCCGAACGTCTCCTGGTTCGTGCCGTTGAGCCAGGCCCTGACACAAGCCAACGCCCAGGCCCCACAGAACGACATCAGCCTGCTGACCCAGTAACAACCTGCCGCCACACACGCGAGGCTCACCCAATGGTGCGGTGATGCAGGCCAAGCGGTTATGGCCGCAACCGGACAGAGCCGAGCCGAGATGGGCATTACCAAAGCCTTCGGACCGTGAGGCGCGCCGACCCCAGAACCCGACCCCGTAAAAGGAACACCCTCCCATGCATGCACGCACACGCCGTCGGCGCCGTACGGCCGTCATCGGCACCGTCGTCGGCGCGCTGACCCTGCTGGCCGTCGCCGCCGCCGGCAACGCGGTCGACACCACCGCCCCAGCCACCGCCGCCCCCAACGCCCCCACCACCACCGCGGTCGCCGACGGGGCCATTCCGCCGGCGCTGCTGCAACGGCGAAACGAGGTGTTCGACCGCATCGCCCGGCTCAGCACCACCCTGGGGAAGCGCGCCGACTTTGACTTCTCGGTCGGCGTGAACCCGAACACGAACACCCTGGTGGTGGATGTGTTCAGCGACAAAAAAGTGAAGCTGCCGGATCTGGGCGCCGCCTTGGAGGTGGAAAACCACGTAGGCGGCCAACTCCGCGAGACCGCAAGCGTCTCCGGCGGCGCACCGACCGAACGACCTATCAACCGAGAGCACGCGTATGCGTGCACCATGGGATTTGCGGTACGCATCAACAACAGCCCGAACGCACCCACCGGGTTCCTCACCAACGCCCACTGCTTCAACGAGACCAAGCCCCCCGCCAGCAACAAGTTCCTCATCAAGGCGGACAACGGCAAAATTATCAACGGCGTGGGACACAAGTACGCGAACCGCCCTGCTGACTCTGATTGGGGAGTCGTCGCCCTCAAAAGGGCAACTATGCCCAATGAGGCGCTGGGGCAGGTGAAAGCCTTCGGCAACAAGACCTTTCCGGTAACCGGATTGCGTGAGCCGGCTGTTGGCACGAAGGTGTGCAAGCACGGGAATAAAACACAAACCACGTGTGGGGAAGTCACAGCGGTGGGCGTGAGGAGAGCAGACGACGGGATCATCGAGGACGACTTAGTCATGGCCAACATGTGCGTAGAAGATGGTGACAGCGGGGGTCCGCTGTTCACCGACCCCACCCCGGACACGACCACGGTTGAGGGGGTCGGCATCAACGAATCGACTCTCCTTTATTCGAGTGAGGATCCGAATGGGGAACAAGAAGTCTGCGGCGAGGAAGTCGGGCTGCCGAACGTCTCCTTCTTTGTGCCGTTGAGCCTGACCCTGACGCAAGCCAACGCCCAGGCCCCGCAGAACGACATCAGCCTGATGACTCAGTGACCATCCGTTTCTGAACCCCGGCGTGCCGGACCGGGTAACCCTGCCCTGTACTGATCTTGATGTTTGAAGCCGTTGTCGTACCGATCAGGTACCGAGGCTGAACAGAGCCGGAACCCGTGAGCAGAACCACACGCGGACCGAACGTAGTTACTCGCGGGTTGGGACATCTGCCTCTGCCAACCCTTGGTGCTGGAGTGATAAATAAGCCGCGTACGTCAAGCAAAGGGTGCGCCACAGACCCCAAGGGCGGTCCTGGCATAGATGAGTCGGACATGTCACACGGTGAAGTGTCGGATGAGTGAGAAGGAGCAGGGAATGCATCGCAACACGCGCATGAGCCGCAAGAAACTGACCATCGTGTCGCTCGCAGTTGTCCCCCTCGTGGCCGGCCTGGGCTTCGCCGTCACGCAGTCAGCGTTCGCAGGCACGAACGGACAACAGGTCGAACTCTGCCAGCCGCACAGCCACTACAACGTCGTCCTCATCTCCGGCCGTAACCAGAATGATGAGGGCGAAATATACTCACACAAGGTCACGCCAAAAGAATGCACACCGATTCAGGGGTTCTTCTGGAAGGGTGTTATCACTATCGACTGGACCATAACGAACTTGGGCACTGTGTCGGAGGTCGTTCAGCAGGGGTGCAAGGTCCCGGAGACCTCCCCCGTGGACACCGTCAAGTGCTTTGCTCCCCCCCACCCCCAATGATCGCTCAAGCGTCGACAGTGGCCGCTCCCGTCCCTGGGCGCGCTCGGTTGCGACGTCTCGCCGCCGCCGAGGCACGGACGGCGCTTCACCGATGCCGTCTGCGGGTCCTTGGGCGAGCCATTCGAGTCCTTCGCGTTCTACCGTGCACGCGGGATCATCTTGCCTTTGCAGCCGGCGCCGCCGGAGCGTGCCTTACCAGCTGATGACGCTGGCATTGCGCGATCGTTCGGCTCGGCTGCGGCTCGACCAGGCACGGAAGGAGCGGGGCGGGAGCGCGCGGCTGAGACTGAGCACGCTCGCCGAGTCCGAGCTCACATGAACCTGGCGAACTCGCCCTCCTGTTCCACGCGTTCCCTCATGTTCCGGCATACGCATGGCCCGCGGGTTCCGCCGATTGCATACGCGTATCGCGTAGGTTGCCCGCCTATCGCGCCCGTTGCCCGTGATGCTCGTGATGCATCCCACATCGGGTGCCGGTGAACCGGTCAGGGGCTCGGCTCTCGTGCCGCACGACGGCATGATGAGGCGGACCGTCCACCCTCGGCGGGCGTTTTGTCGTCCAGCGCCCCAGATGCCCGGGAGACACACCTTTGTCTGCAGCGCCCGCGGAGCCGGCGGCGGCCGCCGAGCCCGCCGAGTCCCTCGAGTCCGCTGAAGTCCACGTCGCCCTGGTCGGCGCCGGACCGCGCGGCACCAGCGTCCTGGAACGCCTCTGCGCCTCCGCACCCGAGCTCCTCACGCCCGGCACGCGTCTGACGGTCCATGCCGTCGACCCGTCGCCGCCGGGGCCCGGCCGCGTCTGGCGGACCGACCAGCCGGACGAGCTGCTGATGAACACCGTGGCCTCCCAGGTGACCCTCTTCACCGACGACAGCGTGGACTGCTCGGGGCCGATACGCCCCGGCCCGAGCCTGCACGCCTGGGCCGACGGCGCGCTGGACCCGGACGAGTACCCGACCCGCGCCCAGTACGGCCAGTACCTGGAGTGGGTGTTCGCGGAAGTGATGCGCGGGGCGCCGCCCTCGATACGGGTCGAGGTGCACAGGGCGCGCGCGACACGGCTCGACGACGCGGCCGACGGCCACCAGACCCTCGTACTCGACGACGGCCGCACCCTGTCCGGCCTCACCGCCGTGGTCCTCGCCCAGGGCCACCTGCCGACCGTCGCGGACCAGACACAGCAGCGCCTCACGCGGTACGCCGACCGTCACGGCCTGCGCCACATCCCGCCCGCCAACCCCGCCGACCTCGACCTCTCCCCGCTCGCCCCCGGCGAACCCGTCCTGCTGCGCGGCCTTGGCCTCAACTTCTTCGACCACATGGCCCTGTTGACGACTGCCCGCGGCGGCCGCTTCCTGCGCACCGCACAAGGCGGTCTGCGCTATGCGGCGTCGGGCCGCGAGCCCCGCCTGTACGCCGGTTCCCGCCGCGGCATCCCGTACCAGGCCCGCGGCGACAACGCGAAGGGCCCGTACGGCCGGCACACTCCTCTCGTCCTCACTCCCGACGTCATCTCCCGCCTCCGCAAACGCGCGGACTCCGGCGACGCCCCGGATTTTCTCGCCGAGATATGGCCGTTGGTGGCGAAGGAGGTCGAAACGGTCTACTACGAGGCGCTGTTGGGCCGGGGCGACACGGAGGTGGTACGGGCCGACACGGAGGTACGGAGATTCCGTGAGCACTTCCTCGCCGTCCCCTATCGCGCGCCCCAAGAGGTGCTGGTCCTGGACGAGTTCGGCATCCCGGAAGTCGAGCGCTGGTCCTGGGGCCGGATTTCGCGCCCGTACGCGGGACAGGTCTTCCACAGCCCCGGTGACTTCCGGAGCTGGCTGCTCGCGTATCTGCGCAAGGACGTCGAGCAGGCCGCTCTCGGCAACGTCGACGGCCCCCTCAAGGCGGCTCTCGACGTCCTGCGCGACCTGCGCAACGAGGTGCGGCAGATCGTCGACCACGGCGGGCTGACGGGCGCCTCGCGACGGGACCACCTGGATCGCTGGTACACGCCGCTCAACGCGTCCCTGTCGATCGGCCCGCCCCGGCGCCGTATAGAGGAGATGGCCGCACTGATCGAGGCGGGCGTCCTGGATGTGCTCGGCCCCCGGCTGGAGGTGCGTGCCGAGGGCGGGGCCTGGCTGGCGCACTCCCCCGACGTGCCCGGTTCGACCGTCAGAGCGATCACCCTCGTCGAGGCGCGGCTGCCGGAGCCGGACCTGCGGCGGACCGCCGACGAACTACTCGCGCAGCTGCTCAAGACGGGCCGGTGCCGGCCGCACACGGTGGACGGTTACGAAACCTGATGGCTGGACGTAACACCACGCCCGTATCGCCTCATAGACCGCCAGGGCCTCGCGCATCCAAGGCGGTTCGCGCTCGGAGTGCCCACGGAGGGCGTGCACTGGGTGACCGCAGCCGGGGCGAGGCCGGGGGTGGACTCGGTCACGCTTTCGGACACCGACGCCGTGGCGCGGGCGGTGCTGCGGACGGCCGTAGCGGCGACGACATCCGGAAGGGGGCCTGAACCCTGGCAAGAAGTTGAACTTGCAAGTATAGAATAGGTCAACCTAACCTTGATCACCCGCTCGGTTCACGTCCCCAAGATCGGTCCCATGGGACCGCACCAAACCGAAGGAGCTCCCCCAACCATGACCGGACGTCTCAACAGCGCCCAGCCGTACGCCATCGGGCTGTTCCGCATCGTCATCGGCCTCCTCTTCGCGTGCCATGGCGCCATGGCGCTCCTTGGTGTCCTCGGCGGTGTGGACGGCAAGGGTGCCACCGTCGGAACGGGCGCCTGGCCGGACTGGTACGCGGCCGTCATCGAGCTCGTCGGCGGCAGCCTGGTCCTGCTCGGCCTCGGCACGCGCTTCGCCGCGTTCATAGCGTCGGGCGCGATGGCGTACGCGTACTTCAAGGTCCACCAGCCCCAGGGGCTGTGGCCGGTCGAGAACGACGGCGAGGGCGCGGCGATGTACTGCTGGTCGATGTTCCTGCTGGTCTTCACCGGCTCGGGCGCGTTCGGCCTTGACCGGCTGTTCACGCGCCGCACGTCCACGGCCACCGAGGGCGGGCGCGGCTCGGAACCTGCCGCGGCCTGACGTACTCTCACGCCTGCCCGCCTGCCGCCTGCCCGCCTGCCCCCTTTCACCCGGTACGGCCCCACGGCCCGCACGCCTGCGTGAGAACGGCGCCCGCTCCTGTCGCACTGGGGACGGGCGCCGTCGTCTTGGTGAACATGATGTGGCAATCAGACGATCCCCCTGTGGATCTCCCGTCCGGCCCTAGGCGTACGCTGTATGGCTGTTACAGGCCGCTCCTGCGCTCCCCCGCGACATCGCGGCACAGCACGGCACGGGTCGGGCCTACGGGGGGAGACACAGGGAGTCTTGGTGCTTGAGAGTGTGGGGTCGCTGACCGGCAGCCCATGGGTCTACGCCGTGGTGGCCCTGTCCGTCCTGTTCGACGTGTTCCTGCCGGTATTGCCGAGCGGGATCCTCGTCATCACGGCGGCGACGGCGGCCGCGGCCGGTACCGGCGCGGCGACCGGCCAGATGTCCGTAGGCCATGTGCCCGACATCCTGTCGCTTATCCTCTGCGCGGCCACCGCGTCCGTCCTCGGCGACCTGGTCGCGTACCGGCTGGCCTGGCGCGGCGGCAAGCGTCTGGACCAGGCCATCGCCCGCTCCCGCCGCCTGGCCGAGGCGCAGGAACGGCTCGGCGCGGCCCTCTCGCACGGCGGCGGTGTCCTCGTCGTCATCGCCCGCTTCGCGCCCGCGGGCCGCTCGGTCGTCTCGCTGGGCGCGGGCGCCGCCCACCGCCGCGTCCGCGAGTTCCTGCCCTGGTCCGTCCTCGCGGGCCTCGCCTGGGCCGCGTACAGCGTCGCCCTCGGCTACTTCGGCGGCCAGTGGCTGGGCGCGACGTGGCTCGCCGCGGCCGTGTCACTGGTGGCGCTGTTCGCGGCGGGCGCGGGGGCGGCATACCTGATACGGCGCCCCCTGGCGGGACCCTGAAGGGCCTCAAGGCACTTCAACGGGCGCGCCTCCAACTGCCGCAGTCACCCACCGGGGTCGGCCGGAGCGTGAACCGGCTCGGTCGCCGGGCTTGCGCGGTCACCCCGCGCGGCGGGCAGCCGCCTGTCCCGCCCCCTGGCCCCGCACCTGGAGCCCGTCCAGCAGGTCGGCGGTCGCGTCCGCGATCGCGTCGACGGCCCGGTCGAACACCTCCCGGTTGTGAGCGGCCGGGGCACGGAAGCCGGAGACCTTGCGGACGTACTGGAGCGCGGCGGCTCGGATGTCCTCCTCGGTGGCCTCTTCGGGGAGTACGGGTGGGCGAAGGGTCTTGATACTGCGGCACATGCGTCCAGTGTCGCGCACGCCGGCGCCCCGCTGGTGCTGTCCGGCGGACGTCCACGGCGTCGGGGCACCACCGCATCGGCGCGCCCTGCGGCCGCGGCCCTGCCGGGAGCATGTCGAACTCCCGCCTCCGGGCCGGTTGATCTGGTGCCCTCGTACGTCGGGGTGGGCCCGGCCGTGTCCAACACGACCCGGAACTCGCCTCCCAAATTCGAACAGGCGTAGCATTGCGGCGTGGCTACGACCTATGACTTCCCGAGTGACCTCCTGGCCGGTCAGGAGGAGCTGCATCAGGTCCGGGCCGAGCTCCTGGTCCTGCTGAAGCGGCTCCCCTGGTCGGTCGAGCCTTTGGACGGCTTCAGCGACGACACCGGTTGGCGCAGGGTGGAGCGCCACGCGTCACCCGGCTGGAGTGCCGACGAGCAGGCCGAGGTGGAGAAACTCCGCGAGCGTGAGCGCGAGCTGGCGGTCTTCGTGACCTGCCACCGCTTCTGGGCCGAGGTCGCGGGCGCGGAGAGGGTGGACGCGCGGATGAGCCTGAAGCATGCGCACAAGGCGGAAGAGGGACCTCGTGAGGCCCCGGCGGGACCGACGTGACGCGGCGACGCAACGACTCCATCGGAGCAGTGCCGCGCACCTGGAGAAAGATCAAGGCCCAGGTCTCGGTTTCACACCCGCTGACCTGGGCCTTGTTCGTGTCCTGGAACGGGTGGGCACGGACGGTTTCGAACCGCCGACATCCGCCTTGTAAGGGCGGCGCTCTACCGCTGAGCTACGTGCCCGGACGAGTCGACAGCCTACATTGCCCGGGGCAGTGCCCCGCAAACCCGTATCGCTGCCGAGCGACGCGGCCTGTCCGTCCCGCGCGACCAGCTCGGCTCCCCTGTGGTGTCCGCTGGTGTCCGCCCGCCCGCAGGACGGAAAGGTCACGGTGCGTATGGCGAACTAACCGGCCCGTGTGTTCGTCCTTACCTGGTGGGAGAATGACACCGGGCAGGGCGGACCACAGCACGGGAGAGGGATGTGACGGCGACACCTTCGCAGCCGTACACGCCGTTTGTGCCATGCGCACAGCAACTACCTCGCCACCGTGCCGATTTCGGGCCCGCGGGGTCCGCGAATCCCGCAGGGTCCGCGAATCCCGCGGGGTCCACAAGATCCACAAGTTCCGCGAAGACGCGCCCAGTCGCCCGTGATCTGCTGGCCCTGGTGCTCCTTCCTCTCCCGCTGGTCGCCCTCGCCCTGCCCGCCGCCTTCGCCGGCGGCGGCACGCGGCGGTGGTTCGGCGGGCGCTCCGAGAGTCAGCGGGCCGAGGCGCAGGCGGCGAAGGACGCCGCCGCGGCCGCGTTCTACGAACTCGACACCGCGCAGCGCGACCTGCGGATCTCGATCGAGACCATCACGGCCGTCGACGCCTCCCCCGCCGCCCGACGCGCGGTGTCCGATTTCGATGCGCTGGGCCGTCGTATCGACGAGGTCAGTCACGCGTACATCAATGCGGTCGACGCCCACGACCTCGACCGTGACGACCTCGAGGCATCAGTGGCCGCCCACGCGCGCACGGAGCTGACCCGGGCCAAGGACGAGCTGGGCCGCGTCAAGCAGGAGCTGGACCGGTTCACCGACGGACTCGGCCCGCTGCTCGGCAAGGCCGAGACCCAGCTGGCCCGGCTCGCCCCGGCCGTCGAGCGCGCTCGCCAGGCCCTGCTCGCCGCGTCCAACGCCCTGGACGCGGTAAGGGGAGCGGGGCTCAAGGCCGACGACCTGGCCGCCCGGCTCGCCGCCCTCGCCCCCGAGCTGACCAAGCTCAACCAAGGCGCGGGGCAGCACGGCGTACCCGAGACGCTGGAGCGCGCCGACCGGGTCGCTCGGGACGCCGAGGCGGTGCGCGCCAAGGCCGAGCGGCTGCCGGAGCGGGCCGCCGAGATCGACCGCCGCCTCGTCTCGCTGCGCACCCGCGCCCAGGCCCTCACCACGCGTTCGGAGAAGGTCGAGCCGGTGCTGAGCGAGCTGCGGCGCCGGTTCACGGCCGCATGCTGGCAGGACCTGCAGCACGTACCGGACGAGGCCGCGGAGACGGTACGGCAGGCCGAGCGGAAGCTGGCCGAGGCCCGTTCGGCCCGCGACGAGCAGCGCTGGGCGGACGCGACCGCGCTGCTGTCGACGGTGCGGGCGCTGCTGAACACGACGGACGAGGCCGTGTCCGCGGCCGGTGACCGGCTGCGGCGGCTGAACGAGGTGTCGAAGGACCCCCAGCAGGAGACCGACCGCACCCGCTTCGCGATCCGGGACGCCCAGCGCCTGGCGATGGCCGGCCGCAGCACGCCCGACCCGCGTCACGCCCGACCCCTCGACGACTCGGTGGCCCGCCTGGAGCGCGCGATCGGCACACTCAACGGGCGCCACCCCGACTACTGGCACTTCCTCACCGAGACTGAGGCCGTCCGCCGGACGGTGGCCCGCGTGGTGGCCCGGATTCGTGAGGAGCGCGGGGCGGGAAGCTGACGGTGCCCATGCCGGGCCCGCAGCGCCCCGGGTTCCGGGGTTGGCGGTCGGCTCGTCACAGGCGGACCCTGAAAGAACAGCTCCGTGCTGACGGAACCCTTCCGTACGGCCTCCGCTCGCACCACAGGAGGCGGACATGCCCACGCACCTGCCACGTCCCGGGACCGGGCTGCGGATCGGGCTGCGGATCAGGCTCGACGAGCACCTGCCCATCGACCACCGCCTCAGCACCGTCTACCGGATCGGCGCGGGCCTGATGGGTCTCGTACTGCTCGCCTTCGGCATCCTGGGCCTGACCGACCTGGTCGGCTTCTTCGACACCGGCGGTGACACGGTCGCCGGGCTGAACACCAACGGCGCGCTCAGCGTGCTCTCGATCTGCGTCGGGCTGCTGCTCTTCGTCGGCATGGTCATCGGCGGGAACTTCGCCTCGACCCTCAACATGCTCCTCGGAGTCCTCTTCATCCTCAGCGGCTTCATGAACCTGGCCCTCCTCGACACGGGCCTCAATTTCCTCGCGTTCCGGATCCAGAACGTGCTGTTCAGCTTTGTGGTCGGCGTACTCCTGATGGTCTTCGGCATGTACGGCCGTGTCGGCTCGGCCCTGCCGCACGACAACCCGTACTGGCAGGCCCGCCACCCCGAACAGGCCGAACGCGAGCGGCGGCTCCGGGCGGGTGCGCGCGCGAGGGCTCTGCCGCGGGGCAAAGGCGGCACCGCCCGCTAACCTGTGCGCATGCCTCGCTACGAATACCGCTGCCGGACCTGCGGCGACACCTTCGAGATGAACCGCCCCATGGCCGAGTCCTCCGCCCCCGCGGCCTGCCCAGCCGGCCACGACGA